>CAYNOL010000168.1:0-7013 GCA_964398825.1 uncultured Ardenticatenaceae bacterium
CCCATGTTTAATTCTCCCCCTAAATCCGCAACAGGTGCAGCCCCCACCCCACCCCCACGGCCAACGCCACGCTGGCGATCAACTCCGCCACATACACCCCATCCCCGTCCCTGCCCGTCACGCGCGGCCATTCGGCGATGAGGCGGGGCAGGGCGACGAGAGGAACGAGCAGCACCTGCCCGAACAGCACCAGCGTAGCCACCAGCAGTCGCTCGGTGATGCCGACGAATTTGTTGGGCCCGGCCGGGAAGTTGGGCGGTTGGCCTTTCACCAGAGCGTAGACGAGGAACTTCAGCAGCACCCAGGCGGGCATGGTGAGGAAGGCGTACCCCAGCAGCGTCGTCCCCAGCGGCGCGGCTCGGGCGCTCTCCACGATGCCGCCCCAGATGTTGCCCCATTGCAGATATCCACCCCAGACGAGAGCCAGGATGATGAAGCCGAAGTGGCCGATTTGGTCGAGGAAGAAGCGCAGCAAGGGATTCATGCGCGGGCGGAAGTAGTAGCCCAGCGCGTCGATGAGGAAGTGGCTCAGACCGATGAGCAGGATGCCGCGCCACCAGATGGGGTCGAACGGGAGCGCGAACAGAAAAGTCGTAACCAGCAGGATGAGGCTGTGAACGATCACCCCGCGCATCTCTCGGGCTTTCCATTGGGCCAGCCCGTCCCATTGTAAAACGTAATCGCCCACCAGATGGGCGAGGAACATGGCGATAATCATGACTCAGTTGTGCTTAAAGAGCTGACAGGTGGGCGCAAGGGGGTTTTGGTTGCTCCAAAACGGTTTCGCGTCCACCTGTCAGGTCGTTTGATTGACGTAGTGAAATATACACACTTCAATCATACCGCCGTTGAGGGCGGCGGGGTGTGTCGGGGATTACAGTGGGGCTGATGATCGCTGAATCTTTGACGATTTATTCACTTTGCTCCAGCAACGTAGCCAGTTGGTCGAGCACGGCGCGCAATGAATCGAGCTCGCGGCCGTAGGTGGCCCAGTCGCCGTCGCGTTGGGCGGCCTCGGCCGCGCGCAGATGGGCGTTGGCCGCGGCCACAAGCTCGTCGAGTGTCTCGGGCACGGCCGGCGGGGTCGGCCGTGGCGTAGCGGGCGTGGTCGGCGCGGGCACGTCCTCCTCGCCCGGCAGCGGCAGCAGCGTCGTCGCGCCGCCGGCGGCCAGCGTCAGCAGCGACTCGTCGAGCGTTTCTTCCATGGCGATGGCCGTGTTGCTGGCGGTGACGATGCGCTTCAGCTCCGGCAGGGCGCTCGTCTCGCTCAGCAGGTAGATCGGCTCGATGTAGAGGAAGCTGTTGCCGATGGGCAGCACTAGCAGGTTGCCGCGGATGACGCCGGAGCCGCGCTGGTTCCACAGCGAGAATTGCTGCGAGATGACCGGCTCCTGGTCGATGCGCCCCTCGATCTGCAGCGGGCCGAAGATGAGCTCCTGCTTGGGCAGCTCGTAGACGATGAGCTGGCCATAGACGCCGGGGTCGTTGCGCGCCGCCATCCAGCCGATCATGTTGTTGCGCGTGGCCGGGTTGAATGGCATGATGAGCAGGTACTCCGGCTCGGTCGAGCTCGGCAGCGGCAGCGTGACGTAGTACGGCTCCACCAATCCCTCGCCCGTCTCGGAGATCTCCGTCGGGATCTGCCACAGGTCTTCTTTATTATAGAAGACGCGGACGTTGGTCATGTGGTAGGTGATGTACTGGCGGGCCTGGATGCTGAACAGGTCTTCGGGGTAGCGCAGGTGGGCGGCCAGGTCGTCGGGCATCTCGTCCATGGCGCGGAAGAGGCCGGGGAAGGCGCGGTCGTAGCTGAGGATGATCGGGTCGGTGTCGTCGGCCAGATAGTAGGTGACCGAACCGTGGTAGGCGTCGGTGATGATCTTGACGGAGTTGCGGATGTAGTTGATGGTGTGCGTGCGGTTGAATTGGCCAGACGAAGAGCCGGGCGGGGTGGCGCTCGGCCGCTCGGTGAAGCGCACCGGCGTGGCGTAGGGGAAGGCGTCGCTGACGGTGTAGGCGTCCTGAATCCAGAACAGCCGCCCGTCGTCGTTGACCACCAGGTACGGGTCGGCGTCGAGCACGAGGAACGGCGTCAGCTGGCGGATGCGCTCCTGAATTTGCCGCTGGTACTGGGCGCGGGTGGTGCTGGTGATGTCGTTGTTGAGCATCACATTGGGGTCGCTCTGGCGCAGCGCGAAGGCCAGCCGCTTGACGAACGAGTCGAGCACGACGCCTCCCTCGCCCTCGTAATTCGTGTAGACGTTTTCGTCGCCGCTGGGGTAGTCAAACTCCTGCCGGCTGCTGCTGACGTAGACGGTGTCGAAGGTCATCTCGCCGTAGTAGATCTCCGGCCGGGTGACTTCGATCTCGACGCGGCTGGCGGGGGGGAAGTCCTGGATGAAGAACTCCGGCTGCCCCTCGGGGGAGACCTCGTTGACCGGGTTCATGACGAGGCCGTAGCCGTGGGTGAACTCCAGATTGCGGTTGACCCACGACGGCGCGGGCAGCTTGCTTTTGTCCAGCTCGCGCGCGCCGACCATCACCTGGCGCTGCTCGCCGTCGATGGTGTAACGGTCGACGTCGACGTCGTTGAACTCGTAGTACGGCCGCAGCCCCTGCAGTTGGCGGTAGGTCTGCTGCAACGGCCGCCAATCCCACAGCCGGATGTTGCGCAGCACTTCCTCGTTGTCCAGCAGGTCGGCCGGTTGCAGGTCGTCGACCTGGCCGAATTCGCGCGTCTCCACCTTGTCGAGGCCGAAGGCGAAGCGGGTCAGATCGATGTTGTAGCGAATGAACGGCTCTTCGAGGGTCAGCTCATTGGGCTCGACGGTGTAGCGTTGCAGCAGGCCGGGCAGCAGCGCGCCGCCGACGACGGCCGCCACCACCCACAGCCCCACGCCGCCCAGCAGCAGCCGGGGGCTGGGGCGAAAGGCGTTGTAGAACAGGAACAGCGCCGTCAGCGCGGCGAAGGCCAACTGCGCGCGCAACGCCCACAGCACGGCCGTCGTGTCGGTGTAGGCCGCGCCGACGGCCACGCCGCGCGTCGAGTAGAGCAGGTTGTAGATGTCGAACAGGTAGCCGCCGGCCCACAACAGCAGCAGCACGCCGCCCAGAATGGACGCGTGGCGGCGCAGCTCCGGCGAGATGAGGGATTGCCAGCGGCCGCGCTGGAAGTCGCTCAGCCGGGCGACGACGTAGAGCAAGACCACGCCGATGAGAGCCATGAGCAGCACGATGCCCAGCCAGCTGTGCAGCAGGCGCAGCACGGGCATGGCGAAGATGTAGTAGCTGATGTCGCGGCCGAAGATGGGATCGGCCATGTCGAACGGTTCGGCGTTGAGGTAGAGCAGCAGCTCCTCCCAGTTGGCGGCGGCGGCCGTGGCGCAGAGGAAGGCCAGCACCACCGCCACGCCGACGATGACCGAGCGCAGGCGACTGTCGGCCAGCACGCCCGGCTCGCTGCCGGCCACGCGTATCGCCTGCCGCCGGGCCAGCAGCCAGTTGCCCAGGAAGATGGCCGCGGCCAGCACGAAGCCCACCGCGAACACGGCGATGCGCACCGTCAGCCGCTTGACGAACAGGTCGCGGAAGCCGAGCACATCGAACCAGAGGTAATCGGTGTAGAACGAGGCGATGTTGCTCACGCTGAAGATGAGCAGCAGGGCCAGGAAGATGAGCAGCAGCGTGCGGTTGAAGCCGCGGGGGCGCGATGGGGGCGAGACGGTGCGGCGCGGGGGGCGACGGCCGCCGCCTTCCTGCTCCGCCCGCCAGCCCGCCTCTTCCATGGCGCGGCGAAAAACCTCGGGGATATCAAAGTCGTCTTGTTTCATCGGTGTTTGTGCTCCACCATGGGACAGCGATCCATGACCACGGCCAGCCCGGCGGCGCGAGCGCGGGCGGCCGCTGCCTCTTCCACGACGCCCACCGGCAGCCACACCGCTTTCGCGCCGATGGCGATGGCCTCGTCGACGACGGGGCCGACGCGCTTGGCGGAGAGGTAGATGAGCACCACGTCGACGTCGGTGCCCGGCGGCAGGTCGCGCAGCGTGGGGTAGGCGGGGCGGCCGAGGCCCACGGTCAGCTTGGGGTTGACGGGCAAGATGGTGTACCCGTGCCCCTTCAGATAGGCCGGGGCATAGAAAGCTGCCTTCCGCCGGTCGCTGTCGCTGAAGCCGACAACGGCGAAGGTGCGATAGTGGTCCAAAATGTTATGTATAGTCTCCGCCTGGGAGTCATTGGGCATAGGGGGATTATACCGAAGATCGCCCCGATTGACTGGGATGAAGAGGGGAAAGCACAGATTACACATATTACACGCGGCTGTCCTCAGCCGCGTGTAATATGTGATTCCATCTTCCCCGTACTCTGATATATACTGTGGTATGGCAAAATGTTTGGCGTTTGTGTTGGGTGGCGGTGGGGCGCGGGGGGCGTTCCAGGTTGGCGCGCTGCGGGCGCTGCATGAGGCCGGGCTGCGGCCCGACTTGCTCGTCGGCAGCTCCATCGGCGCGGTCAACGCGGCCGCCATCGCCCTGTGGGGGTTCGACGAAACGGGGCTGTTCGGGCTGGAGCTGGCCTACCAGAAGATCGCCGCGGCCGACATCCTCGACCTCAGTCTGTCGCGGCTCGCCGTCCAGGCCGTCGCCGGCCGTCTCAGCTTCGCCAGCGGCAAGCGGGCCGAGGAGTTCCTCATCGCCACCGGCTTCACGCCCGATCTGACGTTCGGCGACGTCGACGGGCCGCGGCTGGCCCTCATCGGCGCGGACCTGGCGGAGGGGGAGACGGTCATCTACGGCACGAACCCCGAAGGCTCGATCCTGGAGGGTGTGCTGGCGTCCATGGCCCTGCCGCCGTGGTTCTCTCCTGTCGAGGCCGACGGCCACTACATCATGGACGGCGGCGCGATCAGCAATCTGCCCATCGAGCCGGCGCTCAATCTGGGCGCGACGGAGATCATCGCTCTCGACCTCGACGACCCGGCCACCTTCCCCAGCAGCGACAACCAGCTCATCCAGCTGCTCGGCCGCCTGTGGTACGCCGTGGGCCGCCGCTCCGTCTATCTGGAAAAGGAGCTGGCCGCGGCCCGTGGCGTCCCCGTCCACCATCTGGAGCTGCGCAGCCCGGCGGCGACGGCCGTGTGGGATTTCAGCGATTGCGACGGGCTGATTGAGGCGGGATACGCGCAGGCAAAGGCGTGGATTGAGACCGAGAGATTGGGAGACTGGAGAGATTGAAAGGGAGAAAGGGAGCAGAGGGTCAGTACAGACTCACTGACATACTGATCTACTGAAAACCGGAGCGTAACATGATAAAACTATACGACTCAAGCAACACCCACATCGGCGAGCTGTCGGAGCAGGAGCTGCAGTTCCTGATCGACACCCTGGAAGAGGAATCGACGACGGATCAGGATTACTACCTGGACGAGGGGACGGTCGATTATCTGGAGGCGCGGGGGGCAGATTTGGGCTTCACCATTCGCCTGCGCCGCCTGCTGAGCGGCCGCGACGGCATCACCATCCGCTGGGCGCGGGAGTAGTCAGATTGAAGAGGGGAATTAAACACGGATAGGACACGGATTTTACGGATAAAAACGGATAATACGGATTATTAGAGATTGGCGATTTGAGATTGGTAGTCTCCCAGTCTCCCAATCTCTAATCTCTGGAAATCCGTTTCATCCGTGTCCCATCCGTGTTTAATTCTTCATCCCATGCGCCTGCTCGCCAACACCGGCCTGGCCGCGCGGCTGGTCATTGTCCTCGTCGTCCTGATCATCCTGACGACCCTGAGCGCCGGCGTGCCCGCCTATCTGCTGGCCCGCTCACAGCTGGAGCGGCAGGCGTGGGCGCGCGTCAACGCCACACAGCGGGCCACCGAGTCGCTCTATGACGCCGCGCTCGGCCGCGTCGAAGATCTGACGGCTCTGCTGTCGGAGCGGCCGACGCTGCGCCGCCTCATCACCGAGGACGACACGGCCGCGCTCGAAGCGTATCTCATCACCTTCCAGGAGCAGACGGACATGGATCTCATCGCCGTCTGCGCCGGGGGCGAGGCGCTGGTGGTCATCGGCGCGGGCGGCGGCCTGTGCACCGCCGCGCCGGACAACGGCGTCGAACTGGTGGAGGGCAACCCGGTCATGCTCGCCCGCGGCACTGTGCCCGCCGACGGGTCGCCCGACAGCCTGGGCATGGTCATCGCCGGGCTGCGGCTCGACGGCGAATTCCTCGCCCAGCTGGCGGCCAACACCGATGTGGGGCAGTCGATCCTGGCCGAAGGCGGCCGCCCTATCGTCACCACCATGCCCGCCGGGCCGCTGCTGGCCGAGCTGACGCCGAACGGCTGGGCGCTGGAGGCGGGGGGCGAGCCGTTCTTCGCCGCCCAATTTCCCTTGCCGGGCAGCGCGGGGGCGTTCTACGCCGAGGTGGCCCTGCCCGTCTCTGACCTCATCACCACCGAGCGAGACGCCCGCACCATCCTCATCGTTGGCAGTGTCCTCGTGGCCTTGGCCGGGGCGCTGCTGGGGGCGCTGTTCATTCGACGGCTGACCGCGCCGCTGACCGACCTGACCCGTGCCGCCGAGCGCATCAGCGGCGGCGCGCTGAACGCCCCCATCCCCCGTTTCGACGGCCCGCCGGAGCTGGCCACGCTGTCGGCCACGCTGGAGCGCAGCCAGGCGACGATGCTCGACGCGCTGGAGGAGCGCAGCCAAGCCCGCGACTGGCTCAACACGCTGGTGCAGTCCGTCGTCGAGGGAGTGATCACCTTCGACACGCGCGGCCGCATCACCTTCATGAGCCAGGGGGCGGAGATCATGACCGGCTGGCAGAGCGATGAGGCGCTGGGGCGGCCGATCAACGAGCTGCTGCCGCCGCCCGACGCCGCCCATGGGGACACCTTTCTGGCTCATCTGCCGCCCGCGGGAGAGAAGCGAGAGATCGAGACGCGCACCCGCTCGGGCAAGAGCCTGGTGCTGGCCGCCACCGGCGCGCGCATGGTGCCGCCCAACAGCG
>CAYNOL010000169.1:0-6985 GCA_964398825.1 uncultured Ardenticatenaceae bacterium
GACAATGTCATCCTGGAAATGCGGAACATCACCAAGGAGTTCCCCGGCGTCAAGGCTCTGGACAACATCAGCTTTCGCGTGAAAGAGGGGGAGATTCACTGCCTGGTGGGCGAAAACGGGGCGGGGAAATCGACCTTGATGAAGATCCTGAGCGGCGTCTACCCCTATGGAGAGTACAGCGGCGAGATTTACCTGAACGGTGAGTTGCAGCAGTTCGGCGGCATCCGCGACAGCGAGCGGGCCGGCATTGCCATTATCTATCAAGAGCTAGCCCTCATCCCCGAACTCACCGTCTACGAGAACATCTTCCTGGGGGACGAAATTCGCAACGGTATTCGCGTCGACTGGAACGAGACGATCAAGCAGGCCACGGCCATGCTGCGGAAAGTCAAGCTCAACGTCAACGCCGCGGCCAAGATCGTCGAGCTGGGCGTGGGGCAGCAGCAGCTGGTGGAGATCGCCAAGGCGCTGGTGAAGGACGTGCGCTTGCTCATCCTCGACGAGCCCACCTCGGCCCTGAACGAGGGGGACGTGGACAACCTCTTCGGCCTGATGCGTGACCTGAAGGAGCAGGGCGTTACGTCGATCATGATCTCCCACAAGCTGAAGGAAGTGCTGGAGATCGCCGACACCGTGACCGTCATCCGCGACGGCCGCTCCATCGCCACGCTGGACAACCGCGAGAGGCAGGTGTCGGAGCAAGAGATCATCAAGCACATGGTCGGCCGCGAGATCGACAACATCTTCCCCGAGCGCACCCACACCCGCTCCGACGAGGTAGTGCTCGAAGTGCGCGACTGGAACGTCTATAACCCGGCCGTGGAGCGGACGATCCTGCGGGATGTCTCGTTCAACCTGAAGCGGGGGGAGATCATCGGCTTTGCCGGGCTCATGGGCTCCGGCCGGACCGAGTTGGCCCTGAGCATCTTCGGCAACCCGCTCAACTACAAGATCAGCGGCGAGCTGACCGTCAACGGCGAGCCACGCCGCTTCAGCCACCCCGAGCAAGCCATCCGTGCCGGCGTCGCCTATGTGTCCGAAGACCGCAAGCGCAACGGCCTCATCCTCATCCAGGACGTGCGGCAGAACACGACGCTGGCCAATCTGCGGGCGCTGGCCTCGCGCGCCGGCATCGTCAACCGCAATGCCGAGATCCAGGTGGCCAACCAGTACAAGGAGTCGCTCAATATCAAGACGCCGTCGATCGAGCAGACAGTGGGCAATCTGAGCGGCGGCAACCAGCAGAAAGTCCAGCTGGGCAAATGGCTGTTCGTTGCCCCCAATATCCTGCTGCTCGACGAGCCGACGCGCGGCATCGACGTGGGCGCGAAATACGAGATCTACACCCTGATGAACCAGCTGGTGGAGCAGGGGATGAGCATCCTGATGATCTCCTCGGAGCTGCCCGAGGTGTTGGGCATGAGCGATCGGGTCTACGTCGTCTCCGGCGGCCGCATCACCGGCGAGCTGCCCGTCGCCGAAGCCACCCAGGAAAGCATCATGCACCTGGCAACAAGGAATTAAAGAGCCATGACCTTCGTCAACGATCTAACGCTAGTTCTGCGCAAGAACATCCGCGACTACGGCATGTTCATCGCGCTGTTCGTCATTTGGGGGGTGTTTGCGGTGCTGACCGACGGCATCTTCACCTCGCCGCGCAACCTGAGCAACCTGTTCAACCAGTTCGGCTACATCGCCGTGCTGGGCATCGGCGTGACGCTGGTCATCGTCATCCGCCACATCGACCTGTCGATCGGTTTCCTGGCCGGCTATCTGGGGGCGGTGGCGGCCATCGCCATGACCTTCTGGGGGTGGCCGGTCTATGTGGTGGTGCCGGCCGTGCTGCTGCTGGGGGCGCTGCTGGGGCTGCTGCCGGGCATCCTCGTCGCCAATCTGGGCATCCCGGCCTTCGTGGCTACGCTGGCCGGCTTTCTCATCTATCGCGGCGCCATCCTGGTGGCCACCGAGGGCTCGGGCACCATCATCATCACCAACCGCGCCTTCAACCAGATAGGTAACGGCTTCATCCCCGACATCCCCGGCGAGCTATGGCCCGGCAAGCACGTGCTGACGCTGCTGATCGGGCTGGCGGCCATCGCCCTGCTCATCTTCAATGAGATGCGCAGCCGTCGCACGAAGCTGGCCTATGGCTTCGAGGTGTTGCCGCGCAATATCTTCATCCTGAAGCTGGCGTTCATGGCGCTGCTCATCGGGGCGATCACCTGGGTGCTGGCCGACTACAACGGTCTGTCGTGGACGGTGGTGGTCGTGCTCATCGTGCTGGCCATCTACCACTTCGTGACGACGCAGACAGTGCTCGGCCGCCACATCTACGCCGTGGGCGGTAACCCCGAGGCGGCGCAGCTGAGCGGCATCAACGTGAAGCGCATCACGCTGCTGGTGTTCAGCCAGATGGGGATGCTGGCCGGTCTGTCGGGCATGTTGTTCGCCTCGCGGCTGCAATCGGCCACGACGACGGCCGGCACGCTGTTCGAGCTGGACGCCATCGCCGCGTCCTATGTGGGTGGTGTGTCGGCCGCGGGCGGCGTCGGCCGCGTGACGGGCGCGGTCATCGGCGCGCTGGTCATGGCCTCGCTGACCAGCGGCATGAACCTGATGGGTATCGGCATCTCCTACCAATACATCGTCCGCGGCATCATCCTGGCCCTGGCGGTCATCTTCGACGTAGCCACGCGCAATCGGTAAGAAAATCTTTTAACCACGGATTTTAACGGATAAAACGGATTATCGCGGATAAGTAAAAATCCGTTTTATCCGCTTCATCCGCGTAAATCCGTGGTTAATAGATTCTCTTTTCTGTGTTTTAGATAACAGCGGGGTGGGGGGGGGTCTGCTACACTGTTGCACGTAGACGATAGGTAACGGCGAACGCGCGTCAATCCTCGACATTCCCCGCTTCGCCGTTACCTCATCTATGAGGGAATTGGGGATTGGAGATTGTAAGACTGGCCTGATGAACACTCCAGTCTCTCAATCTCTAATCTCCAATCCCTTCTTCTTAATCTGTAATTCCCGCTTCTTATAGATCCACGAAATGGGCTTCCTCGGCCGAGGGGGCGATGAGGCGGCTGGCGGCTTCGAGTTCCTGCGGCTCACCGATGAGGCCGAGCAGGTCCCCTTCCATGAACACCACGCTCGACTTGGGGTTGGCCATGACCTTGCGGTTGCGGACGAGGGCCACCACCGACGCGCCGACGCGGGAGCGGATGTTGGTCTCGGCCAGGCTGCGGCCGATGAGCTCGCTGTCCGCGCTGACGGGCAGCCAGGTGATCTCCACGCCGCGCGTCGACATCAGCAGCTGGTCGAGCAGCGGGTACCCCCGATCGCCCGGCCAGACGCCCTCATAGGTGTCGCTGCGCACGGTATCGATGTAATGCTGAATCTGTCCCGTCGAGTAGTCGAGCGTCAGCAGCGTGTAGCGCAAAATCTCCAGGCCGCCCTCCATTTCCGGGTTGATGACGTGGGTGGCCCCCAGCCGGATGAGGTCGTCGAGTCGGTCTTCCGTCTCGGCGCGCACGATGATGGGCAGATCGGGGGCGATGCGGTGGGCGGCGGCGACGATGAGCTCGGCCGTCGTCTCGCTCGGCACAGTGACTACCAGCGCCTTGGCGCACTCCAGGCAGACGTGGGTCAGGATCTCCGAGTTGGCTGCGTCGCCGTACATCGTCTTGATGCCGTGGGCCTGCAGCTGCGCGGTGTAGGCCATGTCCTGCTCGATGACCAAAAACTCCTGCCCCAGCCGCTGCATGATGCTGCCGATGTGGCGGCCGACGCGCCCATAGCCGACGATGACCACGTGGTCTTCCATCTGCTCGGTGAACGCCTCCGGTGTCGGCCCGCCGCGCTCCATGTGGCGCCAGATGAACGGGAAGCGACGCAGGAATTTCTCGACCGGGTGGATGAGCCGGAACATCAGCGGGTTGACGAGGATGGAGATGACGGCCGCGGCCAGGATGAGCGCGTACTGGTCGCCGTCTAGCAGCCCCAGGAAGACGCCCGTCGAGCCGACGATGAAGGTGAACTCGCCGATCTGGCTCAGCCCGGCGGCGACGACGATCATCGTTCGCGCCGACGACGGCAGCACAAAACCCAGCAGCAGGGTGATGATCCCCTTGCCAAAGATGACCAGCACGGCCAACGCGATGACCTTGCCGATGTTGGCCATGACCACCTGCGGATCGACGAGCATGCCGACGGAGACGAAGAAAAGCACGGCGAAGAAGTCTCGGAACGGGATTAGCTCGGCGCCGACCTGGTGGTGGACGTCCGACTCGCTGACGACGACACCGGCCAGGAACGCCCCCAGCGCCAGCGACACGCCGAATAGCTCATAGGCCATGAAGGAGATGCCCACGGCCATGGCCACGACCGCCAGCGTGAACAGCTCCCGCGAACGGGTGTAGGCGATCTGGTTCAGCAGCCACGACAGCAGCCGCGTGCCGCCCACGAGCATGATGACGACGAAGATCGCCGTCTTGACGAAAGCCCAGACGACGCTGAGAATCGGGTTGCCCCCCTGGCCGGTGACCAGTACCGGCATGAGCACCAGAATGGCGATGGTCGCCAGGTCTTCGAACACCAGCCAGCCGATGGCGACGCGGCCGTGGGGCGTCGTCAGCAGTCCGTTGTCGGCCAGCCCGCGCAGCAACACGACGGTGCTGGCGACGGAGATGGACAGCCCCATGACCAGCCCGGCCTCGAACGACCACCCCCACAGGCGGCTGATGGCCAGACCGAGCAACGTGGAGAGGGTGGTCTGCAGAATGGCCCCCGGCACGGCGATCGAGCGAACATTCCATAAATCCTTGAGCGAGAAGTGGAGCCCGACGCCGAACATCATGAACACAACACCCATTTCGGCCAGCTGGGCGGCCGCGTTGGAGTCTGCCGAATAGCCGGGGGTGAAGGGGCTGATGAACAAACCAGCCACCAGATAGCCGACGATGGCGGGGATGCGTAGCTTGCGGGCGATGAACCCGCCGATGAAGGCCAGCAAAACCGCCATTGTTATGGTGGCGAACAGCGTAAAATCCTGGTGCATGAGTGATGTCTCTTGAACTGATTGCCTGCTATGGCAATGAGGCCGCCTGTCGTGGCGACCTGCTGATCGGAAATCGCGGCATCAATCTAAACGGCGGCCGCAGAACGAAAGAACATGAGTCTGCTTTTTTGGAGCGACGGTTGAAATTGTTGGTATGAGTATAGCGAATTATGCGCCTGCACGTAAAAAATTCGCCAAATTGCCACCGAAGCGTGCCTGTTGAAGAGCCGGCCTGACAGGGTATGCCACAGCCTGAGCGCCCCCGTTTGGCCCGGGCAAACACTTCTACTAGAATAGACTTGGATCCTAATCCCTGATCCCCATCTCTTATTCGTAATTCGTAATTCATAATTTCCCGGAGGTTTCATGCGCACAGTTTTTTGGGACTACGACCGCGACGTCATGAAGATGATCGACCAGCGGCTGCTGCCGTTCGAGCTGGTTGTGCCGGAGTACGCCACCTATCAGGACGTGGCGACGGGCATCCGCGACATGGTAGTGCGCGGCGCGCCGGCCATTGGCGCGGCCGCCGGCTTCGGCATGGCGCTGGCGGCGCGGCAGAGCAAGGCCACCGACCGGCTGGCGCTGTTGCGCGACCTGGAAGAGGCTGCGCGCCATCTGGAGGCGGCCCGGCCGACGGCCGTCAATCTGGCCTGGGGCGTGCGTCGCTTGCTGCGCGTGGCCGCCGACGAGGAGCTGGAGTCGGTCGACGAGGTGCGCGACGCGCTGCTGGCCGAGGCGCAGCGGTTGGCCGACGAGGACGTGGCCCTTAACCGGCGCATGGGCTACAACGGCGCCGAGCTGATCAGCGACGGCGACACCATTCTCCACCACTGTAACACCGGCGCGCTGGCCACCGTCGACTGGGGCACGGCGCTGGGCGTGGTCTTCGCCGCCCACGAGCAGGGCAAGCGGGTCCACGTGCTGGTGGACGAGACGCGGCCGCGGCTGCAGGGGGCACACCTGACGGCGTGGGAGCTGCAGCAGCGCGGCATCCCGTTCGACCTCATCGCCGACAACGCCGCCGGCCACTTCATGCGCGCCGGCGAGGTCGACATCGTCCTGGTGGGCAGCGACCGCACGGCCGCCAACGGCGACGTGGCCAACAAGATCGGCACCTACCAGCTGGGCGTGCTGGCCAAAGAGAACGGCGTGCCGTTCTACCCCGTCGTGCCCACCAGCACCATCGACCTCGACCTTCCGACGGGCGACCTCATCCCCATCGAGGAGCGGGACATGGACGAGGTGTTGAGCGTGCGCGACACGCCCATCGCCCCGGCCGGCATCACCGCCCGCAACCCCGCCTTCGACGTGACCCCCCACCGCTATGTGACCGGCATCGTCACCGAAGCGGGGATCGTCTATCCGCCGTTCGTGAAGAACCTGCGCGAGGCGGTGGAACGTGCACGACAGATTGACTGGGAAGGGGAGAAAGGGTGAAGGGGGGAAAGGGAGAAGGGCAGCTCGCTTCGCCCTTTCACCCTTTCTAAAGTAATGGTCAACTAACATGAACTTCCAAGACATCCCGGTTGTTATCTTTTGTGGTGGGGAAGGGACGCGCATGCGCGGGGGTACACTGACCAAGAAGGAGCTGGTCGAGATCGGCGGGCGGCCGATTATCTGGCACGTCATGCGTATCTACAGCACCTACGGCTTCCGCAAGTTCGTGCTGCCGCTGGGCTACGAGGCGGGGCAGTTGCGGCGCTACTTCCTCGACTACGAGGCCATGACCCGCGACTTCACCGTCCGGCTGGGCGACCGCGCCGGGCGCATCGACTTCCGTGGGCCGGAGGAGCACCCCGAGTGGGAGGTGTCGCTGGTGGACACGGGGTTGCGGACGGACAAGGCCAGCCGCATCGCCCGCGTGGCCGACTATCTGACGGCCGACCGCTTCTGCGTCACCTACGGCGACGGCGTGGGCGA
>CAYNOL010000170.1:0-6981 GCA_964398825.1 uncultured Ardenticatenaceae bacterium
CCCGTCTCCATCACGTCGGTGGGGTAGAAGCGGGCCAGGTCGGCCGTCTGCTCCGGCCAACCCAACGTCGAGAAAGGCCACAGGCCACTGCTGAACCACGTGTCGAGCACGTCCGGGTCCTGCACGATGTCGGCGCTGCTGCACCGCTCGCAGGCCGCCGGGTCCACCGTCGCCACCGTCTGGTGGCCACAGTCGCCGCAATACCACACGGGAATGCGGTGGCCCCACCACAGCTGCCGGCTGATCGTCCAGGGGTGGATGTTGTTGAGCCAGTTGTCCCACGTCTTCACAAAGTGTTCGGGCACGATGGTGATCCGGCCGCTGTGGACGGCCGCCAGGGCCATCTCGGCCATCGGCTTGGTGTTCACGAACCACTGTGTGCTGATCATCGGTTCCACCACCTCGCCGCCGCGCTGGCTGCGCGGCACGTTGACGGTGTACGGCTCGGCCTTGATCGTCAAGTCGGCCGCTTCCATGTCGGCCCACAGGCGCTTGCGCGCCTCGAAGCGGTCGAGCCCGGCGTAGGGGCCGGCGGCTTCGTTCAACGTCGCGTCCTTGTTCATAATCGACACGATGGCTAGCCCATGGCGACGAGCGATCTCGAAGTCGTTGGGATCGTGGCCGGGGGTGATCTTCAGCGCGCCGGTGCCGAAAGAGATGTCCACATATTCGTCGGCGATGATCGGTATCTCCCGGTCGAGCATCGGCACCAGCGCCGTCCGGCCGATATACTCGGCGAAGCGCTCGTCATCGGGATGGACGGCCACGGCCGTATCGCCCAGGATCGTCTCCGGCCGCGTCGTCGCCACCGGCAGGTGGCCGCCCCCCTGCACAGGGTATTTGAAGAAGTAGAGCAGCCCTTGCTCTTCGTTGTGCTCCACTTCCAGGTCAGAGACGGCCGTCTGCAGGCCGGGCGACCAGTTCACCAGGTATTCGCTCTGGTAGATGAGCCCCATGCGGTAGAGGCGCACGAACGCTTCGCGCACGGCGGCCGAGAGCCCTTCGTCCAGCGTGAACCGCTCGCGGTCCCAGTCGCACGACGCCCCCAGCCGGCGCAACTGCCGCGTGATGTGGCTGCCGTACTTCTCCTTCCACGCCCACGTGCGTCGCAGGAACTCGTCCCGGCCCACTTCCAGCCGGGACGTGCCCTCTTCGCGCAGCATCTTTTCCACCTGCAGCTGGGTGGCGATGCCCGCGTGGTCGACGCCCGGAACCCACAGCGCGGCCCGCCCCTGCATCCGCGCCCGGCGGATCATCAAATCCTCCAGCGCCACAAACATGGCGTGGCCCATATGGAGCTCGCCGGTGATGTTGGGCGGGGGGATAGAGATCACGAACGGATCGGCGTCGGCCGGCCGGGCCTCGGGCTTAAACCAGCCGTTCTGTTCCCACCATTGGTATAGCCGCTCTTCCGTGCCGTGGAAGTCATAGGCTTTGGGCATCTCGCTCATAACAATCCTCTTTCGTCTCGTTTTGTTCGGCCGCTTCGTCGCCGGCCAAATAAAAAGCGCTCTCGCCAATCAAGGACGAGAGCGCATTGCTCACGCGGTACCACCTTGCTTCCGGTCAATAATGACCGACGCTCGTCGCAGCGCTAACGGGCTGACCCGCCTTCGCTTACTGGATTCGGCGAAGGGACTCGCGGGCGACTTCGGCGCTCTTGCCGCTGTGAAGGCTCTCAGCCGCTGGCCTTCACTCTCTGCCAGGGCGGGGGGCGCGTACTACTCCCGGTCGACGTCGTTGTTTATTCAGGTTCGCTCAGTATAGCAGGCGGGTCGGCTAGCGTCAACCGCCCGCCGCTACCGCTCGACGATCGCGATTTCGCTGATCGTGTCGCCCGGAGCGGTATCCCGTTCCGGATCGCGCAGCGTGATGCCGCCCAGCACGTCGTCCCCTTCGACGAGCTCGCCGAATATGGTGTGGCCACCGTCCAGATGGGGCGCGGGGGCGAAGGTGATGAAGAACTGGCTGCCGTTGGTGTTGGGGCCTGAGTTGGCCATGGCCAGCAAGCCGCGCCGGTCAAAACTCAGCCCGTTGTCTGTCTCGTCGGCGAAGGAGTAGCCGGGGCCGCCCCGGCCGCTGCCCGACGGATCCCCGCCCTGGGCCATGAAGTTGGGCAGCACACGGTGGAATGTCGTGCCGTCGTAAAACCCCTGATTGGCCAGAAAGACGAAGTTGTTGACCGTCAGCGGGGCCTCGTCGTCGAACAGGTCGATGACCATCTCGCCGCCGTTCTCCATACGGATGATCGCCTGGTACGACTTGCTCGTGTCGATGACCATCTCCGGCGCGGCGTCGAAGAAGCCGACGCGCTCCACCGGGTCGAGCGCCGCCAACGGCCGCTCGCCGCTCATCTCCACGCCGGCGACCGTCTCGTCTCCGCCGCCGTCGCGCGTCAGAAAATAGGCCGCCAGCAGCAGGACGACCAGCCCCACCAGCACGCCGCCGATGATCATGTTGCGTTGTTGCGCCTTCTGCCGGCGCAGCTCCTCTTGCTTGCGCCGCTCCGATACGGACGGGGTTCGCGAAGGGTTTTTGGCCATACGTCTTTCAACTCCTCTATCAATGATGATGTCGCGCCGAGCCTTAGGGTCTCTGACTCGTGGGTAGATAAACTTCATTCGGCGGCGGGTATTCGGCCCGGCCCACCAGTTCGGGGGGGCTTTTACTGTCTTCCCATATTTCGGCCAGCGTCGCCCCCGCCTCGCCGCCCAGTTCAGCCAGGAATTCGATGTAGTCGCTGGACGACACCTGGTAGTAGAGCGTGGCCACCACCCGCGCGGTGGCCGCTGGGACGTTGTAGACCGTGTTGTCCCAATACTGTCCGTCGGCATAGACCGCGCCGACGGGGCGCAGGCCCGGCCGGTCATAGGCGGCGATGGTATAGCCGCGCGGCGGGATGCGGTTGTCCTTGCTTGTGGTGTTGTTCAGCGCGAAGTGGAACGTCGGCCCCGGGTCGAGCCCCACCAGCGCCGCCATCTCCGGGGTCAGCCCCTGCTTGACCTCGTACACCTTGATCGCCGGATCTTCGGTTAGCAGGCCCGTCGCTTCGTCGTACTTGCCCGACTCGTAGATCAGCGCGCCGGCGGCGTTGTAGGCGCGCAGGTTCAGCCACATGCGCCGCCCCTCGGGGTAGCCCGTCGGCAGTTTGTGGCCCGTCTCGTTGGTGACGCGCACAGTGGCCGTCTTCTGGCCGCCGTCGTCGTCGAGGCTCACCTCAACCGTCGCCGCCCGCCGCAGCATGCTCTGTGCTTCGAGCGCGGTCTGATTCAAATCAGCCACTTCGCCGGCGTCGCTGACGTGTAACTCCCAACGCGGGTCTTGCAAAATCTTCGGCACCCACGCGTTGCCCCCGGCGAAGACGTGGGCGGGCAGGCAGCCGGTGTTGACGCAGTCGCGATAGACAGGGCGGAAGGTGGTGCCGGCGGCGATGCCCGTCCGGCGCACCATGTGGCAAGCCTGGCACGAGGCGACGATGCCGTCGAGCTTGGCCCCCGCGAACTGTGGCGCATAGACGCCGCCGTTGGCGTAGTCGCTGTTGAGCCACTCCTCAAAGGTGCGCTCTACCGGAAACAATTCGTCCGGGCCGAAGGAGTCGGCCGCCGCGCCCAGCTCGTTGGGCCAATATTGGGCAGGGCCGCCGCCGGGTGGGTTCTCGTTCCAGCTCAACAGCGGGTTGTCGACGTTGTGACAGCTGCCGCACAGGCGCGAGGCGGCCAGCGCGTCGCTCTGCCCCTGGAAGTTGGCCTGTTTCGCCGTGTGATAGCTGAGGTTGGGCAGCGAGAAGGGGCCGCGCCGGTTGTCCTCGGGGTCGAGGATGAGCATCGCCGCGCCGACATGGTCCGTCGGCGGCAGCAGCCCCAGCGCTTGCAGATCGGCGCGGATGCCGCTATCCTCCGTTTTCACCTCATCGTTCGCCCCCGCAACCGGGTCTACCATGCGGTGGCATACCTCACAGGCGACGCCGGCGCTGATATCGTCATCCGTCAACTGTTCGGGGGTCAACGCGCCTGCCCGTTCGGCATACCAGGCCGTGGGCGTGTGGCAGCGCAGGCAGAACTCTCCCGCGTCGGCCGCGTCCTTCTGGGCCACGGCGAAGGCCGCCCAGAAGATCGGGTCGCGCCCCGCCTGGGCCATCATACTGCCGCGCCAGGCGTTGTAGATGGGCGCTGTATGGCAGGCGACGCACCCGTCCGGATCAGCAATAGGATGCGGCTTGCCCTCATCATCCACCAACATGCCGGGTTGGGTTCCCGGCAGGAAGAAGTCGTCGACCGTCGTCGCCAGCGGCCGATTGGTGCTGGCAGCCGGTGCGGTCGTCTGCTTCTGGTCGCTACCGGTCTCTCCGGCCCATGCCCGGCCGATGCCGGCGGCGATGAGCAACACCGCCAGTAACGCCAGTGCCGGTAGCACATGATTCAGCCGGCGGAATTCCGTTCGCTTTCCCCCTTTTTCAGTCATGATTCTTCGCTCTCCTTCCATCGACGCTCCAGCCACCACAAAGCCGCCAGGCCGAGCACAGCGCTCACCGCCGCCACGGCATACCCTTCCAGAATAGTGGCCTGCGTGATGAACAGTGCCATCATACCCAAGATGCCGCTAAAGAGGTAGAGAATCAGCACCGCCTCGCGCGACGAGAACCCCAGCCGCACCAGCCGGTGGCTGATGTGGTCTTTGCCGGCCGTGTTGGGGCTGAGGCCACGCCGCAGCCGCGAGAAGACGACAAGCACCATGTCGAAGATCGGCAACCCAAACAGAAAGACGGGCACCATCCAGGTGACGAAGTTGGAATTCTGCGGAAAGCGCAGCTGGATGCCCATCGCCGCCAGCAGAAAGCCGAGGAAGAGGGAACCGACGTCGCCCATGAAGATGCGCGCCGGTGGGAAGTTGTAGCGCAGAAAGCCGAGGCACGCCCCCAGCAGCCCGGCCGACAGCGCCCCGACCAGGAACTGCCCGTTCGTCAGCGCCAGCAGCAAGATAAACGACGACGTGACGGCGACAATACCCGCGCTCAGGCCGTCCATGTTGTCGAGGAAGTTGATCGCGTTGGTGATCCCTAGCAGCCACAGCAGCGTGATGGCATAGTTGGCCCACTCCGGCAGGGGCAGGCGCACGCGAATGCCGAAGTAGGCCAGGATGAGGAAGCCGGCGACCTGCCCGGCCAGCTTGACCCAGGCCGGCAGCGGCCGGTAATCGTCGACGAGGCCGGTCAGAGCCACCACCGTCGTCGCCAGCACGACGCCGATCACCGTCGGCTGGGGATCGCCGCCGTAGATGAGCAGCACGCCGATGATCGCGCCGATGAAGATGGCCGCCCCGCCCAGCAGCGGCGTCGGCGTGCGGTGGACTTTGCGCAGCGCCGGCGCGTCGACGAAGCCAAGAGCCACGGCCGCGCGCCGCACCCACGGCATGCTGATCAGCGTGACCGACAGGGCGATGAGAAAGACGGCGAGGAAAGCGCGCATATCGTCGGTTGCTCAGGCAAGGTAGTGCCGCCGGCGGCCGCCCCGCTCGCCGGCCTACTCGCCCCCTAGCTCGTTCAGGAAGGCCATGAGCAGCGCCGTCGTCTCCTGGTTGGCCGTCTCCAGCGCCTGCTCGGCCAGGGCGCGCGCTTCGGCCGTGTTGCCCATGCCCGCGGCGATCTGCGCCGCCAGGTAGTCGATCTCGTAGCCGGGGAAGGCGCCGGTTGTGTTCTGGGCCCGGGCGCTCTCCACGGCCTCGAACGCCTGCTCGTACTGGCCCAACTGCCGGTGAATCTCCGCTAATTGGATCCAGGCGCGGATGTTGCCCGGGTTGCCCTCCAGCGCCTCTTCCAGCGCCGTCGCCGCCGAGCGGAACATCGAATCCCGCTCCGATTCGGTGCGGTTGCCGCTGCAAATGATGTAGGCGTCGGCCAGTGCCAGCTTGGTCGCCGGATAAAACGGGTCGATCGCCGCCGACTCCTCGTAGATCGCCAGCGCCCGGTCACAGTCGCCGCGCAGCTCCAGGATGAGCCGGGCCAACTCGTTGCGCACGACGGAGTTCTGCGGGCTGAGGGTCAGCGCTTGCTGATAGAACCGCTCGGCCAGCGCCAGCCGCTCTGCTTGGTCGTCTTCGTCATTGACGGCCGCGTACCAGCGCGTGTTCAGCCGCGCCAGATTGGCCGTGTGGTCGGTGTTGAGCGGGTTGATCTCCTGTGCCTGCAGCAGCAGCCGCTCGGCCGTGGCCAGCAGCTCGGCCCGCTCGGCCGGGTCTTCGGTGATGCCCGCCCGTTCCAGATAGGCGCGGCCGAGGAACAGATAGTAGAAATCCTCTTGCGGCATGCGGTCGATCGCCGTGGAGTAAATGGCGATGGCCGTGTCCCACAGGTCACGTCGCACGGCCGGATCAGCCTGTGTGGAGCGCGTGGCCTGGTCGTCGAACGGCTTGGCCCGCTTGTAGATCATGTCCGCCTGAACGGGCCGAATGTTGCTGTGTGAGATGAGCACCAGCGACAGGACGAGCGCCGCCGCCAGCGCTCCCAACCCCAACGCCGGGCTGCCGGCCGTCCGCGCCCGGCGTCCCGGCGCCGACCCTGCCCAACTGAGGGCGAAGGACAGCAGGATGACGCCGACGAGCAAAAAGGCGAAGAAGAAAGTCAGGAAGCCGCCGGCCTGGGCCGACTCCAGCGCCCTGAGGTCGATGCCCGTTGCCGTCTGGCCGCCGCGATAGAACAGCAGCGTGCGGTAGTTGACCGCGTGTAGATAGGTGAACAGGAAGCCACCCAGCAGCGAGGCGAGAATCACCCCGGTCATGGGCAGCAGCGTGGCACGCCAGCGGCCGTCCCACAGCAGCCACAGCGCCGCGCCGCCCCCGGCCAGCATCAGCAGGGCGGGCAGCGCCGCCCCGGCGATGAGCACGGGAAAGGCCAGCACGACGAGTGCCGCCCCGGCCACGCCGCCCAACCAGCGCGCCGCCGGCCGGTTCAGCGCCAGCAGCGCGGCCACGACAGCGCTCGGCAGC
>CAYNOL010000171.1:0-6956 GCA_964398825.1 uncultured Ardenticatenaceae bacterium
GACGTGCTCCAGCCGGTCGGCCTCTTCGTGCACCTCATCCCAGCCGAAGCCGAGCTTCTCGTGCAGATATAGCTCCAGCAGCCGGTGATTGCGGACGACGGCCAGCGCCGCCCGCTCGCCGTCGGCCGTCAGATGGGCGCCGTAGCTCTTGTGGTAGTCGACCAGCGCCGGCTCGGCCGCGGCCATGCGCTGCAGCATGGCCGTCACCGACGCGGGGCGCACGTCGAGCCAGCCGGCGATCTGCGACGTGGTCACGCGCGTGGTGTTCCGCCCGGCGCCCTCGTGCTGCTCCAGCAACTGGTAGATAGCGCGCAGGTAATCCTGGACGGCGGGGGAGTGGGCGTCGTGGGAATTCATGGGGTTTGAATGAATAATTAGATGTGACTAAATTAGGTTGGACTAAATTATAGGTGGGGGTGGGGTGAGTGTCAAGGGGGGTGGGGGGGAATCGTGTGGAGGGGGTGGCTCTCGAGGGGTCGCAGATGATGAAGGGTGTGCAAGTTATGGGTCTCGACACCGTTATCGGTTATGATTGGGAGGCGCGGAGCAGATCGTTTGGGTGGTGTGCCGATAAGGAGGATGGAAGGGAGATGAGTGGAGTAACGCTGAACAGGTCAAGATACCTGGTAATTATCTTCGTCGTTATTTTGGTTCTGATCCCCATCCTCGCGAGCCCCGCGCCCCTCCAGGGCAAGCTGTTGGTGACCCAATCCGCCGAGTGGATTGCGCCGGACGGCCAAGTGGGCGGCCTGACGGACGCCGTGGCCGCGCGGGGCAAAATCGTCTACCTGGGGGTTGGCCCCCGGCTGGTTATCGTCGACCTGGACAGAATAGAAACTCTTTCCACTTTCGACGATATTAAGCTCGGCCAGACGGAGCCGTTCGGGGACATCGTGCGCGATGTGGTGCTGGAGGGGGTTTACGCCTACGTGGCCGCGGGCCGCGCGGGGCTGCGCATCGTCGATATCAGCGATCCCGCATCCCCCCGCGAGGTCGGCGCACTGAATGTGACTGAGGACGCCGTAGCCATCGACAACACCGGCACGACAATTTATCTGGGGGATTATGGGCCGAGCGGCCTGCACGTCATCGATGCGGGCGATCCCACCGCACCCAGGGAATTGGGCTCGGCTGACTGGCGGGCCGGTATTTGGTCGATCATGGTCAATGGTGACTATGCATATGTCGCCGATGGGTATGACCTGTTTATTTTCGACGTTAGCGATCCGGCCGCACCTAGGCAGATCGGTCATGTGGGCACAGCATGCAGCGCGCTGGACGCGGTCGTTGTCGGTACGACTGTCTATGTCGCCGACCATAGTAACTGCGGCTTGCTGGTGGCAGATGTAAGCGACCCTACCATCAACACCAGTATCGCTTATTCTGAACCTGAGGAAGCCCATTACCTGAACCCCAGGCTTGAGTCTCGTGACCAACATGAGACGGTGCTTGTCGAAGCAGCCGGAGATTATATATACGTCGTCAACCGTGCGGTTGAGTTCAGGAATGATGGGGACCACCGCGCAAGCGGCCGCCTGACGGTCTTTGATGTCGTGAATCATGACGTGCCACTGCCGGTTGGCCGGTTCAACCTGGATCGAGATGATCCGTATAAAAACATCACCGATATGGTGGTCGACGGCAATCGGGCCTATCTCAGCTATGAACATGGCGGGTTGTATGTCGTTGACCTGTCCGATCTTCGACTGAGCAACAATGTGGCCCGCATTCCCACATTGGGGCCGGTCGTTGGCATAGCGGCCGACGGCGGCAGAGTCCTGGCGGCCGATCCTAAGCGAATCAATCATGGGTACGAGTATGGCCTCGACAGAAACCGCACGCTATTAGGAATACCGGTGGAGGGAGGGGCGCGCGAATGGGAAGGTGTTGGCGGCCTCGGCTTTTTGACCAAATCCGATTCCATCACCGTCGTTGATATTCATGGGTTCGATCCCATATTCGGCCCCCGCCCCACCGAAGTGGGATCTTACGCGGTTCCCCACAGGCCTTTCATGACGGCGGTTGGTGAGGATTCATTCCTTCTCTTCTATGAAAAGGACGACCAACTGACCATCCTTAACGCGACAAACCCTCTGGACGTGTGGGAACTGGGCGAGATCGCTATCCCGGATCCAATCAACGACGACTCTATCCAAAAGGCGTTCGCCGGCAGCGAGCTCGCCGTGCTGACCTACTGGGATTCGCCCCCCTGGATGGTCGATTTGCAGGACGAAATCGCCGCGCCGCTGGGCCAGCTGGGGAGCCAACCGGCGAGTGATGTAGCTATCGTCGGTGATGTCGTCTATGTCGTCGCGAAGGACAAGGGCGTGGCGCGCTATGATGTGGCTGACCGCTCATCCCCCCGCACCCTGGGTTGGATGCCGGGTCTGGAGAGCGCCTACGGCGTTCACCGCGACGGCTCTCTGCTGTTCGTCGGGCTTGCGGACGGCAGCATCCACGTCTTCGACACCACAACCGCTGAGCCGGCGACGGTGGCGGTGCTGGACGCGCCGTATGAGATGGTGAGCGCGTCGAGGATGGACGGCCGGGTCTATGTGGCTGCCGGAGATAGCGGGTTGTGGTCCTATTCGCTCGACGATTTGCCCGGCGTGGGGGCCTCAGCCGCTCCGGTCACAACCTTTGATAACCTCCCACCCAGCGAATCGCTATTGCTCTACATCGACGAAAACGAAGCGCTCGTGATGGAGGACGTCAGCACCGGCATGACAGCCCAATTGGCGGAGGGGGAGCGTGTCAGCAGCTTCTCGATTGCGCCCACGCGCGACAGGATCGTCTACATAGACGTAGCCGGCGCCTCACGGGTCATCGACCTCGACTTTCAATCGGACGGCCGTCTGAGCGTCGAACGCCTGCCCGGTCAATTGCCGAGCAGGGCTACACGCTTTGTATGGTCGCCAACGGCCGAACGAGTGGCGGTTCAGACCGCCAATAGGAGCTGGGACGTCTATGACCCGGAGGGGATAGCGTCGCCCATCCCGATGATCTTCGGCACTGTGTCCTTCGGCGGCTGGTCCTATGATGGGCAATGGGTGAGCTATTGCACCGAAGGCGGCACGCTGGGCATCATAGATATCACCGGCGCGTACCAAACGGTTGCAGAAGGCGTTGCCTGTTCGACGATTTTTGGCGACTCGCTTTCATGGTCACCGACAAAGCTTCAATTGGCCTATGTCCGTAAGGATGGGCTGTCTATTGACACAACGGGGTTTCAACCTGCCGTTTATGATATGGCGACAAATGCCCATTACGGAGGGCCCACTGACCATGTGATTTTGGAATGGTCATTCGATGGCCGATTTCTGGCGTTAGCAAACGGGTTCGCGGGGAACAAAGGATTCACGTTTGAAACGGTCACAATTATTCAGCCAGGATCCAGCGAAATGTTGGCTATCGGCCCATTTCACAGCGCGAGCTTCGGCAAGCTCGGCTGGCGAGAGGAGGCCAACGTCGGATTCGTTTTCAACAACCTGCGTATTTCCGACGATCTGAGCGCGGCCGAGCCGATCATGGGCAATGTGATCGATATCTCGGCCGACGGCTCGCGATGGATCACCGGGGAGATGGAGGGCGAAACGCTCCACGTCTACTGCGGCCCGCCTGATGACCTGAAGCAATCTCTTCTCCTGACCACGACGAAAACCATCTACCCTGACGAGCATATGGCCGGCGCGGAGAGTGGGGCGTTTGCGCCGGGTGTAACCGCTGATATGTCGCCTACTGGACGATTCCTCACGTTGAGGAGCTATCAGGGCGAGAACGATTGGCTCACTGAGATAATGCCCTGCCATCCTGACACGCCTCTGCCCAATCGAGGCCAGACCGTGTGGAACGGCTTTGCCGGCGCTAACTTCTCGGCCGTCGAGCGGTACATGATCCTCAAGTCGTGGAAAAGCGGCGGAGTGGATCGAAGGGATGATCTGTACGACACGGCGAAGACCGAAGCAGAGCCGGTACGGGCTCTATCGGGCGATGTCGACTCATACCAATGGCTCATCACCGATAACGCCGCGCCAGCCGTCGGGGCCCCTGCGCCCGGGGCCGCGCCGAGCATTGGCCACCTTCTCGACCGACTGGAAGCGGCCATCGGGCAGCTGGAGAGTACCACCTACGAGACTTCCGGCGGTGTCATCTATCCCGAGCCGATCCCTGCCTTTGACCAGACGGCCGCCCACCGCCTGCTGGGCGATCTCCGCGCCGCCGACCCGATGACGATCACCCCCGAGCAGGCCGAGGCGCTGGAACGGCTGGTGCTGCAAGAGGAAGCGCTCGTCATCCTGCTCGACGACTACACCATCCTGACCAACGATCTGGCTGACGTGAAAGCAGATTTGGCCGGGATGGTGGTTGGCGTTGTGCTTCTGAAGGAGCAAGTCCGGAGAGATTTGGCAAAGGCCATACTCGAGCTGGCGCTAAAAGCAATCCAGGATTTCATCAAACTTTGGCTCTTTGCCATCGAGGACGAGGAGTTGCGCGAGTCGGCGCGCAACGTGATCGAGGATTTGCCTTTGCTCATCACGGCCGCGACGCAGGACGTGGATGCAGGGCTCGAAGAGTTCGTCGACCGCGCGATCGGTGATGGGGTGCGCGCGGTTGCGGCGAGCATGTTCATCTCCGACCTGGCGGATGCCGTTCAACCGGCCGTCGATCAGGGCGTTCGCACGGTTCAGAGCGGCGACGAACCCGTCTGGCCGGTGGAGAGCAACAGCGAGGTCGCGTCCATCCAGATGGACGGGCTGACGACGCAATCCGGCATCATGCGCGAGCTGGCCCACGACGTCTATGTTAACAGCTTGATGAGGGGGCGCGACGTGAACGCGCTTCTAACCGATATCGCCGACATCTTCACCCTTGGTTTGCGCGCCCGCATCGCCGCCATTTACTCGATACAAACGCGTATTCATCAGATCCTGATCGACACCGCGGCCAACTCGGTGCTGTCCGGCGCCATGACTTGCACGCGTGACGCGGCCGTGGATTCGGGGGAGTACGCCTTCCAGCCTGACCGTCCCGGCTATGGTTGTGAGGTTCCGGTTCCTCTCGATCTGCGCGACTTCTTCGACCGATTGCTGGGCGAGGGGCCGAGGCGCAGCTACGCGGGCCGTCTGGCGCCGCCGGCGCAATCGAGCGCGCCGGAGTTCGACGCGGCGCTGTTGGCCTACGGCGCGGCCGTCGAGGGCTTGCGCGCAGCCGTGGCCGCAGGCGACGCGGCGGCCGTGCGCGCGCGGGCCGACGAGCTGCTGCCGGCCGCACAGACGCTCGACAGCGCAGCCGTGCCGCTCGTGGCGCGCCTGACTGCCGAGACCGGAATCAGCGAGGGTGAGATGGCTCTCGGCGTCGCTCTGACCCTGGTGCGGCTGGACGCCTTCTTCGCGCTGCTGGCGGCCGAGGCCTACCTGGCTGATCCCGCCGTGGCGGACACGGAAACCTTCAACGATGTCCTCGGCAAGGCCGAGGAGAACACCGTCTTGCTGGAGCGTGTCCGGGCGCAGGTTCCCCTGCCGCTCACGCCCGCGGCCGCCCTGCCGATGATCGACGCCCCGGCCACGTGGGACGCCGTCGTCGGCCAACCGCTCGACATCCCCGTGACAGTCGCCAATCTGGGCGGCGCGCCGTTTGCGGCCGCCCGGCTGATTGTGGCAGTCGATGGGCAGATGATAAACGAAACCCCCTTGCCCGATGTCGCCCCCGATACATCGACGACTGTTTCGCCTACGTTCACTCCCGAGCGGCTGGGCCCTCATGACCTGAGGCTGGTCGTAACCGTTGGAGAGCGTAGTGACTATCGCACCGTGGCCCTCAACGTCGTCGAGGCATTGGCTGAGGCGGCTGAGAGTGGCTCGACTGAGGGTGACTCGGCCGAGGACGGGGCCGCGCCCGACGACGGGAGCGAGCGCGATTCGGCCGCCGCCCAAGGGTGGATTCGCGCCGTCCTGTTGGGCGTAATGGGTGTGTCGGGCGTGGTGTTCGTGGTTGGACTGGCCCTCGTCATCACCCGGCGCCGGCGCGGCTGACGCTCAGGGCGCAAACGGCATCCGGTAGACATCCATATTCCCCGTCCGGTCCGACTGGAACAGCAGCCATTGGCCGTCGGCCGAGAAGCTGGGGAAGAAGTCGTTGTCCGGCCCGCTGGTCAGTTGCCGCACGTCACTGCCGTCGGGCCGCATGATGAAGAGATCGTAATTGCCGTTGCGCGCGCTCTCGAAGGCGATCCACTCGCCGTCGGGCGACCAGGTGGGCGAGGCGTCGCGGCCGCTGTTGTTGGTCAGGCGGCGTTGATTGCGGCCGTCGATGTCCATCACGTAGATCTCGTAATCCCCGTCCTCTCCCGAGTAGTAAGCCACCCGGCGGCCGTCGGGCGAGGGCCAGGCGAATCCTACGAAAGATGCGGCGTCGACCAACTCGTCCTGAACCCCGTCCAGCGTATAGTAGAAGATCGCTTCGATATCGTTATGCTGCCATGAGAAGATGAAGCCGGAGCCGTCGGCCAGCCAGCGCGGGAAGTACTCGTCTCCCGGCAGCTCGGTCAGTTGGGCGATGACGGCGCCGCTTTCGCTGTCGAGCTGGTAGATGTCCTGTTGGCCGTTGCGTTCGGCCGTGACCAGCAGAGAGCGGCCGTCGGGCGAAAAGTGCGGAGATTGTACATTCGAAAGGCCGGTCGTCATCACCGAAAAACGGTTCCCGCCATTGACGTCGATCTCCACCAGCTGCCACTCGCCGTCGATCTCCGAGGAGATGACCAGCCGCCGCTGATCGGGCGAGAGGGAGGGGGTGTAGTCCCGCTCGGGGCCGAAGGTGAGCTGCGTAAATCCCGAGCCGGCCAACGGCGCTACCACGGTGACGACCGGGAGGGTCGGCTCCGGCGTCACTGTCGGCCAGGGGGTGGGTGTCAGGGTGATGGTCGGCGTGGGCAAGGGCGGCGATGGGACGATGGCGTC
>CAYNOL010000172.1:0-6950 GCA_964398825.1 uncultured Ardenticatenaceae bacterium
TAGTGGATGGGGATGCCGAAATTGTAGAGGATCGTCTGCTCCAGCAGCTCGACGCCGCCCATCGACAGGGCCGTGTTCAGCCGGCTCATGATCCGGTTGGGCATGTAGACGTAAAGATCGCGCGGCAGCGAGATCATCGACGCGGTGCGCGTCTCGCGGTTGACGGAGACGATGATCATCGTGTCGGTGCGGCCGTCACCGCTGCCGTCGGCATTCACGTCCTTGCCCAGCAGCAGGATGTTGGTCATCCCGTTGGGCAGATCGAACACCGGCACGGGAGACGGGATGGGCGTCGGCGGCGTCGGTTCCCCGTCGCGCATCGAGCCGGTGATGTTGAGCGCCGCCGTCGGGTCTACCTGGGGCAGGCTGGTGGGCGTGGCCGTCGGGGTGTGCGCGGGGGTGCTGGTGGGGCGGGGCGTGGGCGTGTCGCCGGGCACGACGGCCGTCGGCTCGCTCTCGGCGTCGGGCTCGGCCGCGGCGGTGGCGTCGGGCTCGGCCGTGGCGGTGGCGTCAGGCGTCGGCGTGGTTGGCTCTTCGGTGGCGCTTTCGGCGGCGGCCGTGTTGGTGGGAAAGGGCGTCACGACGGCCGTCGTCGTGCCCGCACCGCAGGCCACAAGCGCCGGCCCGACCATCAGCAACAGCGCAAGAGAAAACAGTCGCAAATAGTTCTTCATCATGTCAGGAGTTGGGGGCGGGTTGCGGCTATAGCTTCTCGCCAAACAGCGGATTCAGGCGGGCAAAAACCGCGTAGCCGGCAACCAGGACGAGCACCGACGTGACGAACGTCCGCAGCAAATACTCCGGATTCATCGGCGCGGGCCCTGTCGCGTAGGTGCCCCAAAGGACGGTACGGTAGCCGTCGATAATCGAAGCCATCGGATTGATCCAGCGCATGACTTGCGCCGGGTTGAAGGTGATGCCCAGGACCGTGGCCGTGCTGCCGAACATCTCCAGCGAGTAGAAGACCGGCGTCAGGAAGAACCAGGCCAGCAACACCACTTCCAGAATCATCAACACGTCGCGATAGAAGACGGTCAGACTGCCCAACAGCAGGCAGAGGCCGAGCGTGAAGATGAGTTGCGTCAGCAAGATGACCGGCACCCACAGCGCGTGGATGGTCAGGCCAATGCGAAATACATACAAAAAGATGATCAGTACTACGAAAGCGAACAGGAAGTTGACCAGATTGGACAGCAGCGCCGACGTGGGCAACAGCTCGCGGGGGAAGTAGACCTTCTTGACCAGCCCGGCGTTGCCGGTGATGGCCGTCGTGCCGCTGGTCAGCGCGCCGGTGAAGAAGTTCCACGGGATCAGGCCGGTCAGCACAAAGATGGGGTAATCGCGGATGTCGCCGTTGGCCAGCACCGAGAACAGGATCGTGAAGACGAGCATCAGGAACAGCGGGTTCAGCACACTCCACAGGATGCCGAGTGTCGAGTTCTTGTAGCGGGCTTTCAGATCGCGGATGACCAGATTGCGCAACAGGTAGCGGTAGTGGTACAGCTCCGAGAGCTTCCCCCGCCAATTTCTGAGGCGCTGATCCGCGTTGTAGACGTAGACGGGCGATTGGGCCTCGTCCCCCGTTCGGGTTTCGTAACTCATCCGCGATACACTCTCCAGCTACGCTGCGGCTCCGGGCAGCGCCGGGCATGCGTGAGCTTCCGACGGGATTATATCCCATTTGGCCCGAATGCCGACAGGCGGCCGGGGAACGGCGGCGTCGCGTGGGTCAGCCGTCGGCCACCGCCTCGCGGTAGATCGCTTCCAGGCGGCGGGCGTGCTCGTCCATCGTCAGCACCGGGGGGATGCCGTCCCGCAGCGCCGCCACCTGCGCCGGGTTCTCGGCCAGCTCAAGCAGCGTCGCGCGCAGGGCGTCGGCGTCTCCGGGGGGAAAGAGGCGGCCGTTGATGCCGTCGGCCACGACGTCGGGCAGCACGCCGATGCGCGAAGCCACGACGGGCACGCCGGCGGCGAACGCTTCCTGCACGACGAGCGCGTACGTCTCGTACCACAGCGTCGGCACGACGAGCACGTCCAGCGCCCCCAACGCCGGCCACAGCGCCGCGCGATCCAGCGGCCCCATGAGGCGAATGCCGGGCCGGGCGATCGCCCGGCGCAGCTCGGCCACGTAGTCGGGGAAGGCGGCCGTGTCGCCATAGATCGCCACCGTCACCCACTCCGGCAGGTCGTTGGCCGCGGCGATGAGGTGGTGGACGCCCTTCTGCGGGCTGATGCCGCCGACGTAGCCGACGCGGAATTGGCCGTCGGCGCGTGGCGCGGCGTGGGCGGCGTGGGCGGCGTGGGCGGCGTGGGCGGCGACGTCGCCGTCCGTCACGTCCGCGCCCAGCGGCAGCAGACGCACGCGCTCGGCGGGGAAGCCCATGTCTTCGTAGGCGCGGCGCACGAACGGCGTCGAGGCCAGCACAACGGCCGCGCTGTCGAACACCGGCCGCAGCAGCCGGTTGCGCCGGGCCATCAGCGGGGCGACGAGAGGCGAAGCGGGCGCGAGCCACCCCACCCCGGCGCGGGCCAGGGCGCAGCGGCCGCAGTTGGTGAACAACGGGTTGGGGCCGTCACAGAGCGTCTGATCGTAGTTGGTCAGCAGTTGGGCGTTGGCACAGCCGTACCAGTAGTCATGGAGCGTGACGATGGTGGGGAGTCGCTGCCGGCGCAGTTGCTCGGCGATCGCCACCGGCAGCCCCATGAGGTGTTGCAAGTGGACGACGTCGGGCCACTCGACGGACAGCACTCGCTCGAACTCGACCGCCAACCGGCCGGAGCCGAAGGCGCTGAGGAAGACGGCCGCCCGGCCGCGTCGCGCCTCTCCGGCGCGATAGACGCGCACGCCGCTCTCAACAGCCGGCACCCCGTCCCCCGGCTCGGGGCAGAAGATCGCCACGTCATGGCCGGCTGCCACCTGCCGGTGGGCCATGGCCTGGGTGTACAACTCGACACCGCCGACGTGGTCGGGCGGATATTGGTGGGTGACATGGAGAATCCGCATCGGCCGCGGCCTCTACCGCGCGCCCCGCATGGCATCGTACTGGTCGAGCACCCGCCGTACGACTGCGTCCCAGTTGTAACTGGCGCTGACCTTTTCCTGCCCGGCGCGGCCGAGGCGCTCGGCAAACAGCTCGTCGCAGATGATCCGATCGACGGCCAGCGACAGCCCCTCGACGTCGGCGAAGGAGACGAGCAGCCCGTTGGCGCCGTCGTCGACGACACCGGGGATGCCCCCCGCGCGCGCGGCGATGACCGGCACGCCGTGGCACCACGCCTCCAGCAGGACGATGCCGAACGAATCGCTGCGCGACGGCAGCATCAGGAATTTGGCCCGGCTGAGCACGGCGTGCTTGTCCCGGTCGGAGATGACGCCCAACGGCCGCAGCGCGGCGCGATCCTCGGGCGACAGGCGACGGCGAAAGCGCCCGAACTCCGGCGTCGACGAGCCGATGAACAGCAGCGCGATGTCACGCCCCCGGCGGCGCAGCGTGCGCACGGCGTCGGCGGCGTGGAGCGCCCCCTTGTCGAACGACAGACGGCCGATGTAGACGCCGAACTCTCCCCGCGCCTCGGGGTGGTCTTCGGCGTAGTAGGGGGACATGGTGTAATCTTCCGGCGGGGCGTCGACGCCGCCACCGATGACCGTGACGCGCTCCGGCTGGAACAGGTAGCGCCCCAGCCCCTCGGCCTCCACGCGGGTCAACACCATGATGCAATCCGCCTCGCGCATCAACCGCAACTGGTGGTCCATGGTTGAGTTACGGGCCACGCGGTCGCCACCCTCGCCCAGGTGCAGGAACGGGGTGACGGCCAGAGGCACGCTGTGCCGGGCGGCGTAGTCGCGCGCGGCCACCAACCCGTGCTCCCACGACACGTTGAAGCCGTGGACGACGTCGGGCTTCGGCAGCTCCGCCAGCGTATCGGCCAACCCCTCGATGTCGGGCACGCGCCGCGCCATACGCGACAGCACGTCGGCCTGGTCGCCGGGCAGCGCCGAGACGAGCACCATGCTCTTGCGCCACAGCAGCAGCCCGTCCCGGCCGCCGGGCGTCGGACGCACCGGCAGGCGGATGACCCGCACGCCGTCCTCGACTGTGTCGGATTGGGCGCTCGTCCCCGCCCAAAAGTCGGACTCGGCGACGGCCGAGCTGGTGACGACGGTGACGGCCGCGCCGGCCGCCGCCAGCCCGCGCGCCAGCGCCGACACGTACCGCTCCCCGCCGCCGGGCAGCGGGGCGTAGGCCGGAGTGACGAGGACGAGGGATAGCGGTTGGCTCATGGTCAGTTGCTCAATCAATCGGGGAACGCAGCAGCGCAGGCGCGGCCTGTCTGTCCGCGCCGGCCGAGGCCAGCAGGTCGGTGTAATGCTTCAGCACGACGTCGGGGTGGTAGTTGGCGGCCACGAAGCGACGCCCCTGGGCCCCCATGCGCTCGCGGAGCGCGGCCGATTCCAGCAGCAGCCGCAACGTCGCGGCGAACTCATCGTACGTGTGGTAGTACAGCCCGCCGTTGCTCTGCTTGCTCAGATGCTTGACCACCTCGCACTGCTCGTTGACCAGCACCGCCTTGCCCGTGGCCCACGCCTCCAGCGTGATCATCGACAGGCTCTCGTACAGCGACGGCAAGACGACGAGCTCCGCGGCGGCGATGGCGTCGTATTTGTCCTCGTCGGGCAGGAAACCGAGGTGGATGATGTCGGTATGTGGCGGCAGCGCCATGTTGGCCTTGCCGATCAGTACCAGCTGCAGCGCCGGATCGGGGCAGTCGGCCCGGTAGCGTGTGAAGAACTCCAGCAACTCGGGCACGTTCTTCGACTCGTCGATGCGGCCGACGTAGAGCAGGAACGGCCCGTTGATGCCGAACTTCTGCCGGAAGCGGGCGGCCGAGAGGTCCGACGGCACCTCGACCCCAACGCCGGTGACGACGTTGGGCACGTACTCGTTGCGCGTCACGCGTTGCACTAGGTCACGCTCCGGCGCGGTCAGGTAGAAGATGCCGCGCGGCAGATGGAACAGCGAGCGGAACAACGGCAGGCGGATGAAGGCGTCGTCGTGGGCCGTGGGCACCAGGAAGGCCCGCTCCGACACCAGCGGCAGGCCGAAGTAGGTGGTGGCGTAGTGGAAGGTGTAGAAGATGTAGGTGTCGACGGCCCCCGCGCGGTGGGCGCGGCGCAAGGCTGTGAAGAGCGGCGACGAGTACGGCCCCTGCTCATGGACCCACACCATCTCGTCGAACAGCGTGTGGGCGTGGGCGGTCACCAAGCGGGTGCGGCGCTGGCTCCTGGCCCAATCGCGCGGCTGGTCGACCGGAAAGCGGCAGACGCGCACACCGTTGATCACGCTCTCCCCCGGCTCGTAATGGTCGGCCCACGTCAGATAGTCGAGGGCGCAGGTGGTCATCACTGTGACGTCGGCCGTGGCCGCCAGCCGCTCGGCCAGCCAGCGGGCGTGCTGCTCGGCCCCGCCGTTGACTTCGAGGCCGTAGCGCTGCACGACAATGGTGATGCGACCGTTGGTCTGATTCATGCGATGTCAAATAGTTGTCGCAGCAAGTTGAGCACGTTCGTCTCCAGCGCGTCGTCGCTATAGCGGCGGCTCCATTGCACGGCCTCTTCTCGTTTGGCCGCGTAGCGCTGTGGGTCATCGAGCAACGCCAGCACCCGGGCCGCCGCTTCGGCCGGACGCGTCTTGTCGATCACCAGCCCGGCCGGTCCGGCGATCTCCACCATCGGCTCCTGATCGTGAACCACCACCGGGACGTTGAAGTATACCGCTTCGGCGATGGGAACGCAGAAACTCTCCCATTCCGAGGTGACGAACAGCAGCCGCGCGTGCCGGTAGAGCGCCGCCAGCACGGCCGGGTTGTTGACCTGGTCGGTGAACAGCACCCTGTCGGCTAGCCCGCGCGCGGCGATCTGCCGCTCCAGCTGGCTCTGGTAGTTGCGGGCCTGGTCGCGCGTGCCGGCCAGGATGGCGACGAGGTCGGGGCGCTGGGCATGGATGTGGGCGAAGATGTCGATCAGCGCGGCCACGTCCTTCTGCGGCACGATGCGGCCGACCATGAGCACGTAGTCGAGCCGGGCCAGCAGCGCCGACAGCTTCGGGTCCGGCCCGGCCTCGAATTTGGCCGTGTCGGTAGAGAGGAAGACCTTGGTGATGCGCTCGGCCGGAAAGCCGTTGGCCAGCAGCACGTCGCGCGATGCTTCGGAGTGGACGACATAATGGTCGAACTGCCGCCCCAACTCCGGCAGCAGCGCCAGCCCTCGCCGGCACAGCTCCTCAAGATAGGCGTTCTGCCCGGCGAACAGATGCGGCGGGCTGATGCCATGGTAGTCCAGGATCTTGAAGTCGGGGCTGGCCTGGGCCAGGCGAACGTTGTCGGCATAGATCGAATATTGGAACCAGAGCAAATCATCGCCGGTGGGGCGATAGGTGGACGAGTGGCGCGCGGCCGTCTGCAGCTGGGGGGCGATGTGGTCGGCGTAAATGGTGGCCCGTGCTCCCCACTTGCGGAAGATGCGCGCCAGGTTCAACACGTAGTTGCTGACGGCGTCGCCGGGCGTCAGCCCCGCGGTCATGATGTGGACCCGCAATCTCTGCCGCTTCATGAGGCCAAAACGCGCTGGAACAGATCGAGGTAACGGGGGATGATCGTCTCCCAGCGGTAATTTTCCAGGACGTAGCGACGGCCGTTGGCCCCCATGCGCGCCGCCTGGGCGGGATGATCCAGCAGGTAGTCGACGGTGGCGGCGAATTCATCGTAATTCTCGAAGTAGAGGCCGCCGTTCGACTTGCGGCAATGCTCCACCGTGACCGCGCCGCGGCCGTGGACGAGCGCGGGCACGCCCTGCAGCCAGCTCTCCATCAGCACAATGGAAAAGCTCTCGTTGACCGACGGGATGCAGAATATCGTCGCCGCGGCGTGTGCGTCGAGCTTGTCCTGGGCGG
>CAYNOL010000173.1:0-6941 GCA_964398825.1 uncultured Ardenticatenaceae bacterium
GTGCGGCAGATACGAGCGCTGGCCGAACGCTTCGGCGTGTCGCCGGCGACGTTCTTGTAAGGGTTGTGCGATAGCCTGTGCGCCTTATGGAGAAACAGTCATCAAACTGCGCCTGCTTCTCTGGGAACCCGCTATAGACCCCAGCCAACGCCCATGTTATGATATTCCGCCTGGAGGTTATCATGCCCGAATACATCATGCGCAAAGCGAAGCGGGACGAGATCGATCTATTTATTGACTGGGCGGCCGACGAGGGCTGGAACCCCGGCCGGTACGACGCCGAGACGTTCTACACAGCCGACCCCGACGGCTTCCTCATCGGCTTGCTGGACGGGGAGCCGATCGGCTCCATCTCTGTCGTCCGGTATGGCGAGGATTTCGGCTTCCTCGGCTTCTACATCATCAAGCCGGAGTATCGCGGCCACGGCTACGGCCTGCGGCTATGGAATGAGGGGATGAAGTTCCTTGAGGGGCGCGACGTGGGGCTGGACGGCGTGCCGGCGCAGGAAGCCAACTACGCTCGCTGGTGCTTCCGGCTGGCCGACCGCAACGCGCGGTACGAGGGTGTGGCCGGCGGCGGGCAGGGCGACCCCGACCCGCGCGTCACGCCGCTCGACACGCTGCCCATCGACGAGGTGCTGGCCTACGACGACGGCGCAATGCCCGCGCCGCGCCACGACTTTCTGCGCGCCTGGGTCAGCCGGCCGGACACCATCGCCCTGGGCATCACCGACAACGGGCGGCTGGCCGGCTACACCGTGCTGCGGCCGTGCCGCGTGGGGTACAAGTTCGGGCCGCTGTTCGCCGACAGCCTCGCGCTGGCCGAAGCGCTGTTCCGCGCCGGGGCCGGCCACCTGCCGCAGGGCACGCCCATCTACCTCGACGTGCCGGGCAAAAACCCGGCCGCCGTGGCGTTGGCCGAGCGCCACGGCCTGCGCCCCGGCTTCCAGACGGCGCGCATGTATCGAACCGTCCGCCGGCCCTCGGTCGACGTACCGCTGGAGCGCTGGTTTGGGGTGACGAGTTTTGAGTTGGGGTAACTTGGCACGGAAACCAAATCGTGCGCGAGGTTAAGGTGCTCTCCGAGGCTGCCTAAACCTCTTGCCATTCCACCACCCCCACGGCCGTCACCAAACAAAACAGGATCACCACAATCGATCCGGCCAGCGCTCCCCAGCCGTTGACGGCCACGGGATCGGGGATGCCGAGCTGGCCGATCCACGAGATGAGCCCCGCGGGCAGCAGCGCCGCCGACTGGGGGAACGCCCCGCCGACGAACAGCAGCACCGACAGCGCCAGCCCCAGCCCGGCGGCGATGACGATCGTGCGGCCCAGAGCGCTGCCCAACAGCACGGCCGCGGCAAAAGCCAGCAGCCACACCCACATCAGCACATTGCCGAACATGAACGGCCCGAACGCCAGCCCCGGCTCGAACAGCAGCCCGGTGTAGAACCACGCCGCCACCCCGGCCAGCAGCAAGGCGACCAGATAGACGAACGCCTGGGCCGCGAACTTGGTCAGCACATAGGCCCAGCGCGGCACCGGCTTGCTGAGGATCATGGCCGCCGTGCCCCGCTCCCGCTCCCCGGCGATGGCCCCCATGCCCAGCAGAATGGCGATGATGAAACCGAATTGGGTCAGATTTTTGACGTACTGCACCACGGCGTCGGCCGTCTTCGGTTCGGGAATGAGCCCGGCGAACTGCGCCGCCTCGGGAATGGAGCGCAGCAAGTCGGACGTGAAGCGGGCCAGCAGCGGCGAAGACAACCCGAACAGCAGGAAGACGACGCCCACAACCAGCACCTTGCGCGTGCGCCACTGCTCCAGCAGCTCCTTGCGCAGCAGCGCGCCGAAGCGACTCCACTCCTCGCGCAGTGGCCGGGGGTTGTGATCCGGCTCGGCCGCGCCATACCGCCGGTAGCTCCACAGAACGAACAGCAGCCCCGGCACGACCAGCAGCGCCAGAATCCCTTCCACAAGCCAGGGATTCGTGACGAACTGGGCGATGTAGACCAGCAAGGCATCGGCCAGCGAATGATAGAGGATGCCCATAATGGCGAACAGGGCATTGCGTCGCCGGAAGGAGAGCCAGACCAGCAACGAGATGGCCAGATGCAAGGCCATGGCCAGTAGTCGCTCGACGAACGGCAGCAGCGCCGCGGCCGACGGCGTGCCGACGGCCGCCAGCTGCTGCTCCAGCGCTACCAGCTGCTCGGCGGTCAGCCCCAGCGTCGACAGATCCGTGCCGCGCAGCCCCAGCAGCGCGGCGGCCGACAGGGCGGTGACGGCGCCAAGGATCATCGCCTCGATGCCGCCGTGGCCCAGGCCGACCATGGCCCCGCCCGACCACCGCTCCACCAACCCGCGCCGGTTGAGGAACCAGAAGGTGACGAGCCGCATCACCCCCTCGCACACCCCGGCCGAGAGACCCAGCACGACGGCCGTGCGCAGCAGGCCCGGCGCGTCGGGGCCGATAGCCGTGATGAGCCCCAGCCGCCCCAGCAGGTTGTTGAGCGGTATGTGGTAGACCTGCGACAGGAAGAAGGCCAGCGCCCCGGCCGTCCACAGCAGCCACGGCGCCCGAAAGCGGCGACGAAAGGCGACGGCCAGCAGCAGGGGCACGGCGATCATCAAGGTAACGGTTATGGCGTAGAGAACGGTCATCCTTGCTTTTCCTCGCTCAGACTGAGGAAGATCTCTTCCAGATTCGGCTGCACCCACTCGTAGCGCAGCAGCGGCAGGCTGTGCTTGACGACCAGCGGCAACAGCGCCGTCTGCCCCGCGTCCACGTCGGACGCGGCCACGCGGATGCGGTTCCCTTCGGTGGTGACGCCCGCCACCCACGGCAGGCCCTCCAGCTCGGTGGCGAAACCCGGCAGCGCGGCGGCCGACTCGGGGCGCACAGCCAGCTCGGCCACGTCGGACACGTAGCGCGACATCAGCTCCTCGCGCCCGGCTACCTCCACCAGCCGCCCCTCGTGGAGAATGCCCACGGTGTCGCATACCCGCTCCACGTCGGCCAGGATATGGGTGGAGAAGAAGATCGTCACCTGGCCGCGCAGCGTCTCCATCAGATCGAGCACGTCGCGCCGCCCGGCGGGGTCGAGCCCGGCCATGGGCTCGTCGAGGATGAGCACCTGCGGCCGGTGGACGAGCGCCCCGGCCAACCCCAGCCGCTGCTTCATGCCGCCCGAGAAGCCGCCCGCGCGCCGCCGGGCCGCGCCTTCCAGATCGACCAGCCGTAGCAACTCGGCCACGCGCTCTCTGCGCTCGGCGGCCGGCAGACCGAACAGGCGGCCGACGTGGTCCAGATACTCCGCGGCGGTCATCCAGGTGTAGAAGGCGGGTTCCTGCGGCAGATAGCCGAACTGGTTCCGGCCGCGCTCGTCGCCGTCGGTCGTCTCCACGCCGTTGACCCAGGCGCGGCCGGCGTCGGGCCGGGCCAGCCCGGTGATCAGGCGGATCATCGTCGTCTTGCCCGCCCCGTTGCGCCCCAGAAAGCCGAAGATGGAACCCTGCGGCACGACGAGATCGAGCGCGTCGACGGCCTGCACGTCGCCATAGCGGCGGCTGAGCCCTTCGGTACGAATGGCGGGCGTGTTATTCGTCGCCGGGCCGGTCATTGGTACTCCTCGCCGCGGCCGATGAGCAAATAGGCAATCGGGCCGATGATGTTGATCACGATGATGATGCCTGCCCACACCCAGCGCGGGCCGTTGGTCGAGGGGCGGCGGGCCAGATCGAGCAGGGCGAAGATCATCAGGCCAAGCTGCAGGACGATGATGGGGATCAGGAAAGGAATGTACGGCCGAATGGCATCCATTTTGTGGGTCTCCGTTTATTCAGGATGGGTGATGAAAACGAATTTGTGCTTGCGGCGCCCTTCGCCCGGCGGGTTTTGGGCCAGCCGGAAAAGGGCCTGGTTCAGGGCGGCGAACGCCTCGTCCAGTTCGGCCGTCGTGGCGAACAGTGGGGTCTCGGTATAGCCCGCGCGCAAGGTCACCATGTCGACGCGCTCCCCCTCGGCCGCCGAGTGGACGAAATTGCTGAAGCCCTGCACCAGGGCCATCACGTAGGTGCGAAAGTAGTGGACGTGCTCCTCGGGCGTCAGCTCCGCCATCTCCCCGGCGCTCAGGCGTATCGGCTGGTTGAGGCGGTAGCTCTTCTCCACGGCGCCACGCACCGGGTGTGTCTCGTCGACGGCGATCATATCATTTTCCAACAGCAGCCTGACGTGGCGGTAGATCGTCGACTTGGGCACCTCGGGTAATCGTTCGGCGATCGCCTGCGTGGTCAGCGACTCGCCGACCAGCGACTCCAGTATGCGGAAGCGGACGGGGTGGAGAATCAGGTCAACCCGGTTCACATGTATCCCTCTGTTATCATTACTGGAATTATTATCAATGATGATAATAATGTCAATATCCGGCCCCCAATTCACGTCTGATCGATAATCCCATGACCGCCCGGCCGTCTTGCGCTACACTTTCGCCACTTATTGCGAGGGAGAGTGCAGATGACCGCAGGAGTGATCGCCGCCGGAGACCGGGAGACGGCCGCCGCCGGGGCCGAGATGTTGCGGCGCGGCGGCAATGCCGCCGACGCGGCCGTGGCCGCCGCCTTCGTCTCGTTCATCGCCGAGGCGGGCGTCGTCCACCTGGGCGGCAGTGGCATCGCCCAGATCTACGACGCCCGCGCCGGGGAGTCGCGCGTCTACGACTTCTTCAGCGTGGTGCCGGGGCTGGGCGGTTCGCCGCCGGCGGCGCTCAACTTCGAGCAGGTGGAGATCGACTTCGGCTCGGCCACACAGCGCTTCTATTTGGGGCGCGGCTCGGTGGCCGTGCCGGGCCACGTCGCCGGGCTGTGCGCGTTGGCGGCCGACTACGGCCGCCTGCCCCTGGCCACGCTGCTGGAGCCGGCGCTGCGGCTGGCCCGCGACGGGGTGACGCTCGTGCCGTTCCAGGCCGACACCTGCCGCCTGCTGGCCCCGCTCTACACCCACACCGACGATATCCGCCGCGTCTTTGCCCCCAACGGCCGCGTCATCCAGCCCGACGAGCGGCTGTTCATCCCCGACCTGGCCGAGACGCTGGCCGCGCTGGCCCGCGAGGGCGAGGCGTATGCCCGCAGCGGCGCGCTGGCGCGGGCGCTGCTCGATGATCAGGCGGCCAACGGCGGCTTGCTGACGGCCGCCGATCTGGAGCGGTACGAGGTGCTGCGCGCCGCGCCGATCATCTTGCGCTACCGGGATTACGAGGTGCTGCTGCCGGGCATGTGCTCCGTCGGCGGCGTGCTGACCGCCTTCACGCTCAAGCTGCTGTCGGCGTTCGATGTGGCCGCGCTGCCCCACGGTTCGGCCGCCCACCTGCGGCTGCTGGCCGAGGCGATGGCCGCCACCACGCGGGCGCGTGTCGAGTGGGATGAGATGGTGGAGACCCTGCCCGAGGAGGTAGCCACCGCTCGCTTTCTCGACGACGGCTACGTCATCCGCTACCGCGAAGAGCTGCGCGACACGCTGGCGGGGCGGCGGCCGTCGGCTGTGGCCGCCGAGCGGCGCGGCCCGTCGAACACCAGCCACCTGAGCGTCATCGACGCCGACGGGCTGGCCGTGGGCCTGACGACGACGGCCGGCGAATCGGCCGGCTACGTTGTGCCCGGCACCGGCTACATCCCCAACAACATGCTTGGCGAGGAAGATCTGCACCCCAAGGGGTTCCACAGCCGCCCGGCCGGGCAGCGCATCCCGACGATGATGACGCCCGCCGTGGTGCTGGAGCGCGGGCGGCCGCGGCTCGTCGTCGGCAGCGGCGGCAGTATCCGCATCCGCAGCGCCATCCTGCAGACGTTGAGCAATCTGCTCGACTACGACCTGTCGCTGGATGAGGCGGTCAATCGGCCGCGCGTCCACCTCGACGGCGACGTGTTGCAGTGCGAGGTGGGGTACGATCCGCGGGCCGTCGATGAACTGGAAGAGATGGGCTACCGCGTCAACCGCTGGACGACGCGCAGTATCTACTTTGGTGGGGCCCATAGCGTGGCCTGCGACGCCGCCGGCCGCCTCCATGCCGCAGGGGACAACCGGCGCGGTGGGGCAACGGCCGAGGTGTGAGCGGCCGGATGAGGACGACGGACAGCAGGTCACAGTCAACACCCGAAGAGCCCGCGCCGCTGCGTCGCCTGTGGTTTGGCGCCTGTAGCCTCTTTCTGCTCCTGCTCGCCTTCGCCCTGCGCGTCCACCGCATCGGCGAGCAGCGCGTCTGGTGGGACGAGGGGTGGTCGGTGTGGGTGGCCCGCTTCTCGCCGCTCGACATCCTGCGGCAGACGGGCAACGACGTTCACCCGCCCCTCTACTTCGAACTGCTCCACTTCTGGCGGCTGATAAGCGGCGACGGCGAGGCGGCATTGCGGCTGCCGTCAGCCTTTCTGGGAACGCTGGCCGTGGCCGCCACCATCGCCCTCGGCCGCCGCATGGCGCGCGGCACGCTGCGCCCCGCTCCGGCGGCCGTGGCCGGGCTGCTGGCCGGGGCCTTCCTGGCCGTGTCCCGCTTCGCCGTCGCCTGGTCGCAGGAGATTCGCATGTACGCGCCGGCGATGCTGCTGGCCGCGCTGGCCGTCTGGGCGGCGCGGCGGGTGTGGGATCGTGGCGGGGCAGCCCGCGGCGTGCTCTACGTGGCGACGACGGCCGCCGGGCTGTACACTCTCTACCTGTTCGCGCCGGTGTGGCTGGCGATCAACGTCGCCTGGCTGTGGGAGCTGCGGGCGGCGGCCGACCGGCGGCGGGAGCTGCTGCGCTGGGCGGGGCTGCAGCTGCTCGTCGTCGCCCTGTTCGCGCCCTGGGCGCTCTACGCCGCGGGAGGCTTCCTCAGCACAGCTGCGGCCACGCCCATCACCCTGCCCGACTTTCTCCACATCTACTGGACGGTGCTGACCGTCGGCATCCC
>CAYNOL010000174.1:0-6864 GCA_964398825.1 uncultured Ardenticatenaceae bacterium
CGAGCCGATTCCGTCGAGGATCTCGACTCCCGCACGCTCGGTGAAGCTCTCGCCGATGCGCTTCGGCAGGGCTTCGCCGGCCGACGTCGCGACGCGCAGCGACATCTGCGCGGCTTCGGGAAACGCCGGGCTCGCCAGCATTCCCGCGTACAGCGTGGGCACGCCGTAGAAGATGGTCGGGCGCTTGCCGAGCGCAGCCAGCGCTGCGGGCGCGGTTCCGGTGAGCCGCTGGAACACCGCTTCCGGCGTCGGACGTTCGGCCATCAGCACCGTCGTCGCACCGACCGACATCGGGAACGTCAGGCCGTTTCCGAGCCCGTACGCGAAGAACAGCTTCGCCGCGCTGAACACCGTGTCCGACTCGGCGATTCCGAGCACCGGCCGCGCGTACAGCTCGGCGGTTTCGACCAGGCTCGAGTGCACGTGCACCGTGCCCTTGGGCGATCCGGTCGAACCCGACGAATACAGCCAGAAACAGGCCTCGTCGGCCACGGTCGCAGCCGGTTCGAACGCGTCGCTGCCGCCGGCGAGCAACGCGTCGAAATCGCGCATCGATGCCGCGCGGATCGACGCATCGGGTTGCTGCGGGGCCGCGGACACGACGACGTGGCGAAGCGTGGGAACCGAACCGATCCATTCTTCGAACGACGGCATCAGCGACTGCGAGACGAACAGCGCGCCGGCCCGCGAGTCGCGCAGCATGTACTCGTAGTCCTGCGGGCGCAGCATCGTGTTGACCGCGACCGGAACGACGCCGGCCTTGATCGCTCCGAGGAATGCCACCGGCCAGTCGATCGTGTCGAGCAGGCACACGAGAACGCGCTCCTCGCGGCGTATGCCGAGTTCGGCGAGCGACGAGGCGAAGCGATTCACGCGACGCGCGAGTTCCGCGTAGGTATAGCTGCCGCGGTCGTCGATGTAGGCGATGCGTTCGCCGCGTCCGGCCTGCAGGTTGCGCTCGATGAGGTCGTGCGCTGCGTTGTAGCTTCGCGGGATCCGGATCCGCGGCGGGCTCACGGAATGATCGGCGCTCGACAGTTCGTCCACGGCATTGCCCTCCCTGTTCCTTCGTCCCGCGATTATCGCGCGCATCGCGCGGCGTATCGCCCCGTCACCGGAACGCCACCTGCGCTGCGGACTCTTGCCTGGCAAAGTCCTGATACAGATCAAGCGATCCCGCGCCCGCAGCCCGCTTCGACCTCCTCAGCCGACCTCCTCGTAGCGCGCGTGCGCCGGACTGACCGCCGCGATGGCGTCGACCATGCGTTGCAGGCTTTGCTGCTCGTCGGCGCCGCTGGTGTCGACTTCGACGTCGGCAAGCGCGTACAGGCGTTCGCGCTGCTTCAGGATCGTCCGCAGTTCGGCCATTGCGTGGTCGCGCCCGCGTATCGGACGCAGGTCGCCCTGCGCGATGACGCGATCCATGTGTTCCTCGGGCGAAGCGCGCAGCCACACGGTCAGGCAGCGTTCGCGCAACAGCTCGTAGGTGCGCGGCTCGAGCACCAGCGATCCGCCGGTGGCGATCACGCAGCGCCGATGCGCGCGCGTGAGCCGGTCGAGAACGCGGTGCTCTGCCTCCCGGTACGTATCCTGCCCGTACATCGAAAAGATGCTGCCGAGCTCTGCGCCGAGTTCCCGTTCGATCTGCTGGTCGAGTTCGTGAAACGGAGCCTTCAGCCGCGCGGCCAGGCGCGGTCCCAGCGTGGATTTTCCGGCGCCGCGCAATCCCACCAGCGCGATCCGGCGTGCGCGCTCGCGACTCGCCTCGCCGAATCGCTGCCGCACCGCCTGCGCTGCCTGCCGCCGCTGCTCGGGATGCAGTCCGCGCATCAGTTCGGCGGTCGCGACGATGTCTGGGTCGGCGACCCGGTCCGAGAACAACTGGTCGAGCGGGCAACCGAGCGATTCGGCGACGCGTCGGATCAGCAGGATCGAGACATTGCCGTCACCCGCCTCGAGTTGCGCCAGGTACCGCTCGGACAGCCCGGACGCTTCGGCGAGCCGCCTGCGCGTGATCTGCGCCTCGTCGCGCAGCTCGCGCACGCGGCGCCCGAGCGCGAGCAGGAACGCGTGCTCGTCGTCGGACTTGCGGCTGGCTGCAGAGGCCATGCACCATACCGTCTGGGAGAACGAGCTGCAATATAACGCATGAAGCACCAGGATCACGAGCAATATCGTCACCAGATCGTCGACGGCAAGCGGCTCGAATGTCACCTGATCGGCAGGCCGGGGGTGGATGCGCCCACGCTCGTCTTCCTGCACGAAGGCCTCGGAAGCGTTGCGTTGTGGCGCGACTTCCCCGATCGCGTGTGCGCGGCGACCGGCCTGCCCGGACTCGTCTATTCGCGCGCAGGTTATGGGTGGTCGGATCCGGTGCCGGGCAAGCGCACGCCGGCCTTCATGCATCACGAGGCTCTGCGGGTATTGCCCGAACTGCTCGACAGCCTCGGCATCGAGAGGCCGATCCTGATCGGTCACAGCGACGGAGCTTCGATCGCGTTGATCCACGCGGGCACGTTTCCGCAGGCCGATGCCGCCGTGGCGGTCCTCGCTCCGCACCTGTTCGTCGAACCGGTCTGCGTCGAGGCGATCGCCGACATCGCCCGTCGTTTCGAATCACCGGGATTGCCGAAGCTCGCGCGCTATCACGCCGACGTCGAGGGGGCCTTCCGCGGCTGGACCGAGGTGTGGCTGTCCGATGCGTTCGCGTCGTGGACGATCGAAAAGGAAGTCGCCGCGACGCTCTGCCCGATCCTCGCGATCCAGGGCGAGGACGACGAGTACGGAACGATGCGCCAACTCGAGCGCATCAGGGAACTGCGCCCCGATGCACGCCTGCTGAAGCTCCCCGACTGCCGCCACAGCCCGCACCGCGACCGGCCGCATGCCGTGCTGGATGCGCTGGCGGAGTTCTGCCGGGAGATCGCCGATGGCGAACGCGAGCGGGCATCACGCCCGACGGCGCCGCACTGATACGAACCATCGACGCGACCGCCGGGCCTACAATCGGCCTTCGGGAATTCTGGAGAACACGATGCGGATCCTGTGCGGGATCGACTTCAGCGAGCGGGCCGACGAAGCCGCGACGCTGGGCGCGCTGCTCGCGCGCCAGACGAACGGCGACCTCACGCTGGTGCACGTACTCGATACACGCAACGTGCTCTTCGGCCCGGCGCCGCTGCTCGACACGATCGAGGAAAACGCCCGAGAACGCCTCGGGAGGATGGGCGACCGGCTGCGCGCCCTCGGTGCCCGCGTCGACGTCGAATTGCCCGCAGGATGGCCCGACGAGGCGCTGGTAGCCGAAGCGAAACGCCGCGACGCGGCACTGCTGGTCGTACCCGCGATCGGCCGGCGCGACAGCGCCGGAGTGCGCCTGGGCAAGACCTGCGAACGCGTGCTGCGCTCGACCGAAACGCCGATGCTCGCGGTGCGCGAGGCGGGTCCGCTGGTCGAGTGGCTCGAAGGCAAGCGTCCGCTGCGGGTGCTGATCGCCTACGATTTCACGCCGCAGGCGGACGCGGCTGCGCTGTTCGCCGCGCGCCTGGCCGAGGTCGGTGCGTGCCAGCCGATCGCCGCGTTCGTCGACGATCCGCAGCGCGAGGCCGGCCGCCTCGGCCTGGCCCGTTCCCCGGCGCGTGCCCAGGATCATCTGCGCGACGAAGTCGCCCAACGCCTGGCGCGCATCCTGCCGAACCTGCCGATCGAAGTCGTCGTCTCCTCGCACGAAGGCGATCCATCGGCACGGCTCGTGCACCTGGCCGAACGCGAGCAGGCCGACCTGGTGATCGTCGGCTCCAACCAGCGTGGCGCAGTCGGCAGGCTGTTCGCGGGCTCGGTGGCGCTCGACCTGTTGCGCGATTCCGCGACCAACGTGATCGTGGTTCCGGGAGCCGCGCTGCCCGCGGTCGCGCAGATCCCCCCGGTGATACGCAAGGTGCTCGTTGCAACCGACCTCTCGCCGGTCGGCAACCGTGCGATCGACTACGCGCTCGCAGTGGCTCCGTCCGAAGGCGAGATCGTCGTCGTGCATGTCGTCAGTCCGAACCTCATGCGCGGCGGCCGCTACGGTCGCGCCTCGTACCGGCATTTCGCGGAGGAACACGCCGAAGTCGTCGCCGAGCGACAGCAGGCCCTCGACAAGCTGGCGGCCGACTCCGCACGCGCCGGCGGCGGCGCGAAGGCGCGCGCCGAACTGCTCGAGAGTGCCGACGTCGAGCGCACGCTGCTCGAATCGATCGACCGCCACGCGCCGGACCTCGTGTGCATCGGAACCAGCGGACGAAGCGGGATCGGCGCGATGGTGCTGGGGTCGACCGCGCAGGCGGTGCTGCGAGGCTGCCGCAGGCCGCTGCTGCTCGTGCAACCGCAGGATCGTTAGCGCGTCGCTAGCCCGAAGCGGCCGCCGAGCGCTGCAGCCGGTCGGCGACCGCCCGCCAGTCCGGCGTGTCGGGTACGCGCTCGACGAGGATGCGGTCGCATCGCGTCGCGTCGAGCCGACGCAGCGTGTCGTACAACTGCCGTCCGGCCACGGCCGCATCGGCCGGCATGACGAGTCGTTCGTCGGCATCGGCACCCACCGCGGCACGCACCCACGCCGCGACGCGTTCGCCCCGCGCATGCGCGTAGGCGATCCGGACATCGATTCCGTCGGCATCGGCGAGTTCCACCGGGGTGACCGGCGCGTAGTGCGCTTCGAGCGTCCCGGACGCGCGCGGCGCCTGCGCATCGCGCTCGAATACCGATTCGCCGAGCACCGATTCGAGTTCGGCGATCCCGATCGCACCCGGGCGCAGCAACACGGCGCGATCGCGACTGAGGTCGACGATCGTCGACTCGAGGCCCACCTCGCACGCCCCGCCGTCGAGAACGATCGGTGCTTCGTCGCCGAGGTCGTCGAGCACGTGCGCCGCACGGGTCGGGCTCACCCGCCCGAAACGGTTCGCCGACGGCGCGGCGATTCCGTGGCCGCCGATGCGCGCGAACGCGGCCACCACCGCCCGCGCAACCGGATGCGACGGCGCACGCAACGCGATCGTCTTCTCGGTGCCGCAGGCGAACGCCGGAGCCGATTCGCGCCGCGGAACGATCAACGTCAGCGGACCGGGCCAGAACGCATCCGCCAGGCGCTGCGCGCGCGGCGACCAGGCCGACCACCACGACGCCTGCGCGGCGTCGAGCACGTGCACGATCAGCGGATGATCGGCAGGCCGGCCCTTGAGTCGATATACGCGTGCGATCGCATCGGCGTTCGCAGCGTCGGCGGCGAGTCCGTAGACGGTTTCGGTCGGCAGGACGACGAGTTCGCCGCGCGCCAGCGCGGCGGCCGCATCCTCGATGGCAGCCGCGTCGGCAGCCTGCACGGTACCCATCGCCGCTGCAGCGCTAGGGCGCAGTCACGCTGATCGGCGGCTGCGGCGCGATGCCGAGTTCGCGCTCGATTGCGTGCGCGACGCGCACTGCCTCGTCGACCGCATCGGACAATACCGTGACGTGGCCCATCTTGCGGCCGCGGCGCGCCTGCGATTTTCCGTACAGGTGCAGCTTGGCAAACGGATGACGCAGTACCGTGGTCCAGTCGGGTTCGTGCGCCACGTCGCTCGGGCGCGCATCGCCGAGCGTGCGGTACCAGCAGTCGCCGAGAAGGTTCAGCATCGCCGCCGCCGAATGCTGGTGCGTCGATCCCAGCGGCAGTCCCGCGAGTACGCGCACCTGCTGCTCGAACTGGCTCGTCACGCACGCGTCGATCGTGTAGTGACCCGAGTTGTGCGGGCGGGGGGCGATCTCGTTGACGCGCAGCGTTCCGTCTTCGAGAACGAAGAACTCGACGCACAGCACGCCGACGTAGCCCATCGCATCGGCCAGCCGCCGCGCCGAGTCGATCGCACGCGAAGCGATGGCCTGCGAGATCCTTGCCGGCGAGACCGTGACCGCGAGGATCCCGTCGCGATGCACGTTCTCGGCCACCGGCCACGCCACGCTGTCGCCGTCGAAGTCGCGGGCGACGATCACCGACACCTCGACGTCGAGCGCGAGTCGCTTCTCGAGCACGCACGCCACCGCACCGAAGCGTTCGAACGCGTCGGCCGCCTCGGCCGGCGAATGCACTTCCGCCTGTCCCTTGCCGTCGTAGCCGAGGCGCGCGACCTTGACGATTCCGGGAAAGAGGTCCGCGGGCGCCGAGCGCGCATCGTCGAGCGAACGCAGTGCGCGGTACGGCGCGGTCTCCAGGCCGCAGCCGCGCACGAAGGCCTTCTCGTCGATGCGATCCTGCGCGGTCGCGACGCTTGCCCCCGCCGGACTGACGATCAGCTTGGACGCGAGACGATCGAGTGCGGGCGCGGGAACGTTCTCGAACTCGGTGGTCACGGCGCGGCAGCTCGCCGCCAGCTCGGACAACGCGGCTGCGTCGAGATAATCCGCCCGCAGGTGACGGTCCGCCACTGCGCCGGCCGGACTGTCGACCCCCGGGTCGACCACGCAGACGCGGTAGCCGAGACTTTGCGCCGCCATGCAGAACATCCGCCCGAGCTGGCCGCCGCCGAGCACGCCGAGCCAGCTCCCCGGAGGCAGCGGCGGCAGCGGGCGCCGCGCGTGCGTCGCTTCGTTCGCCATCACTCGGCGGGAAGCGTCGTGGAGCGTGCGGCTTCGCTCTGGCGGGTGCGATACGCGAGCAGTCTCGCGGCGAGCGAATCGTCGTGCGCCGCGAGCAGCGCGACCGCGCACAGCGCCGCGTTGGCCGCTCCGGCTTCGCCGATCGCGAACGTCGCCACCGGCACGCCGCGCGGCATCTGCACGATCGACAACAACGAATCCTCGCCGCGCAGGTACTTCGACGGCACCGGCACGCCGAGCACCGGGACG
>CAYNOL010000175.1:0-6849 GCA_964398825.1 uncultured Ardenticatenaceae bacterium
ATCCGTGTCCTATCCGTGTTGAATTCTTTTTTAACCGGGAGGCAGAACATGGACGGACAACACAGCCGGAGGAAGCGTATTTTACGCATTGTGCTCTTCATTGTGGCGGCTGCCGCGCTGGGGCTCTTTCTGATCGATGATTGGCGGCAGGACGGCGACCCGCCGGCCGCTCGCCTGCTGCCTGATCTGCCCCAGTACCGGCAAGTCGAAGGGCAGACGATCACCACCTATATCGGCGCGCTCAGCCAGGGGGCGGCGCTGTTGGCCGGGCAAGCCCAACTGGCGCTCACGATCGGGGCGCTCGATCAGGTGATCGACTGCTATCAGGAGGTGGGCGGCGTTCGCGCCCGCGTCTACAGCCACGGCGACGAGCCGCTGCGGGCCGGGCTGGTGGCCGTCGTCGACGAGGAGAGGATAAACGACCCTGGCTTGCTGTTCCGCTGCGTTGCCCCGGCCACGCTGCAGCTGGAAGGGACGGACGAACCGTTCATTGAGCCATGCACGGCCGCGTTCACCCTCGTCCGCGAGGACGGCACCTTCCACGTCGTCTACGCCGCATCGTCCGGCGCGGCCTGCGTTGATTTCTGTACCGCCATTGAAGGGTGCGAGGTCCACAAAGCGAGCGAAGTGGAGTTCTGATCGATTGCCCAACCCCACGCGATTGCTATAATGAACCGATTTTCTCCTGGGCAACCGCCCACGTGGGGAACTGAGGCTCTATGAGAAGAAGCAGTGATATCGTTTGGCTAATCTTTATTTTCCTGATCGTCGCGGGGGCGATCTGGATTATCACCAATCCCCGCTTTCCCGTCCGGCTGGGGCTCGACCTGCAGGGTGGGCTGCAAGTATTGCTGGAGGCCGACGTCCCCGCCGATCAGCCGGTGACGGCCGACCAGATGAACACCTCGCGCCAGATCGTCGACCGCCGCGTCAACGCCATTGGCGTTACCGAGCCGCTGGTGCAGGTGGAGGGCAACCGCCGCCTGCTGGTGGAGCTTCCGGGCATCGAAGACTCTGAAGAGGCGATCGCGCTCATCCAGGAGACGGCGCTGCTGGAGTTCGTCGACACCGGCGACTTCTCGCTGCCGGAGGGGATGTGCATCCGCACGTCGCTCAACGAAGGGCCGTCGCGCTGCGAAGAAGAGATCATCGACGGCGAGAACGTGCTGCTGGGCGAGGAGCCGCCCACCTTTCCGACGATTCTGACGGGGGCGGGCCTGCGCGACGCGGGCGTCTCCGGCGATCAGCTGGGCCAGTACTTCGTCGAGTTCACGTTGACTGAAGAGGGCGGCCAGGTATTCGCCGAGCACACGCGGGCCAACCAGGGGCGCTTCCTGACCATCGTCCTCGACAAGCGCGTTGTCTCCAGCCCGACGATCAGCGCCGTCATCGAAGACCAGGGCTCGATCACCGGCAGCTTCACGCTGCAGGAGGCGCAGCAGTTGGCGACGCAGCTCCGCTTCGGTAGCCTGCCCGTGCCGCTGCGCATCGAGAGTACGCGGCAGATCGGCGCGACGCTGGGCGAGCAGTCGATCGAGGCCAGTATCCGCGCCGGGGCCATCGGTGTGTTCGTCGTCCTGCTGTTCATGCTCATCTACTATCGCCTGCCCGGTGTCGTGGCCGACATGGCGCTCATCATCTACGTCATCCTGAGCTTTGCGGTCTTCAAGGGGTTGGGCGTGACGCTGACGCTGCCGGCCATCACCGGCTTCCTGCTCTCCACGGGCATGGCCGTCGACGCCAACGTGCTGGTGTTCGAGCGCATCAAGGAAGAGATGCGCAAGGGGGCCCATCTGGAGGACGCCATCGACACCGGATTTTCCCGTGCCTGGAACTCTATCCGCGACTCCAACATCGCCACGCTGGTGATCTGCTTGATCTTGTGGGTGTTCGGCCGCAATTTCGGGGCCAGCGCCGTCGAGGGCTTCGCCGTCACACTGGCCATCGGTGTGTTCATCAGCATGTTCACGGCCGTTCTGGTGACGCGCACGCTCGTCCGCGTGCTCATCGGCCGCAACGCCAACGCCCTGCAGGATCGCAAGGGGCTCCTGGGCGTCTAACTCATCCGGGGACAACCTGATATGTCATTCGTCTATCATATTGTCGAAAACCGCCGCCGTTACTTCATCATCTCCGGCATCCTGCTGTTGCTCGGCCTGGCCGCCATTGTGGCCTCGTTCGTGATGACCGGCTCGCCGTTCCGCGTCGGCGTTGATTTCCGCAGCGGCACTCGCTTTGAGGTGCAGTTCAACGAAGAAGTGACGGAGAACGACATCCGCGACGTCTTCGCCGAGTACAGCCTCACGAGCCCGTCGATCATCGCCCTGCGCGGCGAGGGGCTGGAAAACGCCTGGCAGGTGCGCACCGAGTTTGTCACGCCCGAGACGGCGCAGCAGATCCTCGACTCGCTGGGGCAGGCGGCCGACCTGCGGCGCGAGGCGTCGCAGTTCACCAGCGTCAGCGCCGCCATCGGCAACGAGGTGACGCGGGCGGCCATCATCGCCGTCCTCTTCGCCGCCGTGGTCATCCTGTTCTACATCGTCATCGTCTTCCGGCAGGTGCCAAACACCTTCCGCTACGGCACGACGGCCGTTCTGGCGCTGCTCCATGACCTGTTCATCGTCCTCGGCTTCGCGGCGCTGACGGGTCTGGTGCTGGGGTGGGAGGTGGACGCGCTGTTCCTGACCGCCATCCTGACCATCGCCGGCTTTTCGCTGCAGGACACCATCGTCCTGTTCGACCGCATGCGTGAGAACATCGCCCGGCGGCCGTTCGAGAAGCTCGACGTCATCGCCAACCGCTCCATCGTCGAGACGATCCACCGCTCGCTGGTGACGCAGCTCAACGCCATGTTCGTCATGGTGGCTATCCTTCTGTTCGGCGGCATCTCCATCCGGCCGTTCATCGCCACCTTGTTCATCGGCCTGATGTTGGGCACCTATAGCTCCATCTTCATCGCCGTGCCCCTGTTGGTGACGTGGGAAGAGCGCATCCAGAGCAAAGCCCGCGCGGTGGTCTAGGGGGAGGCATGCTGGCTCTCAGATTGCGCGACGGGGCGCTGACGCTGCATACCAATTGGCCGAAGCCGGAGCCCGGCCGCGACGATGCGCTCATTCGCGTCACGCTGAGCGGCGTCTGCTCGACCGACCTGGAGCTGGTGAAGGGGTATGCCGGCGGCTTCAGCGGCACGCTGGGGCATGAGTTCGTCGGCGTGGTGGAGGAGACGGGCTCGGCGGCCGATGCCGACTGGATCGGCCGTCGCGTCGTGGGCGGCATCAACCTGGGCTGCCGGCGGTGCGAGATCTGCCTGGGCGACGGCCCGGAGCATTGCCCCAACCGCACGACGCTGGGCATCCACGACCGGGACGGCGCCTTCGCCCAATGGGTGACGCTGCCGGTGGTGAACCTGCTGGAAGTACCGGCCGAGGTGGCTGATGAGGACGCGGTGTTCACCGAGCCGCTGGCCGCCGCGGTGCGCGTTCGGGAGCAGCTTCACATCCGGCCGACGGCGCGCATCGCCGTTGTCGGGCCGGGGCGACTGGGCTTGCTGTCGGCCCAGGTGCTGGCTCTCGGCGCGGGGGATGTGGTGGTGCTGGGGCGACGGCCGGAGACGCTGGAGCTGCCGGCGCGGCTGGGGTTGAGGACGGGGTTGACCGAGGATCAGCCGGACAACAGCTTCGACCTCGTCGTGGAAGCGACCGGCAACGAGGCCGGGCTGGCTCACTCGCTGCGGCTGGCGCGGCCGCGGGGGACGCTGGTGCTGAAGAGCACTTTCCACGGCAACGCCGACGTGAATTTGACCAAGTTGGTGGTGAGCGAACTGACCGTCGTCGGCTCACGCTGCGGGCCGTTCGCGCCGGCGCTGCGCTTACTGGCGGCCAACGCCACGGCCGGGGAGCGCGCCCGCGCCGGCCTGAGCGTCCAGGTCCGCCCGCTCATCGAAGCCGAATACCCCCTCAGCGACGCCCTCGCCGCCTTCGACCACGCCGCCCGGCCTGGTGTGCGGAAGGTGTTAATAAGAAATATTTAGCCACGGATTTTCATGGATGAAACGGATTTTAACGGATAAGAAAAAATCCGTCTTAATCCGCCTTATCCGTGTAAATCCGTGGCTAAAAGATTCATCCTAACTCCCTGACAATCGCATCCCGCAGCAGCGCCACCATTTCGTCGGTTTGGGCCTCGTCGATGATCAGCGGCGGGCCGAGCATGATGACGTCGCCGTTCTTGCCGTCGGCGCAGCCGGTGGAGTAGTAGACCACCAAGCCGAGCTCGAACGCCCGGTTCCAGACGCGGCGGGCCACGCCGTCGGACAGCGGAAACGGCTCTTTCGTCGGCCGATCCTGCACCAGCTCGATGCCCCAGAAGAGGCCCCGGCCGCGGATGTCGCCGACGTGGGGGTGATCGCCAAGCTGCTCGCGCAGCGCGTCCCCCAGACGCACGCCCATGGCGGCCGAGTTCTCGATCAGCTTCTCGCGCTGCAAAATCCGCAGCGTCGCCAGCCCGGCGGCCGCGCCGACGGCGTGGTGGCTGAACGTGCCGCCGTGGTTGAAATCGCCCAGCTTCTGCCGGATCTGCTCCACGTCGTCCCCCTTGGCGGCGATGACGCCCAGCGGAAAGTAGCCGCTGGCCGCGCCCTTCGACGACACGAGGATGTCGGGCTGAACGTTCCAATGGTTCAGTCCCCACCACTCGCCGGTGCGCCCCAGGCCCACCAGCACCTCGTCGGCGATGAGCAGGACGCCGTAGCGGTCGCAGATGTCGCGGACGCACGGCCAATAGTCGTCGGGCGGGGCGGCCGCGCCCAGCGACGCGCCGCTGATCGGCTCGGCCAGGAAGGCGGCGACGTTCTCGGGGCCGTAGGCGAGGATCGTCCGCTCCAGCTCGGCGGCCAGCTCCGCGCCTGTCGCCGGGTGACGATAGAGATAGGGGGGCGAGACGTGGGGCATGTCGTTGAGCATCCCCAGGTAGGGGGCACGCAGACCGGGGCGGCCGCTGACGGCCAGCGCCCCCAGCGTCATGCCGTGGTAGCTCTGCCAGCGGCTGATGACGATGGAGCGCTTGCTTTCCCCCCGCGCCATCTGGATCTGCCGCGCCAGCTTGATCGCTCCCTCGACGACTTCGGAGCCGCTGCTGAGGAAGTAGAAGCGTGGTTGGGGCAGGGGCACGACGCCGGCCAGCGCGGCGGCGTACTCTTCCAGCGGCCGGCTGGTGAACATGATGGCGTGGACGTAGGCGGCGGCCTGGGCCTGCTGCGTCATCGCCTCGACGATCTCGGCGCGGCCGTGGCCTACGTTGACCACCAGCGGCCCGCCGCTGCCGTCGATGTAGCGCTTGCCGTCTACGTCGTAGAGGTAGATGCCTTCGCCGCGGGCGATCATCGGCCGCGGGTGGTTCATCGTCCGGTAGAAGACGTTGCCCTGTGGATGGGAATAGGTCATGGTTGGCTCTCCTGATGAAGACCTCTGAGGTGGGCGCGCGCCAACGGCCTCGATGGGCAAGCGGCTTGGGGGGCCCACCTCTGAGGTCCGGCTCTAGCGATACAATCCTTGCGGGTCAAGCTGCTCGCGCAGGATGAACAGCTCTTCGTCCGTCGGCGGCGCCATTTCGCGCAGCGAATCGGCCACGCGCAGCGGCCAGCCGACGGCCGACTGCACGCTCTCCACCGTCTGGCCGGGAGCCAGCTCCACCAGCATCATCTCCCGCTCCGGGTTGTCGAAGGTGAACAGCGCCTTGTCGGTGATGACCCGGTCGGGGCCGTAGCCGGGCAGGCCCAGCCGCTGGCGGGCGTCGCCGCCGTCGAGGTGGCCGGGGCTGGTCAGGAAGTCGAGCTGCTCCACGAACGCCCGCCTGGAGAGGCGCATGATCATGAAGACGCGCCGGGCGTTGATGGCGATCTCGCACGCGCCGCCGGAGCCGGGCAGCCGGGTCTTGGGCGTGGCGTAGTCGCCGATGACGGTGGTGTTGAGGTTGCCGTGCCGGTCGATCTGCGCCCCGCCGAGCAAGGCCACGTCGATGAGCCCGCCCTGAAGGTAGAGCATGAACAGATCGGCCATGTTGACGACGGACGTGGCCCCGCTGACCAGCGTCGGATCGCCGATGGAGAGGGGCAGGCGGGCCGGCTGCGCGCCGAAGACGCCGCTCTCGTAGACCAGCTCCATCTCCGGCGAGTGGCTGCGCCGGGCCAGGTTGCAGGCGATATTGGGCACGCCGACGCCGACGAAGACGGTGCGGTTGCCCCGCAGCGCGCGCGACGCGGCGATGATCATCAGTTCAGAGGGTGAAATGGTTTGCGTTTCGGCCATAGCGTTATCCGTTTGAACCGGAGTTGAGTTGGGACGGTAATTGTTGCGAGACGAGCAGGCGGCGGAAGGTGGCCGCCGGGTCGGGCGTGCCTTTGATCAGGTCATAGCCCGCCGTGTAGGTGAACGGATAGGAGCGGTAGAGCGGGTGGCTGATGAAGCTGAAGCTTTTGGCCGCCCGGTCGGCCGTCGCCAAGCCGTAGGCGCGGATGTACTCGATCGTTTGCTCGCGCGACAGCTCGCCGGTGTTGTAGAGGATGGCGACGTTGCCGCTGACGTAGCGCAGCGCGTCGCTTGCCGCCGAGATGGCGCGTAGCTGCTCGGCCAACCCCGGCCGCGCCGGTATACCCGCCGCCGGGAACATCACCTCGACGTTCCACTCGTGATGGTCGCCGTCGGGAAAGATCGCTTCTAATGCCATCGTAGCGATCCCCTCGGCGATGACCGCCGCCGGGGAGTGGAGCAGCATGGCCGCCTGCTCGGCGTAGCCACGCTCGTGGTAGAGCACGCGCTCCTTCAGCAGCGCCTCGGTGTGGTGGCCGGGGTA
>CAYNOL010000176.1:0-6837 GCA_964398825.1 uncultured Ardenticatenaceae bacterium
GCCACGGCCGCCGCCGCCACGCCCGGAAGAGCGTCGTGTAGGGACAGCGGCTAGATCTCGGGGGTCGCGGGATCGTAGTCGATGACGATGAGGACGAAACCGAGGCTAAGGATCAACTCGGCGAATTTGCGCAGCAGCGTCGGCGTCAAAGGGCCGTTGGCCAGGCCGAAGATAAAGGAGAAGATAGCGACGATGATGAACAGGATGAGCGGCAGGGTGACCGGGGCGGTGATGACGCGGCGCTGGCGGCCACTGACGATGCCCAGCAGCCAGACCACCACCACCGCGCCCAGGGCGAAGTCGAGGAAGGTCGGCGTCAGGCCGATGTCGATCGGGATGGTGGCGAACGGCAGCAAGGCCACCACGGCGATGACGGCGAAGAAGCCCAGCTCGATGTTGCGCAGCACGAGGAAGGTCGACAGCCCGCCGACGACGACGGCCGCCCCCGCCAGCGGCCCGCCGAAGGCCAGCACGACGCCGGCCACCACGGCCGTAAGGCCCACCAGCAGCCCCAGCGCCAGCGGCGAGTCGACGGGGTTCAGCCGTCCTTTGTCAGTGCGGTTGGCGGTGGTCATGGCGCGTCCACCCTCACGAGCGTCAGGATGAGGAAGTCGTCGGTCAGGCGGCCGTCGGGCGACACCTGCTGCAGCCGGTCGAAGCCGCCATCGGGCGTGCGCGTGTAGAGGCCGACGATGAGCGGGTAGGTGTCGGGCGGCGCAGACGGGTCGACGGCCAGCGGCAGGTGGAGCTCGACGACTTCGCCGGGCGTCCACTGGCTCGTCGGTCGGGGCGGCGCGACGTCGTTGGCGGCGTAGCGGGTGGTGTCGGCGTCCACCAGTTGGGCAAAGAAGGTGAAGTCGGCCGGCAGCGGGCGCGACGGCCGCCAGTAAGTGGCCAGCTCGACGCTCCCCCCGGCGGCCACGCGGCGCGGCTCGACGGCGAATCCGACGAGCTCCAGGCCATGCTCGAAGAACAGCGAGACGGGGTTGGGGTAGCTGCCGTCGCGCGCGGCCAGGGGGAGTGTGCCGAGGGCCACGGCGTCGCGGCCGTCGGGCAGCGCCAGCCGCTCGCCGCTGTGGTAGTCGTAGAGACCGACGGCCAGCTCCAGCTCGGCCGGGGTGACGGCCGTCGTCGGGATGGTCAGCACGACCTCATCCACGACGCGCCGGCCCGGCTCCAGCAAGCTCGTGGCCAGCAGGCCGCGGCCGGGATACATGTCCCGCTGGGCAATGGGCTGCCCGAGGACGGGATCGTTCAGATGCACAAATACACTCCAGTCGCGCTCCATAGCTTGCAAGACGTCCCACTCCAGTCGCACGCGCACCGTTTCACCGGGACGCAGCTCGTCGTATTCTACTTCATATCCGGCCAGGCGCATCCGGCCGCCGAAGTCGGCGTCGATGCGTTCGGCCGGCGGCGGCGCGGCGGGGGGCGGCGTGTAGGCGGGACGAATCCACAGCCAGGGGGCCAGCGCCGCGACGGCGAACAGGAAGAGGCCCAACGCGCCCAGGACGGCCGCCGCCGGCCGCCGGGGCAGCCAGCCGGCCAGTCCGAGAGCCATGAGCGTCGACAGCGAGGAGATGGCCGTGAAGACCAGTCGCCCTTGCGAAGACCACGTGGTCGTCGCCCATTGGATGAGGCCGTAGACGACGGCCGCGGCGAACAGCAGATTGACGATGAGGCCGAAGTGGCGCTCCACGATGCGCAGCAGGCGATAGAACCATAACTCGTCATCGGCGCGCCGGCGGCGAAGCTCGGCCAAGGTCAAGCGGCCGAAGTAGAGCACGAAACCCGCGACGCTTAGCACCAGCACGCCGTTGAGCAGGGTGTAGACCCACGACGCCATGGGGATGTTGACGCCGCCGAACAAGCCCCAGAACGACATCAGGAAGCCGCGCCGCTCACCCCAAAGCTGGGCCAGCGAGGCAGGGTGGCCGCGCTCCCCCAGCACGGCGATGAAGGCGCTCCAGCCCAGCCAGTCGCCGTAGAGGACGATATTGCGGTAATACCACCAGCCGGCGATGAGCAGCACGGGCAGCATGACCCACAGCGCGGCCGAGGCCATGCCGACGAGCGGGGCGCGCCATTGGCCCCGCTCGGCTGCCAGCCGCTGCCAGGCAGCCACCACGATGGTGCCGAAGGCCATGGGGATGAGCCCCAGCGTCCCCTCTTTGGTCAGCGTCGCCAGGCCGATGACCACGCCGATGAGCGCCCATTCCGTCCATCTAACCGGGAAGTAATCGAGCCGCCGCCGCGTGACGACGCGAATGAGCAGCAGCAACGCCAGCGAGGCCAACGGTACGGCCAGATTGTCGTTATTCACCGCGCCGCTGATGAACAGGAACATCGGCAGGAAGGCGTTGACGGCCGCCGCGCCGAGGGCGATCTCGGGGCGGCCGGGCGCGGTCTCGCCGGCGATGCGGTAGGTCAGGTAGACGGTGGCGGCGCTGAGCAGCACGGAAAAGAGGCGCACCACGCGCACGGCCAGCAGCGTCCCCGCCCACGGGTTGAGCGCCGGGTCATGGACAGCCAGGTTGTTGTTGCCGTCGGGGGTGATGACGCCGTTATCGACGTGGGGGTTCAGCCGTCGAACGATGGGCATATCCGACTGATCGATCCAGAAGGTGAGCGCCGCGCCGAGATAGTAGTAGAGAGGCGGCTGGCTGGCCTCCTGGTTCCACGGCCCGGCTTGGGCGGGATCGAACACCTGCACCGGCAGCGGGTTTCCGTCGGCCAGGTGCTGGATCATCGGATAGTGCCACAACTCATCCGACGCCTCGAAGGCGGGCGTGACGAGGGCGTAGGTGAAGCCGAGGAGCACGAAGAGGGTGAGAATGAGCGCAAGGATGCGGCGCTCGGTAGTTGAAGGCGAATGCATCAGAGTGATTTTAACAGCGGCCGTCCGTTTGGTCATCGTTGCCTGCGCCATGAATACCCTACGGGAAGGGGGCGCGGGCGGGGCCGGCTCAGCCCATTGCTGTCTCGTAGAAGGCGACAGTCTGGGCGGCGATGCGGTCCCAGCCGAACGAGTGCGCCAGTTGCCCGGCCGCGTCGCCCAACGCGCGACGCAGGGGCGCGTCGGCCGCCAGCGCAGTGACGGCCTCAGCCACTGCCGCCGCGTCGTCGGGCGGGATGAGCCACATCGTCTCGCCGTGGCGGAACTCGGGCGCCGGTTCGGGCGGGTGGCTGGTGACGAGCGGCCGCCCGTGGGCCAGCACGGCCATGAGCGTCCCCCGCCGCAGCGAGACGCCGTCGCGGTAGGGCATCACCATGAGATCGGCCGTGGCCAGATAGGTGGAGACGCGCTCGGGGCCGAGGAAGCCCGTCCAGTGCACGCGCTCGCTGAGGCCCGCCGCGTCGATGCAAGCTCGCAGCGCCTGAAGGAATTGCCGGTTATTATCGGGGTCGCTGGCCCCCGTCTGCCCGCCGATGAAGACGAGGTGGTAGCGGCCGTCGAGCCGGGCCAGCGCGTCGATGAGCGCGTCCGCCCCCTTCGTCTCGTTCAAAAAGCCGAAGTAGCCGAGCAGGAAGTCGCCGTCACGCAACCCCAACTGTTGGCGAACCTCTTCGATCTCGACGTGGTTGGGCGTGTAGGTGTCGATGTTGCTGCCGATGGGGATTTGGGCCGTCGGGGCGCTTGTCCAGCCGCGCAGGAGTTGGTAATCGGCCGCGTTGGTGGCGATGCAGCCGCGCGCCGTCCGCGCCAGCCGCCGCACGACCCCCTCGCGCAAGCCCCCCGCCTTGGGGAAGAGGTAGGGCACGCGCAGATCGTGGAAGGTGACCACCACCGGGGCGATGGAGCGCAGCCGCCACGGCAAATAGTTGACGGCCGCGCTGCGCATGTTGAACGCCGCCGCCTGGTACTGCAGATTGACGACGTCGAGGTCATAGCGAATGGCGATGTCGGCCACGGCCGAGAGGCTGGGCCAACGCCAGCGATTGATGCGCGAGTGCAGTTGGGCGAAGCCGAGCGGGATCGGCTCGCGGACGGCCGACAGCTTGCGTGGCGCGTCGGGCGGCCGGGCCAGACGCGAGGTGATGATGTGGGGCTCGTGGCCCAGCGCCGCCAGCGCCCGGGCCAACTGCTCGGTGAACGCCCCTACTCCCCCTTCCATGGGCGGGTACTCGCCGGTGACCAGTCCGATGCGCATGGGTCAATACCCCGCCGGGCGCAGGCCGGACCGCACTACATCGTAGTAGGCGCGCACGCGCTGTCGCCGGAGCGCCGGCTTGCTGCCGAGCAGTCCCTTTGCCCCTTCGAGCGCCATTTGCCAGGCGTAGCCCGCCAGCAGGAACAGGCGCAGCGCGGCCGTCAGCCCGCGGCCGTGGTATTTGCGGAAGTAGCGCAGCTTGGCCCGCTGGAAATTAACGTGGCGGGCCGTCACCGCCTGCTCGCTGCTCTTGCCGGAGTGGTGGGTGACCTGTGCCGCCGGGTAGTAGACCACGCGGCGGCCGGTGGCTTTGATGCGACGGCACCAGTCGAGCTCCTCGGAGTACATGTAATATCCCTCATCCAGCCCGCCGACGGCCTCGTAGGTGCTGCGCGGGGCCATGATGCAGGCGCCGGTCAGCCAATCGACGTCGGCCGTCTCGTCGTCGGGCAGGTCGAGCGCGTAGTAGCGGCGCAGCACGCCGGGGGCCAGCCCCTGTAGCCACGTGCTCTCGAAGAAGCCGGTGGCGGCTGTGGGGAAGCGGCGGCGCGACGACTGCACCGTGCCGTCGGCGTTGAGCAGTTGCGGGCCCACCGCGCCGACGTCGGGATTGGCGCGCAGAAAGGCGACCAACTGCCCCAGGGCGTCGTCCAGCACCACCGTATCGGGATTCAGCAGCAGCAGCAGCTCACCCGTCGCCTCGCGCAGCCCGATGTTGTTGCCGCGCGGGAAGCCGACGTTCTCGTCACAGGGGATGAGCCGCACCCAGGGGAACTCCGCCCGCACCATGGCCACGCTGTCGTCGGCCGAGGCGCTGTCGACGACGATCACCTCAACGGTTAGCTCGCCCCGGCCGCGCTCAATGGAGCGCAGGCAGTCGCGCAGCAGATCGCGCACGTTCCAGTTGACGACGATGACGGACAGATCGGGGGTCATGGGCGTGTCGCTCAGGCGGGCAGACGAAAGAGCCGCTCGGCGTTGGCGGTGGTGGCCCGGGCGACTTCGGCCGTCGAGAGGCCGCGCACCTCGGCTAACTGCTCAGCGACAAGGCGCACGTAGGCGGGCTCGTTGCGCTTGCCGCGGTGGGGGTGCGGGGCCAGGTAGGGGGCGTCGGTCTCGATGAGGATGCGATCCAGCGGGGCGCGGGCGGCGATGTCGCGCAGCTCGTCGGCCTTCTTGTAGGTCAGCGGGCCGGTGAAGCCGAGATAGAAACCCAACGCCAGCGCCTGCTCGGCCACGTCCCACTCGGCCGAGAAGGAGTGGAGCACCCCCGGCTCGGCGCGGCCGGCCAACGACGAACCGGCCAGCAGCCGGATGAGGTCGGCGCTCGCCTCGCGGTTGTGGACGATGACCGGCAAGCCCAGCTCGGCCGCCAGCGCCAGCTGTTGGGCAAAGGCGCGGTGCTGCACGTCGGGCGGGGTCTTGTCCCAGTAGTAATCCAGCCCGATCTCGCCAATGGCGACGACTTTCGCGTGGGCGGCCAGATGGCGCACTTCGTCGAGCCACTCGTCGCGCCACCCGGCGGCCGAGTTGGGGTGGATACCCACAGCGGCATAGACGCCGTCGAAGCGATCGGCGAGGTCGAGCACGGCGCGGGCGTTGCTCAGATCGATCATCGGCACGACGATGCGCTCCACGCCGGCCTCGGCCGCGCGGGCGACGACGGCCGCGCGGTCGTCGGCCAGCGCGCGGGCGTCGAGGTGGCAATGGGTGTCGATCAACTGCAGCGGCTCAGCCATTTAGTCGGGACGAGCTCCCCGCGTCAACCGGAATCGCCCATCAGCCGGGCCATGAAGTCGTCGGGGACCTGGACGGTGATGATCTCGCCGCGGGCGCAGACCTCGCCGTGGGCCAGCAGATCGACGGCGACGATGACCTTGCGCCCCTTGATCTCCTTCACCCGGCCGCGCAACTCCAGCGGCTTGTCGATGGGTGTGGGCTTCAGATAGTCGACGTGGAGCGAGGCGGTCAGGAAGCGCAGCGGCGGCTCGGTGTCCATGCCGCGCCCCTGCTCCCGGTAGGCAGCCGCGGCGGCCGTGCCCGTGCCGTGGCAGTCGATGAGCGAGGCGATCAAGCCACCATAGACGTAGCCCGGCACGGCCGTGTGGTAGGGGCGCGGCTGGAAGAAGCAGACGGAGTCGTCGCCATCCCAGTAGCTTTTAATCTGCAGCCCGTGCTCGTTGAGGCGGCCGCAGCCGTAGCAGTGGCTCACCTCGTCGGGGTAGTAATCCTGAAACGCTTTTTCCATGATGATCGGTTGCCGCCTAAGGCTTCAGGCCGGCGATGCGCAGCCCGTCGTGGAGGATGTCCTGTACCTTGTCCTCGTGCGTCGTTTCGGTATAGACGCGGATGATCGGCTCCGTGCCGCTGAAGCGAATGAGTAGCCAGCCGCCGTCTTCCATGTGGAACTGGAAGCCGTCGAGGGTGGAGATTTCGGTGACCTTCAGCCCGGCGATCGTCTCCGGCCGGGCGGCCAGCACGCGCTCACGCACCTCGTCGCGGCGCGACATCTCGAAGGCGGTGTCGATGCGATCGTAGTAGTGGGGGCCCACCTTCTCGAACAACCAGTCGATGAGTTGCGACGGCTTCTTGCCCGTCTGCACCATCAGATCGAGCAGGTAGAGGCCGCCGAGGATGCCGTCGCGGTCGGGGGCGTGGCCGCGGAAGGCGTAGCCGCCGCTCTCCT
>CAYNOL010000177.1:0-5376 GCA_964398825.1 uncultured Ardenticatenaceae bacterium
CTGGGCCTACGACGTGCTGGGTTGGGGCGGCTGTTGGGGCTGGGACCCGGTGGAGAACGCCTCGTTCATGCCCTGGGTGGCCGGCTCCGCCTTCCTGCACTCGGTGATGATCCAGGAAAAGATGCGCATGTTCAAGATGTGGAACATGTTCCTCATCGTGCTGACCTATCTGTTGGTCATCCTGGGCACGTTCATCGTCCGCAGCGGCGTCATCTCGTCCGTCCACTCCTTCGCCCAGTCGGCCATCGGCCCGTTCTTCTTCGGCTTCAGCGTGATCATGTTCGTCTTCTCGCTTATCTGCATCACGTTGGGCCGCGACAACTTGCAATCGGAAAATCGACTCGTCTCCTACCTGTCGCGCGAGGCGGCCTTCCTCTATAACAACTTCCTGATCATGGCCATTCTGGCCGTGGTTGCGCTGTTCACCTACTATCCCATCTTCTCCGAACTGTTTACCGGCGAGAAGGGGTTTGTCGGGCCGCCCGTCTATGAGCGGGCGCTGGCGCCGCTGTTCGCCGCGCTGGTGCTGCTGATGGGCGTGGCCCCGCTGACGATGTGGTACCGCACCAGCATCCAGCGCCTCGGCCGCGCCGTTCTGTGGCCGGCGGTGGCCTCGACACTGTTCATCGTCGTCCTGTTTATCTTCGGCATTCGTCTGTGGCCGGCGCTGCTCGGCTTCTGGCTGGTGACGTTCTCGGCCGCGCTGACGATCATGGAGTTCGTGAAGGGCACGCGGGCGCGCATGCGCAAGGGCGAGTCGCCGTGGACGGCGTTCACGACGCTGATGGCCCGCAACCGGCGGCGATACGGCGGCTACTGGATCCACATCGGCGTGCTCATCATGGCCTTCGGCATCGTCGCCGACGGCATGTACCAGAGCGAGACGCAGATTCGCCTGCAAGCGGGCGAGAGCATCACCCTGGGCGACTTCGAGATGCGGTTCAACACCGTCACTCGCTTCCCGGGGGCCGATGACCTGCTCATCACCCAGGCCGACGTCAGCCTGTTCAAGAACGGCAAGTTCGTGCGCACGCTGACGCCGAAGATCGAGCTGTACCAGCGCACCGGCCAGCCGATGACCATCCCGTCGGCCCGCTCGACCATCACCGAGGATTTCTACGTGCTGCTGGTCAACTGGGAGCCGACGAGCGCCGACGCGGCCACGTTCCGCATCTACCTGAACCCGCTCATCAACTGGGTTTGGGCGGGCGGCGCGGTCTTCGTGCTGGGCACGATCATCGCCGCCTGGCCCGAGCGCGATAAGGCGCCGGCCCGGTCACGACGACCGGCGATTGCGGCGGCCGGGGACTGATCAAGAATTACAATGGCTGTCAACAAGCTGTTTCGCATCATACTTCTGGCGCTGCTGCTGGCTTTGCTGCCGGCGGTGGCGCTGGCGCAGGATCGGCCGGTCACCGACGACGAGGTGAACGCCATCGCCAAGGATGTCTACTGCCCGCAGTGCGAGAGCACGCCGCTGGATGTCTGCCCGACGCAAGCGTGCGCCGACTGGCGCGAGCTGATCCGCACCAAGCTGGCCGCGGGCGAGTCGCGCGACGAGATTCTGGAATACTTCGCCCGGCAATATGGCGACGGCGTTCTCTCCAACCCGCCACCTCGGGGAATCAGTCTCGTTATCCTGAGAGTTCTGCCGGTGCTGGGGGTGTTGCTGGGCTTGCTGCTGTTCAGCTGGCTGCTGCGCGGCATGCGCCGGAGCGCCCCGGAAGCGGCCGCCCCGGCCCCGAAGCCCCGCTCGTCCACCGGCGACCCGAAACTGGATGAATACATCGCCCGCGTCGAGAAGGAAATCGACAAGTAAGCTTTAATGGGTAAATACCTATGAATGAAACGCTGCAAACTAGTGACATCACCACCCCCGCCGCCGAGGCCGCGCCGCGCAAAAAGCCGTTTCGCTGGTCGACAGTGGCGCTGTGGGTGGCGGCCTTCTCCGTTCTGGCCGTTCTGGGCTGGGGCTTGCTGAACACCACCGCCGCCCGGCCCGAAGTGGGCCAGGTGGCGCCCGATTTCGACGTGGAGTTCTTCGACGGCTATGGATGGGACACCCGCTCGGCGGCCAGTTTGTCCGATATGCGCGGCCGTCCCGTCGTGCTCAACTTCTGGGCCTCGTGGTGCGTCGAATGCCGCTACGAAACCGACGTGCTGGAGCAGGCATGGCTGAAGTACCGCGACGATGGCGTGGTCTTCCTCGGCGTGGCCTATGTCGACGTGGAGCCCAAATCCATCGCTTACATGGAAGAGTTCGGCGTCACCTTCCCGCACGCGCCCGACCTGGGCACCAAAATCTCGCATGATTACGAGATCACCGGCGTGCCGGAGACGTTCTTCATCGACAAGGACGGAGTCATTCGCCACGTCACGATCGGGGCCGTCGACGAGCAGCTGCTCGATACGTTGATTCCGCAGATGCTGGCGGATTAGTGGGAGCCAAACCGTGAGTTCAATACTATCAGGGTTAACCCTGGGTTCTGCATTGATGGGCGTGGGCCTGGTGCTCATCGTCCTGCTCTATCTGGCGCGGCCGTTCGCGGTGGACGAGGACGAAGACGCCCGCATCAACCGCGAGGAGATCGACGGCCTGCTGCTGCGCAAGGAGTCGATCCTGCGCGACATCCGCGAGCTGGATGACGACTACGAGGCGGCCAAAGTCGCGCCGGAGCTTTACGCGGCCCGCCGGCCGCAGATGATGAAGCAGGCGGCGATCATCATGAAGCAGCTGGACGACCACGGCTACGTCGAAGCCGCCGGCGTCCCGGCCAACCTGGACACGCAGATCGAGGCCGCCGTCCGCCGCATCCGCACGCCGGAGCGACTGGACGAGCAGATGGAAGCGGCCATTCGGCAGGCACGCCAATCGACCGCGAAGGCCGCGACCGCCGCACCGGCGGCCAACGGAGCGACCCGCTTCTGCCCCCAGTGCGGCCACCGCGTCGAACCCGGTGATCGCTTCTGCCCGAAATGCGGCCACAACCACACCGAGGAAGCCGGCACCGCGCAGGCCGCCCGCGCCTGAGCCATCGCACAAATCACCCTATGAATCACTCTTCTCAACTGGCCACTGTGCGCCGGCTGTCGGCGTTCGCCCTCCTCCCTCTGTTCGTCATTGCCGCCCTGTTGCTTATGCCCCACATCGGCGCGGCCCAGGACCCCGTCCTGCCCGCGGTCACACCGGAGGCGTCGCCGGGGCTGGAGCTGTTCGCCGAGCGCTGCGCCAATTGCCACGGCGACACCGGCCAGGGGGACGGCGTGCTCATCCAGCAGGCGGGCCAACCCGCGCCGATGGCGTTCGACGCGGCCTACATCCAGGCGGCGATGCCGTCGGTGATGTTCCAGCAGATCACCCACGGCGAGGCGGCCGTGGGCATGCCGCCGTTCGGCCCGGCCAGCAGCAACCCTATCGACGAAGAGGGGCGCTGGAATCTGGTGGCCGCCGTCTATAGCCTGGCCACGCCGCCGGAGAGCGTCGAGGCAGGCGCGGCCGTCTACCAGGCGCAGTGCGCCGCCTGCCATGGCGACACCGGCCAAGGGGACGGCCCCGACGCGGCCGCCACCGAGCCGCCCGCGCCATCGCTGACCGACATCCCGTACTGGTTCAACCGCAGCAACGAGACCGTCGCCGCCGACCTGGCCCCCGGCGCCATCGAAGCCCACGATTACGACATCCCGGCCGACGATCTGCTGCGCGTCGTCGACTTCGCCCGCACCTTCAGCTACGGCTACACCAGCCTGGCCGCGCTCGACGAGCCGATCCCGGTGGGCAGCATCGTCGGGGCGGTCACCAACGGCACGACCGGCGAGGCGCTGAGCGAGGCCATCGTGTCGCTGCGTGCCTTCACGCCCGACTTCCAGGAGACGCTGGCGCTGACGACGACGGCCGACATCGACGGCACCTTCCGCTTCGACGTGGCCGACGTGCCGCCCGACTGGATCTACATCGCCAGCGCGCCGTTCTCCGACCTCAACTTCAGCAGCAGCGCCGACCAGCTCGACCGCGACAGCGCCACACTCGACCTGCCCATCACCGTCTTCGACAAGACCAGCGACCCGGCGGGCATCCACATCGCCCAACTCCACATCGTGCTGGAGTTCGCCGAGGAGTTCGTCCAGGTCAGCCAGCTCTACATCGTCAACAACAACGCCGATGCCGTGTTCGCCGGGATCACCGGCGACCCGGCGCAAGGCGTGTTCGAAGTGGCCTTGCCCGAGGGAGCCCAGAACCTGCAATTTCTGCGCACCTTCGGTTCCATGGACTCATTCATCCCGGCCACCGACTTCGTGCAGACGGCGCGCGGCTGGGCCGACCCGCTGCCGATGCGGCCGGGCGAGCGGGCTTCGACGATGCTCGTCCGCTACACCTTGCCCTACAGCAGCGGCATGTCAATCGCCCATCCCATCTTCTACACCACGGCCACGAGCACCATCATCCTGCCCGACGCCGGCGTGTCGGTGGCCAATTCGCCGTGGGTGGAGCAGGCGCCGCAAACCTTCGGCCAGGGGCAGACGTTCCTCAACTACGTCGGGCCGGGCGTGCCCGCGGGCGAGACGATCACCATCCGGCTGGAAGGGCGGCCGCGACTCATCACCGACGCCAGCGGCGTGCCGGTGGCCAATCGCGACCAGACGACGGAGCTGCTCATCGGCGGCGGGGCGTTGCTGCTGGCGGCCGTGGCCGGCGTCTTCCTGTGGCGCGGCTGGCAGAAGCGTTCGGCGGCCTATGATGACGAGGATGAGTGGGACGACGAGGAGGACGCCGCCGTCGTCCTTCCGTCATCGAGCGAGGCCGACGCCCTGCTGCGGGCCATCGCCGAGCTCGATGATCAGTTTGAGGCCGGGGCCATCGAAGAGGCCGCCTACCTGATACGCCGCGCCGAGCTGAAGGATCAACTGGCCACACTCTGGACGGCCGGCGGCTAAGCGACGAGCCTATGTACAAATTCGTCGTGATCTACTACCGCGTCGACGACGAGCCCGCGCTGGACGAGTTCTACGCGAGCACCCACCTGCCGCTGCTGGAGTCACTGCCCGGCCTGCGCCGCCTCGAAGTCAGCCGCGTCACGTCCCAGCCGTTCGGCCCGTCCCGCTTCTACTTGCAGGTCGAGGCCTACTTCGACAACGAAACGGCCCTGCGCGACGCGCTCGTCTCGCAACAGGGCAACGAAATGATGAACGCCCTGCGGCCGTGGTCCGAAAACCGGCTCATCGCCTGGTTCTATGCGGATTCGTTTGCGGAAGATAAGTTTTGAGTGGGGAAGCTTCCAGTATTCAATTAACAGCAAGCCAGTAGATCAGCAGGCCAGTAAGACAGCAGGTCAGTTTGCGTGGCGTACGCCGACATAAACTGACCTACTGAATACTGAC
>CAYNOL010000177.1:5476-6837 GCA_964398825.1 uncultured Ardenticatenaceae bacterium
AGCAGGTCAGTTTGCGTGGCGTACGCCGACATAAACTGACCTACTGAATACTGACCTACTGAATACTGACCTACTGAATACTGACTTACTGAATACTGACTTACTGAATACTGCCTACTGCCTACTGCCCCTTAATCGCCGTCCACATCTCATCATAATCGAAGATCGCGTCCCCAACGTCCTCCAGCCACTGCAGTTTGGCGGCCACGTCGGGCGGCGGGTAGATGCCGGGGTTGTTGAGGATCTCCTCGTCGATGAACTCCCGCGCCGCCTCGTTGGGGCTGGGGTAATAGGTGAAGTTGGTGATGGCCGCGGCCACTTCGGCGTCCATCAGGTAGTTGATGAAGTGCTCGGCCGTCGCCTTGCGCGCGCTGTTGGCCGGAATGCAGACGTTGTCGGCAAAACGCACCGCGCCTTCCGTCGGCACGGTGAACAGCCACTCCCCCTCGCCCGTCTCTTCGTCATAGGTGTTCCAGAACGCCTGTGCCGCGTCGCCGCTCCAGGCGTGGGAGATGACGATCTCGTCGCTCTCCATCAGCGTGCTGTAGTAATCCTCGCTGTTGAACGTCCTCCACGCCGGTTTGGCCTGCAAGATCAGGTCGCGCGCCGCTTCCAGGTCGGCCCGGTCGGTCGAATTGGGCGAGAGGCCCAGGTAGAACAGCGCCGCGCCAATCAGCTCCCGCTGGTCGTTGAGCACGTTGATCCCTTCCGACGCGTACTCGGCCGTCACTGCCGGGTCGAACAGGAACGCCCAACTATTGGGCGGCCCGTCGGCAAAGGCGGGGTGGCCGTTGCGATAGGCAATGCCGGTCATGCCCCACTGGTAGGGGACGCAATGCCGGTTGCCGGGGTCATAGGGCGGGTCCTTGAACGCCTCGCCGATGTTGGCGAAGTTGGGCATGGCCTCGGCGTCGATCTCGGCCAGCAGCCCCAGCTCGATCATCTGCGACACCATGTAGTCGGACGGAAAGATGACGTCATAGCCGCTGGCGCCCGCCTGCAGCTTGGTCAGCAAATCCTCGTTCGAGGCGAAGGTGTCGTAGATGATGTCGACGCCGTACTCGGCTTCGTAGTCGGCCAACACCTGCTCGTCGATGTAGTCGGCCCAGTTGTAGACGCTCAGCTCCGAGGCCAGTTCGACCTCGCCCGCGTCGCCGGTCGTCGGCTCGCCCTGGCTCGCGCCCGGGCCGCCGGCCGGCCCGCCGCCGCAGGCCACGGCGACGATCATGAGCAACACCATCAACAACAAAACAACGATCTTCTTTCCCATTTCTTCTCCTAACTGAAATATCGCGCAAGCTGTCAGCACTTTAATAAATTTATGTGGTATCAACCACCCAATCGCAATGTGCTTCCAGCGA
>CAYNOL010000178.1:0-6822 GCA_964398825.1 uncultured Ardenticatenaceae bacterium
CGATACGAGCAGGGGCCGGAAGCGATTGCCGCTGCCTACAAGGACTTGATCGTCGGCGTGCGCTCGTCCATCGAGGCCGTCGTGTACCGCAACCTCGAAGAGCAGCGCGAGCAGCGCGAGAAGTACGGCGAGCAGGACGAAGGCGACAGGTGGGAGGACGCGGCATGAGCGGCCTGCGTTGCAAACCGGGTGACCTGGCGGTCATGGTGGGCGCACCGATCGATGCGCAGGACAGGCTCGGAAATATCGTGACGGTCCTGCGCCCGGCGCCGATGGAAGATTTCGTGCTGCCCGACGGCGTAATACACGCCGGGGCCTCTGCGCCTGATCGATGGGTCGTCGAGTTCCCGCGCCCGGTCAGCGTGCCGATGATCGTCGGCCGGCGCGGCAGCCTCTACGGCGTTGTCCCCGATTGGGCGCTGCGCCCCATCCGCCCCGACGCCGACGAGCCGGCAACCGAGACCGAACGAGAGAAGGAGGCGGCATGAGGCCCACCGACCTTGCCCGGCTCGACTGGGAGATCCGTCACAGCGGCGTCCGCCCGGTCGACATCCTCGCCGCGGCGATCGGCTACGGGCTGATGCTGGCCTTCGTCATCTTCTGCTTCGTGTCGGTGCTCGACTGGCTGGACGACCGGCCCGCGCAGGCATGGCAGCAGGTGCACGCGCTGCTCGTCTGGATTGATGGTTGAAAAAATGAGACCAACCATTGAGCGGATTAGATCACTGCTGCTTTATCGAGATCATGACGGCGTAGATGCTTTGCTTGAAACAATCGACGGAGGGGTGTGATGGCAGGGGGCGACTACAGGGCTTGCGACGTATGCGACGGCAAGACGTTCTACGACGCCAACCTCAATTACGAACAGGGCCGCGACAGCGAATGGGCGAAGCGATCGAAGCCGTATCGCGTAGCCGGCAAGGAACAAGGCTGCCAGGAGCACGACGACTATTTCCTGCGCCTCGATTACGTCGGCGATTGGGCAGTGCTGTGCAGTGAATGCGCCAAGACACACAAAACGGCGATCGTGCCGATTGGAGAACAGGCATGAGCACCTACACGAAAGGCCCGTGCCGGCACAGTAAGAAAGTCTGCCCGCAATGCGGCAGTGCGGACCTACTGCGGATCGTGACGACCGTGCAAGTCGACATACCCGCCTCTCTGGAAGGCGAGTTAAGTGAAAAGCACTTTCGGCGAGCGAGCGTGCAAATCTTGGACGCAGACTGGGATTGCTCCGCGTTCTATTGCGAAATCCACGGCCTTGTGGACTAGACATGAAAGCCCACGACGCCCCCGAGTACGCCGCCATGCGCGCGTTCGCTGATCTTCCGGTGCTGCCCGGCGACCCGGCGCTGCCCGAGCGCGAGACGTTCCGCGCCCGGCTGCTGGCGCGAGACGCCGGCACGTTGCGCGACCGACAGCGGGACCGGCTCGACAACTACCTGCGCGGCGTGCTGCAAGCCATCACGCCCGGCGACAGCCTGAATCGGCACTACATGACCGGCGCCGCGCTGGCCGCGCAGATGCTCGACATCCTGAGCATGGCAGAAGCGCAGGCGTGGATCGACCGCGCATGGGAGGCGAGCCGTGCTGCCGAATGACGTTGCTCGCTGCGCCGATGGCCTCGCCGGTCAGTGCCCGCAGGCAGGGCGTTGCGAGCGCACGGCGCCTGTGCCGGATGGGCAGATCGTGTCGCATGCCTTCTTCAACGGCGAGCGTGAGGCGCGCGGGTGGTGCATCCACTACATGCCGATTGAATCGGCTTGCGAGGCTGAGGAATGAAACCGACCCGAACGATTGCGGAAGCGAAGGCCATTGCCGATCGCGCCGCGAAACGACTGGCGCAGGAAGCCGAGCGCAAGGCGTGCGCCGAAGCACTGAGGAAGTGGCGTGCGCCGTTCGTGCTGACGCGGTGGCTGGTGGAGGGGCGGCGTTAATGCAGTCGAAGAACAAACGCGCCCCGACGGCAGAAGAGCGCAGGCACATCGCCCGCGTTGCCGAGTTGGAGTGCGTCGTTTGCGACGAGCACGGCCCGTCCGAAGTGCATGAGCCGGAACAGGGGCTGTGGCACATCGCACTGCCCCTGTGCCCACCGTGCCATCGCGGCCCGGACGGCTGGCACGGTACCCGCCTACGTTGGTCGCTGCGCAAGATGACCGAGTTGAAGGCGATCAACAAGACGATCGGCCGGTTGATGACAGAGAGGGAGAAAACATGAACGCTGTAACGAAGGTCGAAGGCGGCGCGCTCGCGCTGCCCGAGCAAGAGCTGCTGCAGGTGCTACGTTCGTCGCTGTACCCCGGCGCTAACCCGGCGTCGATCAAGCTCGTTCTCGGCTACTGCAAAGCGGCCGGTCTTGATCCCATGCAGAAGCCCGTGCATATCGTGCCGATGTGGGACGGCAAAGCGGGTGAGATGCGCGACGTGGTAATGCCAGGCATCGGCCTGTACCGCACGCAGGCCGCGCGCTCCGGCAACTACGCAGGCGTCACCGAGCCGGAGTACGGACCGGATGTGACCGAGGAAATCGGCGGCATGACGATCACCTACCCGGCATGGTGCCGCGTGACCGTCAAGCGCCGCATGGACGATGGCGCGATCGCCGAATTCACGGCGAACGAACGCTGGCGCGAGAACTACGCGGTCAAGGGCGGCAGGGACAAAAGCATCGCTCCGAATGCGATGTGGGCGAAGCGCCCATACGGGCAGATCGCCAAGTGCGCCGAGGCGCAGGCGCTTCGCAAGGCGTTCCCCGAGATCGGCTCGCAGCCGGTCGCCGAGGAAATGGAAGGCAAGACGATGACCGTCGATGCGGAGCCGGTGCATCAGCCGGCCGCGCCTGCGCTGACCGACGAGCGCGCGCAGGAAATTCGCGCTGAATTCGATACCTGCGGAGACTTCGACGACCTGCAAGCCGCATGGTCGACGCTGACGAAGGAAGAGAAGGTAGCAGCGCGTCAGATCAAAGACGACGCCAAGCAGCGCATCCTCGACGCGCAGAACACGATCGAGGCCGAGTGATGAGCTACATCGTGCAGGGGTCGGGCGAGTGGCTGGCACAGAGACGTGGGAAGTTGACCGCCTCACGCGTGGCCGATGCAATCGCCAAGCTCAAAGGCGGCGGATGGGCGAAGTCGCGCGCCGATCTGATGAAAGAGCTTGTCGCCGAGCGCATGACCGATGCGTCGATTGATCGCTTCGTGTCGCCGGAAATGCGCTGGGGCATAGACCAGGAGCCGAACGCGAAAGCCGAGTACGAGGAAGCCACGGGCTTGATTCTCGTGCCTGCGACGTTCGTAGATCACCCGTCGATCGAGAACTTCGGCGCGACCTGTGACGCCTATCAAGGCCGCGATACGGTTGTCGAATTCAAGTGCCCGAAGACGACGACGCATCTGCAATACGTGCTCAACGGCACGGTGCCTGACGACTACAAACCGCAGATCCTCGCGCAGCTCGCGTGCGTGCGTAGACAGCGAGCCGTGTTCGTCTCCTACGATCCGCGCGTGAACGGCCCGCAGCGACTGTTCATCCGCGAGTGGGAGCCGGACGCGGCCGAGATTGCAGCCATCGAGAGCATGGCGCGCGAGTTCCTCGAAGAGCTTGAGGTGCTGTTCTCGCGCGTGACGGAGGCCGCCTGATGCTCTCACCCCGACAGCGCGAAGTGCTGCAACACGTCGCCAATGGGCTCTGCGTGAAACAGGCGGCAGAGCGAGCCGGCATTCAGTACAGCACGGCCAAGACGCACTTGCAGGTGACGTATCTAAAACTCGGCGCATCCGGCGACGCGCATGCCGTCGCCATCGCACTGCGCAAAGGACTGATCGAGTGACCGACTCCCCCTACACCACCATCCTGCGCATCCTGCACGCATCCTCGCGCAAGCTCTCCGACCTGCAAGCGGCAATGCCCGGCTACGCGAACGCACGCATCGCCGAGATCGTCGAGAAGATGAAGGCAGACGGCTTGCCCGTCATCCAACCGATCAAGCGGTGGCCGAGCAGGGAGTCGGCGCCCGACGGCGCGGTCGCTGTGTGCGGCGTCTGTGGCCTGCGGATCATGCCCGTCATGGGCTACGTCTGCCAGCGCAGTGATTGCCCTTGTGGGTTCGGGCCGGTGACTTGCGGAGTGAACAATGACTGACAAATACCAACGCCTGCGCGACGCCATCGCGGCGGGGCCGAAGGAGTAAAAGCATGGCGACAACCCATCCACGTGGCCCGCTTGAACAACTAATTAGGCGTCTGCGGGTGGCCGCCACGAAACTTGGCCGGAGTGATGAGTGGGAAGATTTGCGCGACGACCTGAATCATGCGGCTGCCGAAATCGAGCGCCATCTGGATGATGGCCAAGTACAACGCAGCGAAGGAGGCAATCATGACTGACCGCTACCAACGCCTGCGCGACGCGCTGAATGCTGGGCCGACTCCGGGGCCGTGGTATCTCCGCACCAATCGGCACCCGACCACAGACGGACACGCATGGGGATGGCTTGACACGCAGCCACCCGGAGGAAGCCAGTACGCACCACCGGGATTGCAAATCACTTGGGAGCGCGGAAGCAAGTCGGAGGCGAATGCAGGCTACATCGCCGCCGCCGACCCCGACACGATTCGCGCTCTGCTCGCGGAGCGGGATCGGCTGCGCGATGCACTTGTCATCGCCCGCGATTACGTCGCAGACGAGATCGCGTACCTGAGAAACGCGTTTCGAGGGCACGAGGAACTCGGCAGGGTGCCCGAGGCCGAAGCGGATCTTGCGCGGATTGATGCCGCGCTGGCAATGGGAGATACCGATGCTCGATGACGCAACCCGCACTTTCCTAGAGCGCGAAATCGAGCGTGCGCAGCACCCGGCCGGCATGTCTGTGCATGACGGTCGCGTGCATGTCGACGCCAGCGTGCTCCAGCGGCTGCTGGCCGTGATCGACGCGCAGCAAGTGAAGGCCGATCAGCTGCGGGGAGTGCTTACAGAGGCGTGGGCCGTGATCGAAGACGACCGGGGGCCAGTTGAACCGGACGGGCCGCTCGGGGAGCTTGAGGTGGCCGTACGCGCTGCGCTGGGAGAGTGTCAATGAGTGATCGAGAGGTGTGGAAAAGGATCAAAGCCGAAGAGCCGGCGAACCATACCGAGCACGACCTCGATATGGTCGGGATGCGCTGCCTTGCCGACATCCGATTCGCCGTGGGCGACCGCGGGCAGATGACGCAGCCTGAGCTAGTCGAGTGCATCAAGCGGCTGCGGGCCGACGCGGAGCGATATCGGTGGCTGCGAGGCGACTCCTGCCCCGACCACTCCTCGATTCGCTGGGCGAGGTGGGAGGTGCGTTGCTACGTGCCGCCCGTTTGGTCGCATGATCTGCGCGGCGAAAAGCTTGACGCCGCTATCGACGCCGCGATGGCGAAGGAGGCGAGAGAATGACCCTCACCGAACACGAACTGCTCGCCCTGCAAGAGCCGCCGAAGCCTCTCTCGTACGAACCGCCTTGGCAATTCTTCGGCGTGTCACGCAGCCAGTTGAGCATTGCCCGGCACTACGGCGGCATCAAATACGACGGGCATGGCTACACCTACGACCCGACCGATGACAGCCTGACGCGCGATGATGTGCTGAGGGCGGTGATGAAGATGCGGAGGGCGAAATGGCAGACGAGCGCCAGCCGGTGAGCGAGCCGATCGACCCGCACATGATCGTTGCAGAAGATCGATTTCCAGACGAGCCCGAGCCGACCGAGGCGCAGATCGAGCAGCTACACAACGCGCTTGTCATTGCCGAAGCTGCACTCGCTGACATTGGCGATGCAGATCGTGAGCCGGGCGACGACCTCGCGTGGTGCGAGGCGCGGGCAGCGGAAGCGTTGCCGACTGTTCGTGCCGCACTCGCGGCGAAGGAACCGAAATGACCGACCTGATCGCACGACTGCGCACTATGTCCGCGACCGGCTGGCACCCGATCGGCGACGAAGCCGCCGCCGAAATCGACCGCCTCACCCGCGAGCGCGACGAGGCACAGGCAGAGCGCGATGCGCTGGCGAAGGATGCGGCGATCGGGCGCGTGGTGTGGCGTTTCATCGACCGCATGAACGACGTATGCGACATCGACCCGGCAGAACGCATCGTGCAGGAGTTCGTCGATGCAGTGTATCCGGCGATAGAGGCGGCGCTGCCAGAGCGAGTATTTCCCATCGACGCGCAGATCGAGCAGGAGGAAAGGCCGTGAACATGATGACGCCGTGGTACGAAGAAAACCGCTGGTATGTGCGACTGATGAAGATCGCTCATGAGATGGCGATGGAAGGTCGGGGCGAGGCCGCGCAGGACTTGCGCGTGGCGGCAACGCACGCACGAAACTACAGGTGGCTGCGCGACAGGAGCCACCCGGATGCAGGCGTCTACTACCTCGCGTCGGCCACAAGTCAGGCGCGTTTTGCTGATCCATCGCACGTCGATCGTGAGGTGGCAGCAGCGATCCAGTCAGATGAGGCTAAGAATCGTGCGACCAGTGCATAGCGCGCAGATCGAGCAGGAGCGCGGCGAGCAGGGGGAGGAGCGGGCATGAGCGACGCCGAGATCATCAAGGCTCTGCGCAACCCAGGCAAGGGCGCAAGCGCCACCGTGCGGTGGGCAGCAGCCGAGGCGATCGAAAGACTGACCGCAGAGGTCAAGGCGCTGTCGAGCGAGAACGTGCAACTGCAAATCAAGCTCGGGCGCCCGGCCGCTCGGAGCGACACGCCATGAACCATCTGATCGCCGACCAAGTGCGCCGCGACGCCGGCCTGTACGACGTGCCTTGCAACGGCTGCACGCTCTGCTGCCACAACGA
>CAYNOL010000179.1:0-6812 GCA_964398825.1 uncultured Ardenticatenaceae bacterium
TCAACGCCGCGGGCACATACACCCGTGGGGTGGCGACCGGGGGCGTCGTCGTGGTCGTGGCCGTGGCGGTGGTCGTGGCCGTGGTCGTGGCGGTGGCCGTTGCGGTGGCGGTGGTCGTGGCCGTGGACGAAGGTGTCGGCACTGGCGTCGCCAGCAGGCTGTCGTCGAAGGTGGCGAACAGCTCCAACTGTTTATCCACTTCCTGGTCGGCGAGGTACACCACCCGGGCGGAGTCGGGGCTGAAGTCGAATCTGAAGAAATCGGCCGAACCCAGGGGCACCATCTCGCCGCTGACCTTCTCCACTTCGCCGCCGCCAATGGACACGCTGAACAGCTCGTGCACCCCAACCGTCTGCTGATCGGCGTGGAAGACCACCCGGCTGCTGTCGGGGCTGATGACCCAATGAGGCGACACGTCGCCGGCCATCTGCGCTTCGTTGAGCCGGATCGGCTCGCCGCCGCCGATTGGCACGCTGAAGAGCTCGAACACATCAAACGTCAGCTGATCGGCCCGGTACACCACCCGGCTGCTGTCGGGGCTGATGAGGAAGTAGGGGCTCACATCCCTGTCGGCGAGCAGCGCCTCGTTGAGCTTCTGGGCCGTGCCGCCGCCGATTGGCACGCTGTATAGTTCGTACTTCTCGTCCGTCTGCTGGTCGGCCATGTACACCACCCGGCTGCTGTCGGGGGCAATGAGGAAGCTGCTCACATCCCCAATAAGTATCATCGGGCCATTGAGCCGGGTTGGTGTTCCCCCTCCGATTGGCACGCTGTACAGCTCTGTCTTCCCGTTCGTTTCCTGGTCAGCCATGTACACCACCCGGCTGCTGTCGGGGGCAATGAGGAAGGAGTAGCTCACATCCCTATCGGCGAGCAGCGTCCCGTTGAGCTTCTGGGCCGTGCCGCCGCCGATTGGCACGCTGAACAGTTCGTACTTCTCGTCCGCCTGCTGGTCGGCCCGGTACACCACCCGGCTGCTGTCGGGGCTGATTAATATGGGGGAGCTGACATTCCCCCCGGACACCAGTGCCCCGTTGAGCCGGGTCACCGTGCCGCCGCCGATTGGCACGCTGTACAGCTCGTACTTCTCGTCCGTCTGGTGGTCGGCCATGTACACCACCCGGCTACCGTCAGGGCTGATGGCATAGAATTCATCCACATTGCCGCCGAGCACCAGCGAGGCATTGAGCTTCGTCACCGGGCCGCCGTCAATTGACACGCTGAACAGCTCTATCATCCCGTCGATGATCCGCCCGCTCCGATACACCACCCGGCTGCCGTCGGGGCTGAGCTTGAAGTCGACGACGATTCCGTCGTCCGGCAAGGTATCGTTGAGCTTCTTCGCCGTACCGCCGTCGATGTCTACAACATAGAGCTCACGGACCCCGAAACTGTCCTGTGGGGCGATATAGACCACTCGGCTGCTGTCGGGCGTCACACTGAAGAGTCCCACATCCGTGCCGGAGGGCAGCAAGCCGCTCAATCGCCGGGGCGCAACCCCGCCGGTAGACGGGACACTGAACAGCTCATGGGCGGTGTCCGTCTCCGCGTCGGCCACGTAGACGACGGTGCGGCTGTCGGGGCTGAATACCCAGTCGGAACGCACATTCCCCGCGGGCTGGAACTCACCATTGAGCTTGACATTGATCCAACCCAACGGCGCCGCGCCCGACGGCCGCCCGGCCAGCAATGCCACAATGGCGACGACCGAAGCCAAAAGCGACAGATGGGCAATGCGAATGACTATTCCTTTGTTCATATCCCCTCCTAACTTACCGATGGATACGAGATACGAAAGAGAGCATTCGTATCTCGTATCTCGTATCTGGAATCTCTTACCGGATGACCGCCGGCACGGCGATCGTCCCGAACGGCAAATACTCCTTCACCGTCACATGGTCGGTGCTCCAGCAGCCGGGGTCGTACATGACGTTGGTGGCGGTGTTGGCATGGCCCGAGGCTCGCGCCCACATGCTGACCGTATGCTCGCCGGGCGCCAGCCCCTGGAAGAAGCCGCCCATCGGCGCCTGCCGGCCGGTGATGGTCCCTAACTCGACCGTCTTCAGATTGGCCTGGATGCGGCCGACGGTGCTGGCTTCGTCGTCGACGCGCAGCTCGTAGATCACGCCGGTGCCTGTGGTCGAGAGGGCGTAGAGGCGGCCGTAGAAGGCCAACTCCACCGTCGAATCGGGCGACTGCACGGTGAATGTGCCGATATCGCTGATTTTGCTGTACACGCTGGTCACCATGACGCTCGCGGGACAATCTGCATCGATGACCGACACCGCCACGGCGGGGCTGACCGATGGCGCGGCGCGCGTCTGCCCCACGCGAAAGCCGGCCGCCACAGCCGCCACCGCCAACAGCAGCAACGCCACGGCCACGACGGCCGGCACTCTGGATTGGATGATGTGCTTCATGGGATTCTCCTTAGCCGAGAGACGAAATACGAGATACGAAATACGAAAGGGCGTCCTTTCTTTCGTATTTCGTATCTCGTATCTTCCGGGGATTGGCGCGCGTGAAGTCGTCCCGGCCGGGGCGCCGCGCGGGCGGCGCATCGGCCGAAACAGCGGCCAGGGGGCGAACTGCGCGAACGGCGGTGTTGATATGAACACTCTCCGATGAACGCCAGGCGACAGACGCCAAGGAACCGTATCCCGTTAATGGGGACACATTACTATAGGTGGGGAGGGGTTGTCAAGACGCCGCGAAACCGGGTTCTGAGGGCTCAACCGCCCCGCTTCCGCAAATACAGCAAGATCCCGTCGACCGACATGAACAGCGGGTTGGCCAGCTCGTAGCTCTGCACGGCTGACGGCGACAGGCTCTGCGCGGCCGCCCGCGCGCGCGTCCAGGCGACGTACTCGTCCAGCAGCTGCGACCGGACATCGGGGGCCAGCGGTTCCCGCCCCGGCAATGCCTCGGCCGGCCCGCCGGTCAGCTCTTGCACGCGCGCGGCGACGAACTCGACCGAATCGGTCATCAGCCCGCGCAGCTGGGCCAGATGGCCGGCCACGTCCTGCACCGGGCCGAAGTGGGTGGGGTAGATGGCGCTCAGCTCGGCCGCGGTCAGCTTGTCGAGCGTCGCCAGCCACGTCTCCAGGTGGAACTCGGGCGGCGGGGCGGGCAGATTGACCACGCCGACGTGGGGCAGCCGTACCCCGGCCGCGTCGCCGGTGAAGGCGATTCGGTCGCCCGCGCCGTCATCGAGCAGGTAGGCGTGGTGGTGCCAGGCGTGGCCGGGGGTGTCCAGCGCCGTGAACGACAAGCCGCCGGCTTCGACGATGTCGCCGTCGTGGAGCGGCCGGATTTGCGCCTCGGGCACGGGCAACATCTCCCCCCACAGTTGCTCCATGCGGTCGCCGTAGATGCGCGTGGCGCTGGCCAGCAGCTTCGACGGGTCGACGAGATGGGGCGCGCCGACGTGGTGGACGTGGACGAGCGCCCCTTGCCGGGCCCACCAGCCGGCCGCTCCGGCATGGTCGAGGTGGATGTGGGTCAGCAGCACGTGGCCGACGTCGCCGGGCCGCAAGCCATGGGCGGCCAGCCCGTCGCGAATGGCGGTCAGGGTCGACCCCGGCCCCGTCTCCACCAGCACCGGCCCTTCGGGACCGATGACCAAATAGACGGCCGTGACCTGGGCCATGCCCTGGAAGTGGGTGTCAAGGATATGGACGTTCATAGTCAGGAATCATAGCTTTATCCCGATTATGGGTGCAAACAATTTCCACATAAGAGATACGAGATACGCGATATGGGTCATGATAAATCTTTCGGGTTGTGGGGGTGGCCGGCTGCAGGTGGCAAGTGGCCGGCTGCCGCGCCCGTTCGTATCTCGCGTATCTCGGGCTGCCACAGCCACACCGTGCCATAGCGCCAATACCTTTCGCCGTCGTGCCGCGCCCGGTCGGCCGCCTTGCCGTTGGCATAGAACCGCTTGCGTGGCGCGACGAGTGACGAGTGACGAGTGACGTGTGACGAGGCGCCACTTGCCGTGTGCCCCTTGCCACTTGCCGCCTGCCACGTGCCGCCCGCTGCCTCTGAATTCGTCATTCGTAATGCGTCATTCGTAATTGGCTGCTCGTCGTTGCCCGTCATCCCGTCATGGAACAGGTCGGCGAGCGCCCGGTTGAGGCGCTTTTGGCGGCCGCGCGGCAAGGTGGCGTGCGGGCCGGTGTACTCGTTTGGCAGTTGCCAGGCCAGATAGGTGGCGCCGGGGCGGCCGAACCGCCCGGCGTGGTCAGTGAGGCGGAACAGCGCCCGGCCGCGCCGCCAGGCCGCTTCGTGTTCGTCAGTCGCGTCATCGCGGGCGGCGCCGACGCGCGGGCCGACGGCGACGGCGCTGTGGCGCACGACGCGGGCGCGACGCTCGTAGTTGCGCTGGCTGTTGGGGGCCGCGCCGGAGAGGACCGTCAGCGTGGCCCGGGCGATGGGGCCGCGCGGCCGCTTGCCGCCGCTCAGCAGGTCGGCCCGGTCGCGGCCGCTGTGGAAGCTGGCGTAGAGGTGGGCGCGGGCCCGGCCGATGGTGCCCGTCAGATCGCCCAGCGGCACGGCCACCGGCGAACCGCCCAGCCGCGCCACCCCCAGCCCGGCGGCCACGCGCACGGCCGAATAGAGCCGCAGCCACTCCCGGCCGTCGGTGTCGGTGTCGCGCTCCCAGAACTGCCCCTCGCCGGCCCGCAGCAGGTTGGCCAGCTGGCGGCGGCCGCAAACGCGCAGCGGCGAGCCGTCGGCCGCCAGCGCGCGGGCGGCGTCGGCCACGGCCACGCGGCCGCGCCCCTCGGCGTCGGCGTGGCGCAGCAGCAGCCACACCCGCCCGGCGGCGGCCTTCTTGCGCCGCAGCATGCCGAGGGCGAGGGAGGGGTAGACCTTTACATAATCGCCGCTTTGAGAATGGGAAGAAGGGGGCAGGGGGGTGGGGAGGATTGGGGATTGGGGATTGGGGATTGGAGATTGGGAGAGTGGGAGATTGGGAGAGTGGGAGAGCGCCGCCGCTTTCGTATCTCGTATCTCGTATCTCGTGTCTGCTTGGGCAATCCCGCGCCGTTTGGCCGCCGCGCGCAGGTGGTTGGCCAGCGTCTCCGAATGGTAGGCCCGGCCCGACTGCAGCAGCGCCGCCAGGCCAACCCCCTCGCCATCCCCTGCCTCTTCACTCGTCGCTCGTCGCTCGTCGCTCGTCGCTCGGCCGCGTGTGTCGATGCCGCGCGAGCGGCGAATCTCCAACAACTTCTCTTGCGCGGCCCGGACGGCTTCGCTCATGCTCCCGGCGTCGGGCAAAGCGAAACTATCGGCAGGCGAGCCCTGCGTTTTCACCGGATAGGTTGTCCTGAGCCAGGCGGAGCAGATAGAGCGACGAGTTGCGAGTTACGAGCGACGAGTGAAGAGCGCGCTACTTAACTCGTCGTTCGTCGCTCGTGGCTCATCACTCATCACTCGAATTGACACGATCGGCCGCATATGGTATGCTCGTACCTGGATAGAGTAGGCTTCCTTTGGAGACATAAAATCCCCCTCCCCAATTAAGGGGCGCTGCTTCGAGCTTAGGCTCACGGTGTTGGCGGCACCGATAAGCGGAAAGGAGGCCGTCGCTTATACTGGTGGCCCTGCAAGACGCGGGGCCACTTTTTTTGCCGGTCGGGTGGGGCGCGTTGGCTCTTCGGCCGCCGGCCGTCCCCGACTTCTGCCACGATCATAGCCGGTAGGCGATCCGAATCGGCCGCTCACTGGCTATATGCATGACGATCCACAGTATAATAGTCCAAACTAGCGCTGTCAAGATGATCTATAGCATATAGATTAGTTTAATTGATCGTGTACCTGCTCAATAAGGGAGTAAAGCGTCTGCTTACCCTCTGTACAACGGGCTTTGTATCTTGTATACTTGTACTATTAGGCTGTTATTTGATGGGTTTCAGTAGACCTGGCAGGTGGGCGCGCGACGCTATTCACTTGTAAATGGCCTTACTGCGCCCTCCTGTCAGGTCTGGGCGTTCGCGGAGTAGCGGGCGGGTTACAAACCCGCCCCTACCAGTGGCGCTATGTGTGGTAGGGGCAGGTTTGTAACCTGCCCTCTGTAGCAAGACCTGACAGGTGGGCGGCGCGTGGTGGCCGGAATGTGTGAGGCCGTTGGATGCCGCCCACCTGTCAGGTCGGTCGGAACTAGTGGAGACACAACATGGTAGAGAGCCTTTTGGAAAACGACTTGGGCCGATACAAACCGGATTGGGAGCGGCTGGGCGTCGTCGTGGCGCCGTTCACCATCGAGGCCGACCCGCGCTTCATGTACCTGTCGACGGAGACGCGGCGCGCCTTGTCGAAGGTCAGCTACATGGTGGAGGCGGGGCAGGGGGCATCCGTGGTGGTGGGCGAGGTGGGCACGCGCAAGACGACGCTGGCCTCGTGGTTCCACAGCCGGTATGACCGCCGGCCCGACTTCGTGGCCGCGCGGGTCGACGAGCCGCCGAAGAAGAGCGGCTTGCTGCTGTTGCGGCGCATCGCGGCCGAGTTCGGCGTGCGCACCCGCCGCGCCACCGAAGACCAGCTCAACGAGCTGCGCGACTTCCTGACCGAGACGACGGCCAGCGGGGTGCTGCCGCTGGTCATCATCGACGAGGCCCACGAGCTGGAGCCGGAGCAGTTCAAGGAGCTGCGGCGGCTGCTCAACTTCCGCGACCCGCGCGGCGGCAAGGCGTATCAGCTCATCCTGCTGGGCCGGCCGGAGCTGGACATCAATCTGCGCTCGTCGAAGGACTTCAACGATCGCGTGGCCACCCGGTCGTCGCTCGACCCGCTGGCGCCCGACGACACGG
>CAYNOL010000180.1:0-3758 GCA_964398825.1 uncultured Ardenticatenaceae bacterium
TCGCTGCCGCTCATCCTGACCGCCCACGCCAGCGTCGGCGGCGCGTCCTACGGCAGCGAGCGCATGGTCATGCTCGGCCAGGACCTGGTGCTCGGCAAGCACCTCGTCACCGACCCCCGCTTCGACTACGTCGCCCTGGGCCACATCCACAAGCACCAGTCGCTGCACGACAAGCCGCCGGTAGTCTACGCCGGGTCGATCGAGCGCATCGACTTCGGCGAATGGCGCGAGCCCAAGGGGTACGTGCTGGCCGAGGTGGCGCGCGGGGAGACGAAGTGGGATTTCCGGAAGGTGGAGACCCGCCCCTTCCACGACCACATGGTGCGCGTCGTTGAGCCCGACGGCTTCATGGAGTATCTCATCAGCCACCTGCCCCCGGCCGAGGCCATCGCCGGGGCCATCTGCCGCCTGCGGCTGGAGTATCCGTACGAACATGACGCGCTGCTCGACGAGAAGGCGATCCACGACCATTACGCCGGCGCCTTCGATTTGCGCATCCTGAAGGATCGCATCGGCGGCCACAAGACGAAGTTCGGCGGCCTCGCGTCCGTCGAGGAAATGGGGCCGTATGAGCTGCTGCAGCTGTACTGGCGCTCCACCACCCGGCCCGACGCCGACATCGACGACCTGCTGGAGCTGGCCGGGGAAGTGCTGGGCATCCACGCCCAGGGTGAAGCCGCACCGCCCGAACCGGTAGAATCATGATCCCGCTGCAACTGACCCTGCGAAACTTCCTGTCGTACCGGGAGACGGCCGATCTGGACATGGCCGGCATCCATCTGGCCTGCATCAGCGGGCTGAACGGCGCCGGCAAGAGCAGCATCCTCGACGCGATGACCTGGGCGCTGTTCGGCAAGAGCCGCGTCAAGAGCGACGACGACATCGTCAACCGCACGGCCGCCGCCCGCGGCGAGGCGGCCGAAGTCGTCTTCGCCTTCGAGCTGGAAGGAGCCATCTACCGCATCATCCGCCGCAAGACGGCCGGCAAGAGCGCCGAGTTGGAGTTCCAGGCCCGCGCCGGGGAGCGCTGGCAGGTGCTGACCGAGTCGCGCATGCGCGAGACGCAGGCCGCCATCGAAAAGCTGCTGCGGATGAACTACGACGTCTTCACCAACGCCAGCTTCCTGCTGCAGGGCAAGGCGGACGAGTTCACCACCAAGACGCCCGACAAGCGCAAAGAGGTGCTGGCCGACATCCTGGGCCTCAGCCGCTGGGACGACTACAAAGACCTCGCCACCGAGCAGCGCAAGGCGGCCGAGAGCGACGGCGCGTCCGTGGAGCGACAGCTGGCCGAGATCGACAGCGAGCTGGCCCAGGAAGAGGAGCTGACGCGAGCCATGGAGCTGGCCGAAATGGAAGTGCGCGCGGCCACGGCCGAGCGCGACCTGCAGGAGTCGCTGGTGGCCACGGCGCGCGGCAACAAAGCCATGGCCGACCAGCAGCGGGAGCTGCTGCGCCGCGCCGACGCCCAGCGCCGCGAGGCCGAGACGGACCTGCAGCGGCTGGAGACGACCATCACCCAGCGCCGCGCCGAGCTCGACGGCTATCAGGACGTCATCGGCCGCCGCGCTCAGATCGACGCCGACTTCCGCGCCTGGCAGACGGCCGACGCCGCCTTCACCCAATGGCAGGAGAAGGCCGAGGCCAGCGCCGCCATCACCGGCCGGATGCACCCGCTGGAGATGACCATCGCCCGCGCCCAGACGCAGCTGGAGCAGCACGTCCGCGAGCTGGACGGTCGCCGACAGGGGGCCGAGAAGGCCGAGCTGGAGGTCAAAGAGCTGGCCGCCGCGCTGGACAAAAACCGCGCCCAGCTGGCCGAGCTGCAGGCGCGAGCCGCGACCGTGGCCGGCGAGGAGCAGGCGTACCGCGAGGCCCAGGCCCGCCTGACGGAGCTGGCCCACCAGCACGAGGTGTGGCGCATGGAGCGCGTGCAACTGGAGACGCGCGCGGCCGAGATCGCCACGAATGAGTCGGGGTTGGTCAACACGCAGGCCAGCATCGAGGCGACTCGCGCCAAGCTGGATGTTCTTGAGAGTCGGACGGCCGAGTTGGTCGAAGCACGCGAGACGCTGGCCGACAAGAACGTCGCGCTGGCCGGGGTCAGAGCCGAACAGACGCAGATCGCCGCCGAAGGAACCCGGATCAATGAGCGCCGGGAGAAGCTGAGCGCGAGCGACGAACCGACCTGCCCGTTCTGCGGCGAACCCCTGGCGCCGGAGCGCCGCGTGGAATTGGTGCAGCAATTAGAGAGCGAGAGCGAGGAGATGCGCGGCAAGTACCGCGCCAATCGGGACATGATCGCGACGCTTGAGGCAGAGATAGCCGACATTGAGCTCATGCTGAAGCGCAACAACACCGTGGAGAAAGACCGCGACACCCAGCGGGCCGGCCTGACCCGCTATGAGACGCAGCTGCAGAACTTCGAGAGCCGGCTGGCCGCGCTGCGCGAGGGCAACGAGCCGGAGCGGCTGGCCGAGCTGGCCCGGCTGCTGGACGATGACGACGAGCAGGCGGAAATGGCCGCCCGCGTCGAGCAGTTCAAGGCCGCGGCCGACATTGCCCGTCAACTGGCCAATCAGATGCGCGGGGTCGAGGCCCAGATCGCCCGCGACGAGACGCGCTGCGAGCAGCTGACGCAGGCGCTGGCCGACTGGCGCGAGGCGGGGCTGCCGGCGCTGGCCGAGGCGCAGCGGCGGCTGGCGGCGGCCGACTTCGCCCCCGAGGAGCGCGCCGCGCTGGCCGGGCTGCGGGCCAATCTGGACGCCATCGGCCACGACCCGCAACAACTGGAAGCGGCCAAGGCGGAGCGCGTCAGACTGGCCGCCGCCCCGCAAGCGCACCAGAAGCTGTTGCAGGCCGAGGCGGCCGTCAAGCCGCTGGCCGACGGCCTGGCCGACATGGAAGCCCGCCGCGAGCAGCTCGTGGCCCGCATCGCCGAGCTGACCACCCAGCGAGACGAGACCCAGGCGGCCGTCGCGCAACTAGAGGCCGGCATCGGCGACCTGCCGGCGGCCGAGGCGGCGCTGATCCGGCTCCGCGAGCGGGTCATTGGGCTCATCCGCGCCGCGGGTGCCGCCCGCCAGCGCGTCGACGTGCTGGCCACGCGGCGCGAAGACCGCCGGACGCTGACGGCCGAGCGACAGGCGATCGCCCGCCGCGTCAGCCTGCTGCGCCAGCTGGAAGAGGCGTGCGGCCGCAAGGGGGTGCAGGCGATGCTGATCGAGATGGCCCTGCCGGAGATCGAGGATTACGCCAACCAGCTGCTCGACCGGCTGACCAGCGGCGACATGCGCGTCACCTTTGAGACCCAACGCGCGGCCAAGACGAAGGCCGACAGCCTCATCGAGACGCTCGACATCAAGATTTCGGACAGCAGCGGCGAGCGGCCGTATGAGAATTACAGCGGCGGCGAGAAGTTCCGCATCAACTTCGCCGTGCGGCTGGCGCTGTCGCAGGTGTTGGCCCGGCGCGCCGGCGCGCGGCTGCAGACGCTGGTCATCGACGAGGGGTTCGGCAGCCAGGACCCCGAAGGGCGCCAGCGGCTCGTGGAAGCGATCAACGCCGTGCAGGACAAGTTCGCCTGCATCCTGGTCATCACCCACATCGACGAGCTGCGCGACAAATTCCCGGCGCGGATTGATGTGGAGAAGACGGCCGCGGGGTCGACGGTGTCGGTTGTGGCGATATAAAACGAGCTTGCTTCGTTCGCAGTTGCGCCCTTTAGTGCGCTCATCGAGGCGGCAGTGAAGGGCCGC
>CAYNOL010000180.1:3858-6799 GCA_964398825.1 uncultured Ardenticatenaceae bacterium
CTGCCGTCTAGGTAAACAAATACCCCGCCGCCCGCAACCCAAACTCCACCATATCCTTAACCGCCTGCTGCCTGTCCCGCTCTGTCTGCGCCGTCGACAGGACGTGGAAGATCATCTCGTCGAACGCCCCCACCAACCCCTCGGCCGTCCGGCGCAGGTTCTGCGGCTGGATTTGGTGCTTCTCCGCGGCGGCGGTCAGCGGCCGTTGCCACAGGCGAATCAACTTCTCGCGGTACTCGGCCCGCCGCTCGGCCAGCGACGGCACCGAACCGACGCCGCCGACGAGCAACAGCTGGACGACGGCCGGCTCGTAGAAGGCGACATTGACATAAGCCTGAATCGCCGCTTCCAGCCGGGCGGGGAACTCGGCGCGGGTGTTGAGCGCCTGCTCGATGGCCTGCAGCAGGAAGGCGGCCGTCTCCTCGAACAGGTGGATGAACAGCGTCTCCTTGTCGGGGAAGTAGAAGTAGAACGTGCCGATGGCCACGTTCGACTCCTTGACGATGTCGCGGACGGTCGCGGCGTGGTACCCTTTGTCGGCGAAGACGCGCACGGCGGCCTGCATCATCGCGGTTCGTTTGGCGTCCTTCTTGCGGCGGGTGGTTTCGGTACTGCGGTAAGGCATGGTGATCTCGGTTATCATACTGAAATAAGTGATGAGTCGCAACGTGGTTGAGTTAGCGGTGGACAAGCGCGCCCCCGAACCGGCCAGCCGGCAGGTGTACCGCCAATTGCGCGAGTTGATCCTCTCGGGCGAGCTGGCCCCCGGGGCGCGCCTGCCGTCCAGCCGGGAGTTGGCCGGGGCGTCGGGCGTCGGCCGCGTGACGATCATCCGCGCCTTCGAGCAGCTGGCGGCCGAGGGGTTCGTCGAGACGCGCGTCGGCGCGGGCACCTACGTCGCCGGGGCGCTGCCCGGCGAGGACGACGCGCCCCACGACGCCGGCCCCTTCCGCCCCACGCTGACGGAGTGGGGGCAGCGGGCGCTGAGCTTGCGGCAGCCGGCCGAACGCGCTCCCGCCGCCAATCGACCGGAGATCGACTTCGGCTTCGGCCGCTCCTTCGCCGAGCGCTTTCCCTATGACGTGTGGCGGCGCTTGCTCGGGCGCTATCTCTCCACCGACGACGCCATGCTCTCCCGCTATGGCTCGGCGGCCGGTTTCTACCCGCTGCGGGCGGCGCTGGCCGACTATCTGCGGCGGGCGCGGGGGGTGCGCTGCGTGCCCGACCAAGTGGTCATCGTCAGCGGCGCGCAGCAGGCGATCGACATCCTGGCCCGGCTGCTGCTGGCCCCCGGTGATGAGGTGGTGGTGGAGACGCCGGGCTACCGCGACGCCTACGCGCTCTTCCAGCTGCATCAGGCGCGGCTGCGGGCCGTGGCCGTCGACAGCCAGGGCTTGCCCGTCGACCAGATTCCGGCCGACAGCCGGGCGCGGCTGGCGTTCGTGACCCCCACCCACCAGTTCCCCCGCGGCGGCACGATGCCGCTGGCCCGGCGGCTGGCGCTGCTGGCCTGGGCGCGACGACAGGACGCGATCATCATCGAGGATGATTACGACGGCGATTTGCGCTACGAAGGGGGTTCGCTGGCGGCGCTTGAGGGGCTGGACGAGGACGGCCGCGTCGTCTACGTGGGCACGTTCTCCAAGGTGCTGTTCCCGGCGCTGCGGCTGGGGTATCTGGTGCTGCCCGACTCGCTGACGGCGCCGTTCGTGCAGGCCAAGGAGCTGGTGGATCGCGGCGCGCCGACGCTGACCCAGGCGGCCGTGGCCGACTTCCTGTCCGAAGGGCATTTCGAGCGCCATCTGAAGCACCTGCGCCAGCTCTACGGCGAGAAGCGGGCGGTGCTGGTGCGGGCGCTGGCCGACGAGCTGGGGGAGCGGGTGCGCTACTCGCCGGTGGCTGCCGGGCTGCACGTGATGCTTTACCTCGACCCGACCGTCGACGAGGCCCGGCTGGTGCGCGAGGCGGCCGCGCGCGGGGTGCGCGTCTATGCCGGAGCGCCATACCATCTGGAGCGGCCCGCGCCGCCGTCGATTCTGCTGGGTTTCAGCGGGTTGGCCGACGAGGAGATCGTCGAGGGCGTCCGCCGCCTGGCTGAAGCGTGGCCCGACGCGAGCTAGATCAGCCAGCTCCCCTCAAGCCGCAGCAGCCACGCCTTCGTCTCAATGCCGCCGCGCGCGCCATAGCCGTGGAGCTTGCCGTCGGCGCCGAGGATGCGGTGGCAGGGGATGATGATGGGGATGGGGTTGTTGGCGTTGGCCTGCCCGACGGCGCGAACCGCCCCCGGTCGCCCCATGCGCTCGGCGATAGCTCCGTAGCTGGTGGTCTGGCCGTAGCCCACGCTGTAGACCAGACGCAGCGCCTCGTGCTGGAACGGCTTGAGGATCGACCAGTCGATGGGCGTCGTGAAGTCGCGCAGCTCGCCGCGCAGGTAGGCGTCGAGTTCGGCCAGGGCGGCCGTCACGTGCGGGCCGGGTTCGGCGGCCAGCTCCGGCGTTTGCCCCGTCAGCCGGGCCGTGTCGGCTAGGAAGCGCTCCGGGTCATCCCACAAGTAGACGCCCACCAGCCCGGCGGCCGAGGCGGCGACCCAGATCGTGCCCAGCGGTGTGTTTTCCAGTTTGCCGATTGTGATCATTTGACTTTCGCCGTGTCTAGACCTCGGAGGTGGACGCAGTAACGCTCTGGATTAAGTTAGGCTCGTCGCGCCCACTGGTCAATTCTATAAAGGTTACGCTATCGATGTTCGCGGTGGGTTGAAAAGCGGTGGGTTGAAACCCACCGCTAGCGCGGGAAGTGCGTTAAAACGCACTGGAAGAGCCGCGCGCATACCATCTTCAGTGCGTTTTAACGCACTTTCTATCTTAGCGGCGGGTTTCAACCCGCCGCTTTTCAACCCGCCACGTGGCCGGCCCAGACCTGACAGGTGGACGCAGTGAGTGCC
>CAYNOL010000181.1:0-1549 GCA_964398825.1 uncultured Ardenticatenaceae bacterium
GGCGCAGATGGCGTGGAAGGTGCCCATGTTGAGCCCCTGCGGGCGGCCGTCCAGCAGTTGCTCCAGCCGGTGCTCCATCTCCCGGGCCGCCTTGTTGGTGAAGGTGACGGCCATGATGTTCCACGGCGAGACGCGCATCTCGCGGATCAGGTAGGCGATGCGGTGGGTCAGCACGCGGGTCTTGCCGCTGCCGGGGCCGGCCACGACGAGAACGGCCCCCGGCCCGGCGCTGACGGCTTCGCGCTGGTTCTGGTTCAGTTTGGCGAGTAGATCCATGCCCGCAATTCTATTACATCCGGAGGTTTAGGGCATGGAGTGGCCGTCGTCCGAAGTAGGAGAGCAGGGAGATTTTGTCGCCATCAGCAACAGTTCATTGCTGGCCCATACCATCGTCGCCTGGATGAGGCGCTGCCGTTCATCGGGAGGTGTCGACATGCCGGTCAGGAGCCGGTGTCTTCCCATTCGCCCCGCTCGCACTCTGTTGTTGAGAAATGTCATCAGCCGGGAAAACGTGCGTCTGGGCTGCCGGATGCGTGGCGTCGGGGGAATCGCGCCTATGTCCTGCGCCCATTCGTGAAGCTCGTGGGCGCCCATGTGATATGTCTGCACCGGGAAGGCCTCGACGATATTCAGGCAGTTGTTCCCGAACGCGTTGCGGTACTCGATGAAGTTGGGCCGGTTTTCGTTGATGTCCAGCGCGAGCTCGGCCGCGGCCGCCCCGGCCAACACTTCCGCTTCCGTCTCCAGGATGCTGATCGACGGCTCGATGGCCAGCAGGCGGCCGTCTGGCTTCAACACCCGGCTCGCGCTTCGCAGCAGCGTCGGCATGTCGGACGAGTGATGCAGGCTGGCGGCGCAGAAGATAACGTCGAATGTCTCGGGCTGGAACGGCAGGCGCTCCCCGTCGGCGATGACCCGCTCGAAATAGACACCGGCGTGCTCTATGAGGGCCTGCGCGCGGCCGAGACCGACGTTGGCGTCCGGATTAATGTCGAGGGCGACGACGTTGCACCCGCGCAGCGCGAACTGCTTGGCCGCCCACCCCCGGCCCGCGCCCAAATCGAGGATCGTCTCCCCTCCGGAGAGGTTGAGCCGCTCCAGCGCGATGTCGAAGCTGTGGCTGATGCCGATCCACGGCTCCTGTGGGTAGTACGGGATCTGCAGGTCAATGGCGTCTGCGCCCTGCTCGTAGATGCCCAGGTTGCGGTGGTACGTGACCCAACCCTGCGCTTCCCGGGCCTTCGGCCGCCAGCTTTCATCGTCGGCGTACAGGTGGGCCATGCCGTTCACGACAGGATAAGCAGCGGCGCACTGCACGCATTGCAATTCCCCTTCCCAGATTTGCTCTTTGGCAGTGGCCCGGGAGACGAGCTGCAAATCGCCGCCGCAAACGGGGCAGCAAATGAGGTCAACCAGTTCGTGTTTCATAATTCCCCGTCTCTCGATGACGCGATAGTGAACTGTAGTGGAAAGGAGTGAGGGTGCCAACTCGTTTATCGGTAAGCTCATCCGGTGGCGATTCCACCCCATGGCCGGCTCCAATTCGCGC
>CAYNOL010000181.1:1649-6763 GCA_964398825.1 uncultured Ardenticatenaceae bacterium
GTGCTGGGCGAGCTGGTGCCCAAGCGGCTGGCTCTGCGCGATCCCGAGCGCATCGCCTCGACGGTGGCCCGGCCGATGCGCATGCTGGCCACCGTGGCGCGGCCGATCGTCCGTCTGCTGACCCTGACCACGGCGTTCTTCCTGCGCATCCTTGGCGTCACCGACGATCTCGGCGAGGCGACGGTTTCCGAGGAAGAGATCAAGGTGCTGGTGGAGCAGGGGGCGCTGGCCGGCGTGTTCGAGGAAGCGGAGCGGGCCATGGTGGAGAGCATTTTCCGCTTCGGCGACCGCCAGTTGCGCTCGATGATGACGCCGCGCACGGAGATCGTCTGGCTCGACATCAACGACCCCGAAGAAACGATTCGCGAGACGGTGAAGCAAACCCACCACTCCCGTTTTCCGGTGTGCGACGGCGCGCTGGACCGCGTGCTGGGCATCGTCGAGGCCAAGGATTTACTCTCCAGCAGCTGGTCCGACGAGCCGTTCGATCTGCGCTCGGTTATGCGCGCGCCCCTCTTCCTGCCGGAGACGATGCTGGCCTTGCGGGCGCTCGAACGCTTCAAGCAGACGGGCATCCAGGCCGCCCTGCTGGTCGACGAGTTCGGCGGCATCGAGGGCATCGTAACGCTGATCGACATGATGGAAGCGATCGTCGGCGACATCCCCACGCTGGAGGAGATCGCCGAGCCGCCGATCGTGCGCCGCGAGGACGGCTCTTACCTGGTCGAAGGGTATCTCGACGTGGAAGATCTGAAGGAGCTGCTCGACGTGGACGTGCTGCCCGACGAGGGGGATTACCAGACGCTGGGCGGCTTTTTGGTGCTGCTCATCGGCCGCCTGCCCAAGGTGGGCGACCACATCGACTGGGACAAGTACCGCTTCGAAGTCGTCGACATGGACGGCAACCGCGTCGACAAGGTGCTCATCGAGGAGAAAGGGGGGATGAAACAAAACCTGGGCGACGAATAATTTTTGAAGCTCAGGGCTGTTGACACACGCTCCCCATTCTGATAGAATCTGCCTTCGCTAGCCCCATTCGTCTAGCGGCCCAGGACGCGGCCCTCTCAAGGCCGAAACAGGGGTTCGAGTCCCCTATGGGGCATGATCCGCATGTGGTACCTCACATGCGGATTTTTGTTTTTAGGGAATGGAATGCAGGTTTTCGCTGTTTCAATCTACTCAGCGTTCATCTGATAAATCCGTGTCATACGCGTTCTATTCTTAAGCCTAAATCTGGTAGAATAGGACTTAGTGGTCTAGAACCAATGTCTATGACCATTACGAATGTTTAGCAGATCGACGGGGCGGGTAGACAACTCTCCCAAAAGTAGATAAAACGCCACTTATGGATAGCCAGAGCCATATTGACCAGACGCGCTACCGCCGGATTTTACGCTTCTTTTCGGGGCTGATCGCCCATATTATCTGGTGGGATCTGGTGGTGCGGCGCGCGCCGGTTGTGGGGCAGCGGGTCATCACGTCCCGCTCGGAGCGGTATCGCATGCTGTCGCGCGAGTTCCGCGCCCTGGCCGTCGACATGGGCGGCGTGATGATCAAGCTCGGCCAATTCCTCAGCGCCCGCGTCGACGTGCTGCCGGTGGAGATCACCGAAGAGCTGAAGGGGCTGCAGGACGAGGTGCCCCCGGCCGACAGCCGGGTAGTCATGGGGCTGTTGCGCGAGCAGTTGGGCGACATCTCACGCCGCTTCGCCACCATCGATCCGGAGCCGATCGCCGCCGCCTCGCTGGGGCAGGTGTACCGGGCACGGCTGAAGCCGCCGCGCGGCTCCGACGAGCCGGGGGAGCAGGTGGTCATTAAGGTGCAGCGGCCGTTCATCGAAGACCTCGTGCGCACCGATCTGGCCGCCTTGCGCGTCGTCGCCCGCTGGCTGATGCGCTATAAGCCGATCCGCAAGCGGGCCAACGTCCCGGCGCTGATGGAGGAGTTCGCCCGCACACTTTGGAAGGAGCTTAATTACCGCGCCGAAGCCGACAACGCCGAGCAATTCGCCCGCATCCACGCCGACAATCCGCGCATCTACATCCCCAAGGTGTACCGCGAACATTCGACCGACCGCGTCGTCGTGATGGAGGATGTGGAGGCGCTGAAGATTTGGGAGATAGACGCGCTGGAGGCGGCGGGGATCGATCCCAAGGACGTGGCCGATCTGCTGCTGGAGGCATACTACAAGCAGATCTTCGTCGCCGAGTTCGTCCACGCCGATCCCCACCCGGGCAATCTCTTCGTCCGGCCCCAGGCGCTGCCCGCGGCCGACGGCGACGGCGAAGAAGCACCCTCAGCCGCCAAACGGCTGTTCCAGCTCATCTTCGTCGACTTCGGCATGGCCGTCAGCCTGCCCGAATCGGTCAGCGCCAACCTGCGCAAGGTGCTCGTCGGCATCACCCAGCGCGACTCGCGACAATTGACCGAGGCGTACCGCGATCTTGGCTTCCTGCTGCCCGGCGCCGACCTGGATCGCATCACTGAAGCCCAGGAAGCGGTACTCAATCAGATCTACGGCCGCAACCTGCTTGACCTGGCTCAGCCCGACCCACGCGAGGTCGAAGCGATCGGCCGGGAATTCCGCGATCTGCTGTTCGACTTCCCGTTCCAGATTCCGCAAGACTTCATCTACCTCGGCCGGGCGGTGGGCATGGTTTCCGGCGTGGTGTCTCATCTCGACCCCGAGATCAACCCGTGGCGACAGATCGAGCGGTACGGCACGCAACTCATCCGCAGCCAGAGCATCTCCCACTTGCGCGAGATGGGCGTGTCCGGGATTCTGGAAGCGCTGCGCCCCTATCTGGAGACGCCGATCCGCATCCAGCGGCTGCTGGAAGAGGCGGAGAAGGGGCGGCTGCGCGTGCAGCTGCGGACGGACCGCGACGCCCTGCAGCAGCAGGAGCGGCTGGAGAAGCGTGTCGGCCAGCTGGGGTGGAGCATCGTCTCGGCCGCCGGCATCCTCTCGGCAACGCTCATCTACCTGGATCGACGGCGCGAGCGGCGCAACGGCAAGGGGGACTAATCCTCTGGGACGGGCGGCGCGTCCTCGTCCGGCAGAGCGGCTGCGGTCGCCAGCAGCGCCTCGTACTCCTCGGCGGTGATGTAACGGCCGCCGCTGATCTCCGCGCTGACGACTTCGTAGTTCGAATTCAGGTGGACGACGGTCGGCATGGGCCGGAAGCAGCGGTTATCGACGATCGTCTTGTGCCAGACGTAGCCGCCGTCCTCGTTGATGAGATCGTACTGCTTGTCGGCCCGCAGCCGCACCGGCATGCCGCAGCGGTCACACTGGACGTAGAAGTAGACGCCCTGGGTGTCAACGTGGGCGCGCCCCGACTGGTTCTCTTCCTTGCCGCCGAATAGTTTTTTCAGGAATCCCATAATGGTATTATGCCACATAGTGCGGCCGTTGCCGCGCGGGTAGGGGAAGGGTGGGTCGCAGATCCGCCCTTTCGAACCGCAAATCACTCAACACAATCCCACGCCCCACGTTTGCCCGACGCGAGGGGTGACCGTATAATCCGGAGCAAGTCGGCGGCCGGCAAGACCGCCGCGCGACAGGAGCTAGCAGTGGCATCATTAATGGATAAAACGATCGAAGAACAACGGGCGGCGCATCAGGCTGCCCTGGAGCGCATCCGCAGCGGCCTGGCCACGCGCGTGCGCATTTTCGTTCCCGCCGATGCCTGTCCCGTCTGCCGGGCGCACGAGGGGGCGTATGATTTCGACGACGTGCCCCAACTGCCGCTGGAGGGGTGCTCCTGCGTGATGGGCAGCCGCGCCGCCTACGCGCCGGTGCTCGATCTCTTCGGTCCGTAGTCCGCGTCAGACGGCGGGGCCTCGGCAACCCTAATAGTCGTCGTCCTCTTCGTCCTCGCCCTTGCCGTCGTTCGACTCCCACGGCCGCGGGTTGCGCGGCCGCCAGCCCCCTTCGGCCCCGAACAGGTTGCCCTCTTCCGCTTGCTCCAGCCCCAGGTTGTAGACGATATCGGCCAGGTCATCGAGGCTGACGTCCATCCCTTCGCGCTCCACCTCTTCCAGTTGCGTCTCCAACACGTCGCGCTCCACCATCTTCTCGGAGACGCGCAGGCGTAGGTCGGCCGCCAGCTCGGCCAGCAGGTCGCGGCCCGCGGCGGCGGCCCGTTCGGCGCGCCGCATCAGCTTGGCGCTGTGGTGCTTCTCCAGCGTCGCCAGCTCGGCGGCGATCTCGTCCAGGCGCCGGAGGCAGTGGTCGACCTCCCGTTGCAGGGCGGCGGCCAGCGCCTCGGGTGTCTCCGGCCGGGCGGAGACGGTGTCGGGTTCGTCCGCCAGCTGCTCCAGCCGGGCCAGGTCGCCGGCGGCGTAGGCGGCGTTGATGGTCATCATCAAGTCGGTGCGGTAGGCGCGGTCTTCGTCGTTGAGCGCCAGGTCGGGGTGGAAGCGGCGGGCCAGCGTGCGATAGAGCTGCTTCAGCGCGGCCAAGCGTTCCCCTTCCAGCGGGGCGGCGGGAGCCTTGGGTGCGGCGCGGTAGCGGTACTCGCCCGACGAGGCAGCACTCTCCTCGAAGCGCCACGGGTCGTCGTCATTCGATGCGCGCGGCATCTCTTCGTCCCAACCCCGGATGGCGTCGCGATAGCGGCGCAGCTCGCGCCGCAGGTCATCGATCTCAGCCTGGATCTGGTCGAGGCGGTGGCTCAGAGGCTCCAGCCGGGCGCGCAGCGTGAACTCGAAGGCGCTGATGGCCGCCAGCCGCTCGGCCAGGCGAGTTTCGGCGTCGATAAGGCGCGGCCGAAGCTCTTCCAGCAACGCCTGAAGCTCAACGATCTGCTCCCGCCAATTCGGGCCTGTTTGGGTCAGTTCTTGTGTCATGACTCGAGTCTAGTATAAGAGGGAACCAAAGATTAGGCAGATTACACAGATTTTTTTTAAGAAGGGATGGAGGTTGGGAGGGAGAAAGGGAGACTGGGAGAAGGGAGACTGGGAGACTGGCGAACTGACCTGCTGAACACTGGCCACTGGTCACTTTTTATCTAATTCAGATAGACGCTCAACCCAGCCTGTGTTATACTATGGTCACATTCGGGGATGACTGGCTTCGACGGGGAAGGCTGGCCCTGGATTGCAAGCCGAGC
>CAYNOL010000182.1:0-6727 GCA_964398825.1 uncultured Ardenticatenaceae bacterium
AGATGGCGAAGGAGCCGCCCAGCGCCTTGAACGCGTTGAGGCGCATGCGGGCCGATTCGTCCTTCACCCAGATGCCACCCAAGCCGAGCCGCGCCGACAGATTGCGTAGCCGCTTGAGGGGCGTTATCTCGTAGCCTGGCATCTGATCGTGGAAAGCGCGCGCCTCTTCGGTTATGCCGTCGGGCAGCAACTCATTGACCGCAGCGCTCTCCGCCTGGTGGTCCGCGTGCGGGTTCTTCAGCCACATGATCGGCTTGTCATCAACGTAACTCATGGTCATCTTCCTGTTTAAATAATATTTTTAACACGGATTTTCACGGACAAGACGGATTATCACGGATTCTTATCCGTGCTTTTCCGTTTCATCCGTGAAAATCCGTGTTTTATTTCTTGGTGATTAGCTCGCACGATAAGCCATGCGGCGCAGGCTGCCTGGCTCGCGGCCGCTACTGATGCTCCACCACATAATCGACCAACTCGTCCATCGTCATCGGCGACAATTCGGAGTTGTCGCGCCGGTATTGTCCCTGGTTGTCGCTATAGAAGTAGGAATCGCCCGCCCAAACGGCGAAGCCCAACGTCTCGCGCGTGCCACCGCGCCAGGCGAGCTCGCCCCGGGCGGCGAACACGACAACTTCCTGCCCTGTCGCCAGTTCGTGAGGCACGGTGATCTCATAGCTCTGAATCGATTGCCCCTGCAACACCACGCGACCATCGTCTATCGGGCTGCCGCCGCCGCTGGTCAGCGTCACTTCTTCCCCCAGCCCGATCTCATCCACAATCGGCTGGATGAGGCGAAAGGTGACGGTGTGGACGCCCATCGCGCCGTCGTAATAGTCGCCGCTGTCCTGATTGAATCGTGTGGGGGAGATGGCGATCACCTCGCCCAGGAAGACAGCCTCGGCCGCCGCCAACAGACCTTCGTCGCTTTCAATCGCCCGATCTAATATGACGCGAATGCCGGCGAGCTCCGGCGTCGGTCCAGAGATGGGCGCACTGGAAGGAGTAGAGCGGCAGGCAGCCGGCAGCACTGCTCCTACGCAGAGGAGAATAAGCCACACCAGTGGCAGGCACAGTCTAGAGGGCGGATGATACACTCCAATGAGTATATCACACCCGTTAAAGAGGTTCTGGTGAATCAGCCGAAAGGATAGCAAGCAGCAACCTTTCTGATGATTTCAAAATGCGGGCCCCCTCCCGTCAGGCCATGCGGTAGTCGCTTTGGGCAACCGGCTCAGAATCATCCGATTCCACGATGCGCACGCTCCGTCGCGATAGGTGAGCAGGGCCAAAGATGAACACGAGCAACAGGGCAACCAACGTAACCACTACCGTCTGTTCGATCCCGACGAATGGGCCCACGGTGTTGGACGCGGCATGAAAGAGGGTCACAATGAGTAGACTGCCCCTCGTATTGTTGAAGATCCAGGTATAGATAATGGAAAGCGCCGTCACTTCGACGAGGAAGGGCACAAGCGGGTAAGTTCCCATGACGCTATCTCTATTGAACAGCAAAGGCAGGTGCCACAGCGCCCATAAAACGCCGACGATCAGGCTGGCGACTAACGCATTGTAGCGTCTCTGGAGCCGGGGCAAGGCGAACCCACGCCAGGCGATTGACTCCGGAATGGCGGCCAGAAATGACGTGAGGAACAACGTCAGCATCGACAGCGGAGTGCCGAGTTCAGCCAGCCCGTCCGCCACCTCGCCCCTCAGGGCCAAAGAACCCACCCACATGGCCGCATAGCCGAAAAGCCCCACCACATACCAAATCGGGTTGACTCGCCACTGCCCAAGCGGGCGGAACAGTTTACCGTAATTTACTTTCCCATGCAGTACCGTGTGCACGATGATGCCCGCCAGCAACGGCCCAACACCGCCCAATATATAGAAAAGCAGGTTATCAAACGGAAAGATTCCCCGCGAGTAGGCTGCCTGGGGAATCCATCCAGCCCATGTAATGACGAATGCCAGAATATAGAAAGCCAGCACAGGCTGCTTTCTCACCCATTGGGAGATGCGAGTAGACATGGTCTTATTCTCCTTTAGTTTGACCATCCAGTCTGCTGCCGGCGTTGGGGCAGTCACGCGCGGCGGATTTTCTGCACAGAGACGCAAACGTCACAGTCGCAACGTATCATATTGTTCTGTATTTCACAAGTGACATTGAGCATCATTCCCTGTGGTAAAATACTTATCGGGTTTTCTGTTTTTCACGAGGAACTATGCCGCCTGCCGATCACACAACTCCAAAGAACTGGCGCGAGGCCTCCCGCGCCGCGATGTATGACGCCTCATTGGGCGAGCTGCGTGGCCGTATGGGCACGGAGCAGGTCTCGTTCAACTACCGCTGGGAGCACGTGACGGCCGTGGTGACGCTGGCGCTGCGGCTGGCCGAGCTGACCGGTGCGGACGCCGACATCGTCGAGGCGGCCGCCTGGCTCCACGACGTGCGCAAGTTCAGCGACGGCCAGCGCCACCCGCAGGCCGGAGCCGACTTCGCCCGCCGCTTCCTGCCCACCACCGACTTCCCGCCGCAGAAGATCGAAGCTGTGGCCGAGGCCATCGCCGACCACATGGGGCTGTGGCGCGACGAGCCACTGACCGTGCTGGAGTCGCAGGTGCTGTGGGACGCCGACAAGCTGACGAAGATCGGGCTCACGGCCGTCTTCCACTGGGCGGGTGGCCGTCTGGCCGGAGACGAAACGCGCACGCTGGATGACCTCATCGCCGGTGGCCGCGACGCCGATTGGCAGACTAAAGCCTTGGCCTCGATGCACACCGAGCCGGCCAAACGCGCGGCCGAGGCCCGGTTGGCGGCCCAATGGCAGGTGTATGATGATTTGGAGTGGGAGCTGGCGGGGGGAGATTTGAGGGAGTAAGGCAACACAAAACCGAGTTTCCGGGAAGAAACTCGGTTTTATGGGTGGAAGATGCAGACAGGAAAGTCCGCGCTGAGAATTAAAAACCGAGTTTCTCAGAAGAAACTCGGTTTTCAGGCTTCGTTTACGCCGCAGCTTCTTCCGGCGGCAGGGTGTTCAGCACCTTGACCAGTTTGTCGTCGTCGGGGCCGTCTGGCGGCGCGGCCGCTCGCGACCCGCGCGGATACGGCTTCATGCCGAACTGCGTCAGCGCCACCGCGCCCAGGCCGATGCACAGCACGACGAAGGTGATCAACCCGCCGAGGACGCCGTAGCTAATCAGCCCCAGGAACCCGGTGACGAAGGTCAGCAGGCCGGTGCCCAGCGCGGCCGAGCGCACCAGCCGCTCGCCGTTTTTGTCGCGGGCGAACAGGCGCAGCCCCAGCCACGTCCCGACGGCGATCCACCCCAGGAAGAGGCCGACAACCAGCCCCAACCCCAGCAGGAACATGATCGGGAAGCCCAGCAAGCCGATGCAGACAAAGACCAGCACGATCGACACCGGGATGAGCAGGATGATGAGCGAGGGCACACCCACGCCCGTCAGCGCCCCGGCCACGCCGCTGACCACCGCCCGCTCGCGCGCCGTGCGGACGATCTCGCGCAACTGATTAGGCATGATCGCCGCCGTCAGCAAGCCGAGGAAGCCGAACAGCAAACTGCTGGCGAAGACGCCCAGGACCGCGGCCAACACGCTGCCGAGGGTGCTGCGCGAACTGGGCACGCTCGGATAGACGGGCGCGGCCGGCATTTCGGGTACCTCCGGCATCTCCGGCAGCGCGGGCGCAGCCGGCAACTCATCTCCCGGCAGGGTTTGGAAATCGCGGAACCACGGCCCCAGCCTGCCCAGCGGGACAGCGCTCTGGATGGCCGTGCAATTGACGGAGTTGCGATCGCGGAAACCGTCGCCCGTGGCGTTGCCGTTCAACAGAACGCACTCGCCAAGGATGAGGGCGTCGGCTCCGGCCACCAGGTCACCGTTGAACAGCGTGACGTCACCTTCGATGTAGCCGTCGACGAAGGCGTCGCCGTTGAACACGACGACGTCACCGATGACCGCGGCCCCGGCGTGGATCTCCAGATCGCCGTCCAGCACAACGACATCGTTGTTGACGACTTCATACTCTTCGATGATCGTATCGAAGGTGGGGGCGGCAAAGGCCGCCGGGGTCAGTGCCACGATCAGCAGCACCGCCGCCAAAACTGAAATTAGGACACGTCTTTTCATTTCACTGCTCCTTGCAGATCATGTTTCCATTACTCCTGCGTCCTGTAACATTAGTTACGTGAGGGAGCGCCCATTGGTTGCACGAGCAGCCGCTGGAAGACGCCGCCCCACAGGAGCACAAGACCGGCGAGGATGATAAACCAGCCGATGAGGGCCGGTTGTTCGATCAGGAAGCGGCCGGCGCCGGTGAACAGCGCGTCGATGACTGAGGCCACGGCCCGGCCGGCGCCGGCGATCGACGACCAGATGCCGCCCAGCAGCTCCGGCTGGCTCAGGATGGGCGCGTAGCGGGCAGACAGCAACAGGCCGGCGAGCAGCGGGACAAGGCCGCTGAGGAGCAGCACGCCGAAGATCGCCCCCACGGCCATACGCCGGGCCCGGCGGTTCGGCAGCCGGGCCAGCGTGCGCTCAGTGAAATCGATGGCCGGCATCAGCATCGGCGTCTGCCGGAACAGCATCTCCAGCGCCATCAACGCCTGCCACTCCTGCGTGCAATCAGGACACGCGCGCAGGTGAGATTCCAGCTCGGCCCGTTCGCCGTCTGCAAGCTCACCATCGAGCGCGTCCATCATCATCATATAAAACTTCTCTTCATGCTCCATCTCAATCTCTCCAACGAACCGCTTGCCCGGTGTTCGTTTTCTTCTTCCCTCGTTCGATCAGACTGAAGTGGCCACGGCCGCCTCAATCGCCGGTGCCAGCCCGCTCTCAAACCCCGCCTCGGCCAACAGCCGGCGGGCGCGGAACAGGCGCGATTTGATGGCGCTGACCGTCGATTCCTGTACCTCGGCGATCTCCTCATATGACATGTCGTACCAATAGCGCAACACCACCGCCTGCCGGTACTCGTCCGGCAGCTGCTTCAGCAAGGTCTGCACCAGTTGCTCGCGCTCCTGGGCCACAAACTCCGCTTCCGGCCCCTTGCTGTTGTCGCTGTGCAGCGCCGGATGCGGCGGCAGCGGCTCATCGATTGACAACAGCACCGCCCGCCGCTTGCGAATTTGGTCGATACAGTAGTTCGAGGTGATCGACAGCAGCCAGGTGCTGAATTTATGCGCCGGGTCATAGCTGTCCAAACGCGTATACGCCCGGATGAAGGCTTCTTGCGCGGCCTCTTCGGCCTCGCCGGAATTACCCAGCATACGGTAGGCAAGGTTATAGACCGGCCCCTGATAGGCCTCAATCAGATGACCGAACGCGTTTTTATCGCCTCGTCTGGCTTGTTCGAGCCAGATCTGCTCATCGTTCAAAGTACCAATCTCCTGTCTGTTCATGATTCTATACGGAAGTTGTGGGTGAAGGTTTCAAGAACGGGGAATCGGCAGGCTCCCTTAACGTTCCGCCAAGGCGCGCGGTTCCGGCAAACCGCATTTAAAGGGGTCATCGATGGTGCTCCCGGAGCGACGGACGGCAACGCCGAGGCTCCACTGATCATCATACACCCGCTCCGACCCGGCGGCCGTCGCCTGTTTATCAGCTGCGTAGTAACCGTGAGCCCATGAACATGACCGGCGGCCGATATGCTGCTAAAATCCCTCGTCGATATCACCAATGGGCGGGCGCGAGCCTCTAACAAACGCGCGGTAGCAACTTATGGCTGAAGCAGAAAAGAGATCGTTGCCTTCTTCTCTCTATACGGAAGAGTACTTCCTGACTGCGTGCGAGGGGTACGACGTCTTCCTGGAATCGGAAGGGGCGCACCTGTCGCGGCGGCTGCGCGACGCCTTCGCGCTGGCCGACGTGCAGCCGGGGATGCGCGTGCTCGATGTGGGCTGTGGCCGGGGCGAGATTTTGCGCCACTGCATGCGGCTGGGCGTGGAGGCCCACGGCATGGATTACGCCGTGGCCGCGGCGAAGATGTCGCGCGATGTAGTCGCGGCCGAAATGGCGCGAATGGCGGCCGAGACGGCGCAAATGGCGGCCGAAGGAGAGCAACCGGCTACCCGCCCCGGCGTGCTGCAGGCCGACGCCAAGACGCTGCCCTTCCCCAGCAACTACTTCGACCGGGCGCTGCTGTTCGACGTGGTGGAGCACCTTTTCCCGTGGGAGCTGCACCAGGCGTATCTGGAGATCGCCCGCGTGCTGAAGCCGGGCGGCCGCCTCATCATCCATACCGCTCCCAATCGCTGGTACGACGCCTACGCCTACCCGTGGGTGCGCCGCGCGCGCATTCTGATGGGCCAGGGCGCGGCGTACCCCAAGGACCCCCGCGCCATCACTCCGGTCAACCAGGACGTCCACGTCAACGAGCAGGACCTGCTGCGCATGCGCCGCGGGCTGAAGGACGCGGGCTACAAGGGGATCAAGGTGTGGCTCGATTCGCCGCCGCAAAACCGGGACGAGTCGGCCGTCATGGCCGGGCTGCGCCGCGTGGCGTTCGGCCTGCCGCCGTTTCGCTGGTTCTTCGAGCGCGAGGTGTTCGCGGTGGCGGAGCCGGGCAAATAGCGATGACCGCCGACGGCCGACGGCCGAAGATACAAGATACGAAATACGAGATACGAAATACGAGATACGAGCGCCCCTCTTTCGTATCTCGTATCTCGTATCTCGTATCTCCTGTATCACTCCTCATCGTCCC
>CAYNOL010000183.1:0-6721 GCA_964398825.1 uncultured Ardenticatenaceae bacterium
TGTACCCCCCCCTCGCGTTGGGCTAGTGATGAATGTCATTTATCTCGCGTTAATAAACCCCATTCAACCCCACTCATTCCCCATAACAAAAAATATAACCACGGTTAACTCTCGACTTAACGCAAGAATATCGGGAACTTAACGCGCCCGATAGATTCTCTTTTGGACTTATGTTATCAAATGACGAGAGTTGCAAACGTCCTGTGGCGCCGAGTTGCCGGGAGAGTCTCCCGGCTTTTGACGCGCCAGGACAAAAGAAATGACGATGTCCGAGACCGACAATGGAAGCTAGACCGGTTGCGCAAAACAAGACACGCCTGATTGGCGCGGCTTCCAATTTGCCGCTTGGGCTGGCGGCGGCGGTCGGCTTGCTGCTGCTGGTGCTGCTGGCGGGCATCCTGCTCGGCGCGGCCGACATCACCCCCCAGACCATCTACCGGGCCATCTTCGAATACGACGCCACCGAGCTTGACCAGATGATCATCCGCACCGTTCGGCTGCCGCGCGTCGTGGCCGGGGCCATCATCGGCATGGGGCTGGCCGTGGCCGGGGCCATCATGCAGGGGCTGACGGGCAACCCGCTGGCCTCGCCCGACATCCTCGGCATCTCGGCCGGGGCGTCGTTCGCCGTCGTGCTGGGCATCTTCTTCCTCGGCGCGCCGTCGCTGATGACCTACGGCTTCCTGGCCATGGCCGGGGCGGCGGCCGCGGCCGTCATCGTCTACGCCCTCGGCTCGGCCGGGCGAGGCGGCGCGTCGCCGGTGAAGCTGACGCTGGCCGGCGTCATCTTCGCCATGTTCATCAGCGCCTTCACCACCGGCATCCTCGTGCTCGATCGCAACACATTCGACCAGATTCGCTTCTGGACCGTCGGCTCGCTGGCGGGGCGCGACTGGAACATGATCGTTACCCTGTCGCCGATCATCCTCATCGGCCTCATCGGCGCGCTCCTGCTCAGTCGCCAGATCACGACGATCAGCATGGGGCAGGACATCGCCAAGGGGCTGGGACAGAACACGGCGTTCATCAAGGCCATCTCGGCCGTCGTGGTCATCCTGCTGGCGGGGGGCTCCGTCGCTTTGGCCGGGCCGGTGGGCTTCGTCGGGCTCATCATCCCCCACGTCGCCCGGGCGTTTTGCGGCGTCGATTACCGCTGGATCATCCCGTACGCGGCCGTCTTCGGCGCCATTCTGGTGACGGTGGCCGACGCCGCGGGGCGCTATTTCATGCGGCCGCTGGAAGTGCCCGTCGGGGTGATGCTGGCTTTCGTCGGAGCGCCGTTCTTCATCTATCTGGCGCGCTGGAGAGTGAGGTAAATGACGCCCAACGACTTCCCCCGGCCGGGATGGATCACCCTGCGGGCCAAGAGGCTGCCCCTGTCGATCAAGCTGGATCGGCGGGTGCGCTTCGTCTTCGTGGTGCTCATCCTGCTGCTGCTGATCTCGTTGGCTGTCAGCGTCAGCTACGGCGTCTACAACATCCCCGTGCCCGACGTACTGCGGGCCATCGTCGGGCTGGAGGCGAGCGACCCCAACTTCCCGCTGGTGGTGCGCGTCTTCCGCCTGCCGCGCATTTTGGTGTCGCTGCTCGTCGGCGCGTCGCTGGCCGCCTCGGGAGCCATCATCCAGGGATTGACGCGCAACGATTTGGCCGACCCGGGGCTGCTGGGCATCGCCGGCGGCGCGGGCGTCGTGGTGGTCGGCTATCTGACCTTCGTCGCCATGCCCGACCCGCAGCTGATGGCATGGCTGGCGTTTGGCGGGGCGATGGGCGCGTCGGCCATCATCTACCTGTTGACCTGGAAGGGGGGCAGCTCCACCATGCGGCTCATCCTCGTCGGCATCGGCCTCTCGGCGCTGTGCGGGGCGCTCATCAGCTACTTCCTGACCCGGCTGACGGTCGAGGACGCGCGGCGGGCCAACATCTGGTTGACGGGCAGCGTCTACGGCAGCACCTGGGCCGACGTGGTACTGATGCTGCAATGGCTGATCCCGATGGTCATCATCGCCCTGCTGTTGGCGCGGCAGTTGAACGTGCTCGGCCTGGGCGACGACCTGGCGACGGGGCTGGGGACGCGCATCGAGCGGTATCGTCTGATCCTGATCGCTCTGAGCGCCGGGCTGGCGGCCATCACGGTGACAGTGGCCGGCACCATCGCCTTCGTCGGCTTCGTCGCCCCCCACATCGCCCGCCGCCTCGTGGGGCCGTCCCATGAGGGGCTGCTGCTGACGACGGTGCTGACCGGCGGGCTATTGCTTGTTATCTCTGATCTGGCTTCGCGCTGGGTGCTGGCGCCCACCGAGTTGCCCATTGGCGTGACGACGGCCGTCATCGGCGCGCCGTATTTCGCCTATTTACTGTATAGAAGAGGACGCTGATCTTATGAACGGGCTGAAAACACAAGAACTATCGCTATCTTACGACAGGGAATTGATCATTAAACAGTTGAGCCTGTCGATCGCCACCGGACAGATTACGACGCTGGTGGGGCCGAACGGCTGCGGCAAGTCGACGCTGTTGCGCGGGCTGGCGCGGCTGCTGCGGCCGCAGACCGGCGAGGTGCTGCTCGACAGCAAGGCGATCCACACCATGCCCACCAAGCAGCTGGCCAAGCAACTGGGCATCCTGCCGCAAGGCCCCAGCGCGCCGGAAGGGCTGACGGTCTACGAGCTGGTGGCGCAGGGACGCTATCCGCATCAGGGCTTTTTCCAGCAGTGGTCGGTGGAAGACGAGGCCGCGACGCGCGAGGCCATCGCCATCACCAACATGGCCGCCTTCGCCGATCGGCCGTTGGATACCCTCTCCGGCGGGCAGCGGCAGCGCGCCTGGATCGCCATGACGCTGGCCCAAAACACGCCCATCCTGCTGCTCGACGAGCCGACAACGTTCCTCGACATCGGCTATCAGCTGGAAGTGATGGAGCTGATCGAGCGGCTGAACAAAGAGCGCAAGATGACGATTCTGCTCGTGCTCCACGATCTGAACCAGGCGGCCCGCTTCAGCCAGCGGCTGATCGTGCTCAACCAGGGCGTCGTGGTGGCCGACGGCGCGCCGCGCGACGTACTGACCAACGAGCTGCTGGCCGACGTCTTCAAGGTGCGGGCCAACATCATGGTCGATCCCGACAGCGGCTCGCCCGTCTGCCTGCCCTACTGCACCGTCACGCCGCTCCACAGCATCGGCCACGCCAACGGGACTTATCACAGCGCCAACGGTCACGGCGTCCATGCCAACGGTGTCAATCCCAACGGAGCAAAAGGTAACAACGTTTACGCCAACGTCCACCAGAACGGCGCAAGCCGGTAAAAAACATCAATAGAAATTGACCACAGAGTCGCGGGTTCGCCACCCGTGATTCTGTGCGCCGATGGCCGTCTACTGACGGCCAACATCATATACAGTCAAAAGTTTCAGGAGAAGAATTGAGATGAATACGCGTTTGGTTCGAACAATGATCAGCGTTGTCGGGCTGCTGATCCTTATAGTTCTCGTGGCTTGCGGCGGCGCGGCCGAGGCGCCGGTGTCCGTAGCCACCAGCGAGCCGGAATCGGCCGCCGCCGAGCCGATCGAGGCCGCGGCCGAAGAGCCGGCCGAAGAAGCGGCCGAGTCCAGCGATGCGGGTTTCCCCGTCACCATCACCCACAAGTTCGGCGAGACGGTCATCCCCGCCGCGCCGCAGCGGGTGGTCTCCATCGGCTTCACCGAGCAGGACGCGCTCTACGCGCTGGGCATCCAGCCGGTGGCGATTCGCTACTGGTACGGCGATGCCCCCAACAGCATCTTCCCCTGGGCCGAGGAAGCGGCCGCCGGCCACGTGCCGACCGTCCTGAACATCACCTGGGGCGAGATCAATTACGAGGAGCTGCTGGAGCTGCAGCCCGACCTCATCTCCGGCGTCGTCTCCGGCATCACTCAGGAAGAGTTCGAGCAGCTGTCACTCATCGCCCCCACCACGGCCCAGTCGGGCGACTACATCGACTTCGGCATGCCATGGCAGGAAGCAACGCAGATGATCGGCGACTCCGTCGGCAAGTCGGCCGAAGCGACGGCCCTGATCGCCGAAGTCGAGGGCAAGTTCCAGCAGGCGCGCGCCGATAACCCGCAATTCGAGGGCAAGACGATCGCCGTGGCCTACTCCAACGGCGACGGCACCTATGGCTTCTACACCGACCAGGACGGCCGCGCTCGCTTTTTCACCGACCTGGGCTTCGTCATCCCCGAGGAAATGGTCGAGATCGCCGGCGACAGCTTCTACGCCAACCTGAGCCAGGAGCGCGTCGATTTGCTCGATACCGACGTCCTGCTCTTCCTGGGTCTCCAGTTCCTGGAAGGCGGCCGGGAGTCGATTGAGAACGATCCGTTCATCCAGTCGCTCGATGCCTACAAAGAGGGTCGCGTCGTGTTCGTGCCGCTGGAGTACGATGACGCGCTCCAGTTCGGCACGGTGCTGAGCCTGCCTTACGCGCTGGAAGGGTTGCTGCCCGAGCTGCAGCGGGCCACCGGCGCCGAGTAAGCCCCGACGGGCGGCCGGCAGACGAGGCCGGCAACGATCAGTGAGAGGGGTGGGGGGAAGCGATTCCACCCACCCCTCTCGCTTCTGAGCATGATGAACCACCCACAACACCGACCCGACGGCCCGGCTTTTTGCAATCTGGTGGCGCTGGAAAAGGGGCTGGACCCCGGCGGCCACGCCACGCACTTCGACACGCTGGCTCTGCTGGAGGCGCCGCTGCCCTGGCGGCGCGACATGTACGACAAGCCGGGGACAATGCCCCAGGAGCTGTTCGATCTGCTCGAACTGCAGCGGGCGCAATACGGCGAGACGGGCGTCTGGCCGGCCGACTATGTCTTCCTCATCGCCCCCGATGAAGCTTACTCCCGGCCGGGTCACCGCCGCGTCATCCTGTACCGTCACGACGAAGGGCAGTTTGCCGTCTACAGCCGCGCTGAATACCTTGTCCCTGAGGCGGATGCAGGGCGGTTGATCTGGACGGCCGCCACCGAGGCCGACAGGCTGGACGAGTTCGCCGCATGGAGAGTCGACGACGCACGGCCGATGCGCGATGTCCTCGTCTGCACCCACGGCACGGTCGACGCCGCCTGCGCCAAGTTCGGCTTTCCGCTCTATCGCCACCTGCGGCGCAACCACGCCGGCGACTGCCTGCGTGTCTGGCGCGTCAGCCACTTCGGCGGCCATGTCTTCGCTCCCACGCTTATCGACATGCCCTCGGGCCACTTCTGGGCCTACGTCGGAGAGGAGCAGGCGGATCAGATCGTCCGGCGGGCGGGGGATGTCGACGGGCTGCGCGGCCACTACCGCGGCTGGGCGGGGCTGGCGTACGGCTATTTGCAGGCGGCCGAGCGTGCCGTCTGGCTGCGCGAAGGATGGGCGTGGTTCGACCGGTCACGACGGGGGGAGATCGTTGCTCAGGACGACGAGGCGACGCCGCCGTGGGCTGACGTCCGCATTTGCTACGACAACGGCTCCGGCCCGGCCGGCTACCGTTGCCACGTGGAGATGGTGGAAGCGATCGACACGATCCACACGACGGGCATGGCCGAGACGTACCCGTATCCGCAATTCCGTGTGGTGGAGTTGACGAAGGACGCGGTGTTCTAGACCTGACAGGTGGGCGCTGTAATGCCGTTGGCTACTCCGACACGTCGAAGCGCCCACCTGGCTGGTCTAAGGTCACAGCCCCAAACAAAAAGACCCCTCAAAAGAGGGGTCTTTGTCTTTTTATTGAGCGGGTGTGGACTAGAAGTCCATGTCACCCATGCCCATGCCGCCACCGCCGGGCATGGCCGGAGCCTTCTTGTCCTCGGGGATGTCGGTCACCAGGGCTTCGGTGGTCAGGATCATGGCCGCGATGCTGGCTGCGTTCTCCAGCGCGCCGCGGGTCACCTTGGCCGGGTCGATGATGCCGGCCTTGACCATGTTGGGATACTCGCCGGTCATGACGTTGTAGCCCAACTGCGGGTCACCCTTCTCTTCCTGCATGCGCCGGACGTTCTGGATGATGACGTCGCCGTTCAGGCCGGCGTTCTCGGCGATCTTGCGCATCGGCGCCTCGAGGGCCACGCGCAGGATCTGGACACCGGTGGTGATGTCGCCGGGAGGGGTCTCGACGTCGTCGAGCGCCGGCAGAGCGTTGATCAGGGCCACGCCGCCGCCGGGCACGATGCCCTCTTCGACGGCCGCGCGGGTGGCGCTCAGGGCGTCCTCAACGCGGTGCTTCTTCTCTTTCAACTCGACCTCGGTCGCCGCGCCGACGCGGATGACGGCCACGCCGCCGGCCAGCTTCGCCAGACGCTCCTGCAGCTTCTCCTTGTCATAGTCGGAGGTGCTGTTGTTGATCTCGACCTTGATCTGCTCGACGCGAGCGTTGATCGCCGCTTCGTCACCCTTGCCGTCGACGATGGTGGTGTCGTCCTTGGTGCTGACAACCTTGCCGGCGCGCCCCAGATCGGTCAGCTGGACGCTCTCCAGCTTGCGGCCGACTTCCTCGGTGATGACCTGGCCGCCCGTCAGGGTGGCGATGTCCTGCAGCATGGCCTTGCGGCGGTCGCCGAAGCCGGGGGCCTTGACGGCGGCCGACTTGAAGGTGCCGCGGATCTTGTTGACCACGAGGGTGGCGAGGGCTTCGCCTTCGACGTCCTCGGCGACGATGAGCAGCGGCTTGCCGCCCTGCATGACCTTCTCGAGGACGGGGAGCATGTC
>CAYNOL010000184.1:0-6695 GCA_964398825.1 uncultured Ardenticatenaceae bacterium
GGAGAAAAAGATTCCAAATATGTTAAGATTCTCCAAACTTTAATGAAAATTGGGACATCGAGCCGGGCCACGGCGCCGAACGTCCGCGCGGCGATGCCCGGCACGCCGATCATCCCCTTGCCCTCGACGGTGATCATGCTGACGCCTTTAATGGCCGTGACCGCCTTCAGCCCGCCATTGGTGCGCGCCGCGTCTTCTTCGATGACCGTGCCGGGGTGGGTCGGGTTGAATGTGTTCTTGATGCGCAGCGGAATGCCGCTCTCGATGCAAGGGCGCATCGTCTTGGCGTGGACGACGCGGGCCCCGTAGTAGGCCAGTTCCGACACCTCGCGGAAGGTGAGCGTCGGAATGGAGACGGCCGTCGGCACCAGTCGGGGATCGGCGCTCATGACGCCGTCGACGTCGGTCCAGATCCACACCTCGTCGGCGTCGAGCGCTTGCCCCATCAGCGCGGCGCTGAAGTCGGAGCCGCCCCGGCCAAGTGTCGTCGTCACGCCGTCGGGCGTGGCTCCGATGAACCCGGTGACGATAGGGATGGCGTCTGCCTCCAGCAGAGGCAGCAGCCGCGCCCGAGTTCGCTCGCGCGTGGCGGCCGCTTGCGGGGCGGCGTTCTGGAAATTGCGGTCGGTCACGATAAGTTCGGTGGCGTCGATAGCCTCAGAGTCGTAGCCCAACTCGCGCAGATAAGCGGCCAGGATGCGCACGCTCATCTGCTCCCCCATGCCGCCGATGGCGTCGAGCGCGCGCGGCGTCAGCTCACCCATGACGCCGACGGCGCCGCACAGCGTGGCGAAGCGCTCGATGAAGCGCTCGATCTCGGCCAGGACGATCTGCCGTTCCCCCTCGGGCGACAGCAGACCATCGATGGCCTCGTAATGAATGTCGCGCAGCTGGGTAGCGATGCGCCGGTAGGTCTCCTCGTCACCCCGATAAGCAGTGTGGGCCCCCTCAAGCAGCAGGTCGGTCACCTTCACCGGCCTGGAGCCCATGGCCGACGCGACGACGACCACGTCGCCCCAGGTATCGCGCGTCTGCAGGATCAGGTCGGCCGTCTCGCGCATGGCAGCGGCGCTGCCCACCGACGTGCCGCCGAATTTCATCACCAATGTCATACGATAAATCCTCGGCCGCGCTTGCCGCGCAGCGATCCGTAAGTATAGGCGGGGTGTGGGTGTGGGGCAATGGGGAAAGGAAACAGCCGATCTCGGCCGAGATCGGCTGTTTCATGCAATTACCGGCGGCAGGAGATTGGAAACGAAATTCTTTCGCCGGGAAAAGCCATAGTTTGACGCCCGGCGCGGCCGCCGTCCTACCAGTACGAACTCAATTCGACGGCGCGGCCGCGTCGGGCGTTCCGGTAAGTCGCGTGTTTACGAACCCTTGATGACGATCTCTTCGTCGTCGAAGGCGTTGGCCTTCGGCGCGACGTCAGCCTCGGGGCGCATGATGATCGCCATGACCAGGTAGATGAGCAGGCCAACACCGTTCCACAGCGTCAGCAGAACCGCCAACAGGCGGACGATGACGGGATCGATGTTCAGGTAGTTGGCGATTCCGCCGCAGACTCCGGCCAACATGCGATCTTCATTTGAACGAACCAGACGTTTCTCATTCATTGTTGTTTACCTCCAGAGTTCTACTCTCTGTCAACCTATACGCCGCCTAAATGGCAAAGTTGCACCCGTTTTGCGGCACAAAAAAGCCCGGCCGGGCGGCGAAATTCCTCGCTCACCGCCCGCGCCGGGCTTTGACGGCCAAGCCGTCGATCAGGCTATTCGAGCAATCCCTGAACGTAGGTTTTGAACACCTCGCCCAGCGGCGTCAGCCCACCGCCCGCGCCGTCGTAGAGGTTGCCCGTCATGTAGGCGCTGGGGTCATAGAGGGAGTACCAGAAGGCGTATTGCACCAGACGGCCGCCGTCCGACGCCAAGCCGTTCTCCCCCGTTGCCGTGCGGAAGTAGTCGTAGGATTCGATCAGGTATGCTTGCACGAACTCCGGCGGGAAGCCGTAATCCTCAGGCAGCAGGATGCCGAACTCGGTCACGGCCAGCGGCTTGTCGCCATAACCGTTGGCCGCCATCCAGGCGCGGAAGCTCTCCACATACCCCTTGGCCAGCTCGAAATCGCCGTGGTCTTCGATCCCGTACAATTCGCCGGCCGTAGCATCCATGCCCGGCGGAATGCCGATGCCCCAGCTATCCGCCTCCTCGCGCAGCACGAACAGGTGAATCGACCACAAGTCGGCCGGCAGCGGCTCGCCAAACCGCTCCTGGTATGTCGCCAGCACCGCATCCAGATAGGCCATGCGCAGCGGTGTCGGCAGGGCGATGCCGCCCGCCCCCACCCGTGCCGACGGGTCGCGCTCCTTGATGAAGGTGTAGAGCTCGTGATAGCGCTCGGCATACTCCTCGGCCGTCAGGTTGTCCTGCCACTGCACGTCCGGCTCATTGGCGATGAGCCAGAAGGAGCCGGGGTGGGCCGCCAGAGTCCGCTCCACTACCTCGCGGTTGGCCGGCCACTGCTCCTCTTCCGGCACCAGGCCGAAGCGGACGTTTTGCCATGTGGTCACTCCCGGCGCGTCCGGCGGTTCGTCCCAGACGTTCCAGAAGGTGAATTGGGCGAAGCGCAGCCCCAGATCGAGCACCGGGGGCACATGCTCCCGCGCGCCGGCGACGCCGATGGGGGCTATCGCCGTGGCCTGGGCGGCAGTCAGCGCCGGCAGCGCGGCCGCGGTGGGCGGCGCGGCCGTCGGCGAGGGCTGCGGCGTGGCCGTGGGCGGCTGGTCGGCCGCCTGCGGCGTGCGCGTGGGGACGATCGGCTCGGGCGTGGACGTGCCGCCGCTGGGGGCCGCGCTGCCGCAGCCGATCAGCACCACCAGAACGACGAGCGCCGCCCACAGTCGCCCAAGTCTGATAACAGATGTAAGTGTCATGGGATAGCCCAATAAACAGGGAAGATCGGCAACCACCCGGTGGCGGCCGATCTTCTCTTACTCAATTCTGGTGGTAATGTGAAACCGTCAGTCTGCCAGATCCTTCACATCTTCTTCGGCCACCGCTTCGGCCGCTTCCGTCGGCCGCGGCTGATGGATGACGACGCGGGTCGTCGTATGCTCCACGATGTCGCGCGTGCCCTTGACGTTCAACTGGTCGAACAGGAACTCAAACTGCTCCTGCAGCACGCCGCCGATCTCGTCCAATTTGGCCTGATCCAACCCCCACCACTGGGCCTTGAACGGGCCAATGGCGCGCTTGCGAGCCGAATAGAGGCTCTGCTCGTCCGTCTTGCCGGGCTTCCACTCGTCCTGGTGCTTCTCGCGCAGGTAGGCATAGGCCTCGTCCACCAGCTCCTTCGGCAGATAGTCGAAGATGATGTTCTGGAAGTTGGTCGCCAGATGGATCTCGACGGTGCCGATCTCGGGGAACTTGTTGAAGGCGCTCGGCGGCAGGGTGGACGCGCCATGCTGCACCGCTCCGCCGAGGCCGTACTCCTCGCGGGCCACGCGGCTCAGGTCTCGCAAGGCGTCGAAATCAACCTTCACCTGGGCCAACGTGCCGTCGGGCAGGACGACGCCGCCGTGGCTCGTGCCGGTCTGGACGGAGATCTTGGAGATGCCGGGCACGCCGCCCTCGGCCGAATCGGGCAGCTCGCGCAGGTAGCCCTGCATGAAGGCGTGGAGCTCTTCGACGGTGGAGTTCTTGTGTCCCACCTCGCCGATCTCGCCGCCCAGCGAGACGGTGATGCCCTCGGGCTCGATGGAGCGCACGTAGCGGGTCAGGTCGGCGCACAGCGTGTAGTTGGTGCGCTGCTGCTCGTCGAGCGTCTCGAAGCTCAGATCGACCAGCGTCGAGGTGTCAATGTCGATGTTGTAGAAGCCGGCGGCGATGGCTTCGTCCATCAATTCGCGGACGGCCTGCACCTCGCCCTCGGCGTCGCTCTTGTAGCGCGACAGCGACACCTGGAAATGGTCGCCCTGGATGAAGACCGGGCCGCGATACCCTTCCTTAATGGCCGCGGCCAGGACGCTGGCCGTGTACTCCATCGGCCGCTGGCCGGTGTAGCCGATCTCGCTGCGGGCGATCTCGAACAACATCGCGCCGACGTTGAGCTTGTTGGCCGCGCGGAAGACGGCGCGCGACGAGTTGTAGTTCATGGCGCGGATGTTCATGGCCGGGACGGTGAAGTTGGCCGGCACGTCGCCGCGGCCGATCGCCATGTAGAGCTCGTGGATCGACGCCGGGTAGATGCCCAGCCCCTGGGCCATCTCCCAGATGAGCCAGCGGGCATAGTCGCGCACGAGGCCCTCGCTGAACACGGCCGTCTGGATCACGCCGTCGATCTTGTCGCGCAGCGCCGCCTCGTCGCGCACGGTGACGATCTCGCGATCGACGGTGACGACGCCATCCAACCGGCGCAGCAGTTCATCAACAGAATTGGCTTTCATATCTAAACTCCTTATCGATTCGTGCTGTCAAATAGCAGGTAGAGACCGGGCAGACACCAGAGAGGCCGCGCGGCCGGTGATTGTGTGGTCGGGCAATAATGCCGGGCTGTAAGGCCAATATGTAGGGTATCATACTCCAGAGGGACAGTTCACGACAATTAGCACCTTTTAACCGTGATCAACGTCACGATCACGGTGTGCGGCCGTTCGAATCAGTGGCGATCAGGCGATTTCCATTGCGTAAACATGCGAGGGACCGTACTCGTCGACGAACACTTTCTCGAAGCGCATGCCGATGTGGGTGGCGACTTTGGCCGAGGCCACGTTCTCGGCATCGACGAAGCAGATGAGCCGCCGTAGACCTAACTCGTTGACGGCATAATCCCGAATGCCTCGGGCTGCCTCTGTGCCCAGCCCCCGCCCCCAGTAGCGCTTGTCGATCATGTAGGCCACTTCGACCTCGTCCCGCCCGTCGACCGTCCACGGCAGCAGCCCGCAGCGGCCGACGAACTGCCCATTCTCCCTCAGGATCGTCGCCCACAGCCCCAGCTCCGGCCGTTCCGGGTGGCCGTTGAGAAACCACTCCACTTCCTCGCGCGTTTCGTCATAGGTCAGCGTCTTGTCCGGCGACGCGCCCTCTTGCGGAAAGTAGCGCCGCATCTCGGGGTCGCGGTAGAGGGCGTAGTAGGCGTCGAGATCGGCCGGGACGGGACGGCGCAGGATGAGGCGGTTGGTTTCGAGGATGTGCATCAGGGCGTCCTTCAGTGAAGATTTAATGGTCCTGATTTTAGCACGAGATGGCGCGCTTGCTTCTTAAAGTGCGATCGAACGTGGTAAAATAGTTAAGGGAAATGGTGGAGCTTGAAAGGTGCCAAACGACGCTGTAGAAGTCATTAACGCTCATCTGAAACCGGGAGAACGGCTATTTTGGGCCGGGCGGCCGAAGCAAGGTTTGCTGTTGCGCGCCGAAGATGTCTACCTCATCCCCTTTTCGCTACTCTGGAGCTTTATCACACTTCCCGGCATCGTTTCAAGGCTGGTAGCAGGTGGGAGAAGCCCTGGGTTCATCGACATCATTTTTCTGGCTATAGGCTTTTATCTCCTGCTCGGTCGCTTCTTGCACGACATCTGGCTCCGCTCGCGCGCTTACTACGGTCTGACCACCGAGCGGGCTCTCATCGTCGCGGGGTATATCTCCCCCAAAGTTCACTCTTTCGATCTGAGAACGCTGAGCGGTTTGGAATTGACTGAACGAGGTCGCAGGGGGACCATCCGACTAGCCAAGAAAAAATACACTTACCCCGCTGCAGGTCTCACGCGCGCAAGCACGTGGCCGGCTGCCCACGCTTATTTGTCCCCAGCTTTCGAGATGATTCCAGACGCGCGCCAGGTCTATGACATGATCGTTCAATTGCAATACCAAACGCGACAAACCGTATGAGCCACTCTCTACCGCTGGATGCCGCGGCAATCATTGCAGACTACATTGTGCCCGGCGAGCAACTGCTTTGGGCAGGACGGCCAAAGCAGGGGTTCGCGCTTCGTGGGTGGGATGTTGTCCACATTCCTCTCGGGCTACTCATGGCGATCGTCGGGACCGCAATCACATTCGTCCAAATTCGAAACTCAACTGATTCATTTGCCATTTGTTTCATGTTGGTCTGGACAGTGGGTGCGTATTGGGCCGCCTTCGGCCGTTTCTTCAACGACGCCCGTAAGCGCGCCCGCACCTACTATGCTTTGACCAACTTCCGTGTCATGGTGATATCTGCCAACGGTTCCACCCACGTCCGGGCCATGCAACTGATCACCTTGGAGAAGATCACCTTCACGAAGCGATCTGACGGTACCGGTACGATTGAGTTCAATCGGCCGAGCTTTAAATCATTTCAGTATCAGTTTGAAACCAGTCGAGGAATAGACCCGCCATGGTTCTCACACGATTCGATCCGCAGCATGGCGTTCGAAATGATCGCCGATGCCCGTCACGTTCATGGCCTCATCGTACAAGCCAGGGATGACACGCTGGCCAGGGAGAAAAGCGCCATCCCCACGACCCGAACTGCTGATTGACGGTGATAGCTCCCTCTGATATAGTTTCCGTATGTTGAACACGCCGTCGATGCATCCGCAAACCGCCGCTGCCGGCCCGACATCCAGTCTGGCCGGGATCGTTGCTTGACGCGTCGACAACCAAATCGCGAAACGGCAACCGCCAGACTGATGATCGGTCTGGCGGTTTTTTGTTTTT
>CAYNOL010000185.1:0-6624 GCA_964398825.1 uncultured Ardenticatenaceae bacterium
GACGGGATGCAGAATATCGTCGCCGCGGCGTGTGCGTCGAGCTTGTCCTGGGCGGGGACGAAGCCGAGGTCGACGAAGCCGTCGACGGCGTCGGGCGGCACGGCCACCTCGCCCGGCCCCAACAGCACCAGCCGCGCGCCCCGCGCCCGGCCGGCGGCCCGCCAGTAGCGCGCCCAATAGTCGATCAGCAGCGGCGTGTTCTTGCCCATTTCGCGCCGCCCGGCGTAGAGGACGAACGGTCCGTCAATGCCGTACCGCTCGCGGAACCGGGCGGCGTCGGCCGTGGCGTCGGTGTCCACGCCGCCGCCCAGCACCTCGCGGATCTGCCCCGGCGGCTGCGGGAACAGTTCGGCCGCCAGCCGCCGCTCCGTCTCGGTGAAGAACACCAGCGCTTTGGCCCGCGGCAGCACTTCGCGGTAGATGCCCAGCCGCGCGTAGCTCTCGTCGTGCATGCAGGGGATGATCACCGTCCGCTCGGGGCAGACCTGCGCCCCGTAGTAGGTGGTGGAGAACATGTAAGGGATGAGCACGTAGAGGCGCTTGTCCGCCTCGCGGGCCATGAAGTCGTAGAGCTGGGGGGCGTTCACCATCTCTTCGATGTAGGTGCGCTCCTCGGCGGCCGAGATGGGCTGGTTGTTCATCAGGCGGCGGTTGACTGCGTCGAACGCGGCGCCGTCCCGCCGCTGGACGGGGAAGCGGCGCACGGCCACGCCGTCGATCTCCTCGCGGCCGGGGGCATGGTAGTTGCGCGCCCAGTCGGCGTACAGGTCGCGCGTCGTCGTCGTCAGCACCTCGACAGGCGCGCCGGCGGCGGCCAAATGTTGGGCTGTGCGGCGCGTTTCCGCTTCCGCCCCGCCGGGCACGTCGGGCCCATACCAGGGGGTGACGAAGGAGATAATGGTCATCACGCGAGCGGCCGGGCGCTAGGGGGCGTCGTCGGCCGCGTCATCCGCTTCCTGGCCCACAATGCTCAATGCCTGCAGCAGATTGGCGCTGATGTCGGCTTGCCGGGTGACGGCCTGATTGACATAAAACGAGATGAGTTCGTGCAGTTTGCCCCGCATCCAGTCGATGAGGCGGCCGAAGACGGGCACAGTTGAGCGGGTGACGAGCACGGGAACCTGGTACTCATCCAGCGCCAACTGGGCCTGATAGAGATGCTCGTAGAATTCGGGTGGATAGCGATTGCCGCGGACGACGACGCCGGGCGTCAGCGCCGCGCCGGCCGCCGAGCGCCTGGCGATGATCTGCTGGCGAATCTCCTGCATAATTTGTTCGATGTCGACTTCCTCTTCGGGTGTCGGCCGTTCGCTCACTTCGTTCCTGCTCCTTAGGGCGACAAATCGACTTGCGCCACGCGTAATATCCACTCATCCGTCAGAATGGCGGTGGGTTTCCGCTCGTATGTGCTCTCCAGACGGCTGCTGCTCAGGACGTGGGTCTCCTCACGGTACGCCAATCCCTGCTCGGCCAGCCACGCGGGGTCGCCGATCCAGTAGACGGCATGGCCGTTATTGTGCCACATCTCCATTTGCTGAACCAAGTACGCACTGCTGGTGCTTAGTTGCGCGGGGTCACGAATGACGAAGACGTCGCGGCCGTAGATGTACTTCAACGGCGTGCCGAAGAAGTCGCCGCTGCCGATGAGCACGCCGTCGTTGAACAGCAGCACGGCGCCGGGCGCGAACGAGGCGTTGAGCTCGTGGATCTGCGCCGTCAGCCCCGCGTGGTCGACCTGGCTGACGAAGCCGCGAGCCGACCAGACCAGCCCGCCGAGCCACACCACGGCCAGAACCCCCGCCACCGCCCCGCCCCACCGCGGCCGCCGCGCCAGCCGGTCGACGAAGACGGCCGCGGCGACGGTGAAAAAGGGCACCACGGCGGGCACGAAGCGACGCATGGCGTAGATCTGGTGCGGATTGGCCCGCAGGCTCCACAGGTAGAGGGCGGCGAAAAGGGCCCCCACGGCCAACATCACCGCCGTCCGTCGGTTCAGTCGCCGGATGAGCACCAGTGTCCCGGCCACACCCAGCCATACCCCCACCGGCGACAGATACCAGCCCAGCCGCCGCCAATTCTCGTGGTCGGTCAGTGGCACCGTCTCCTGGCTGAACAGCTCCGTGCGGGCCACCGGTTCGCCGACGACGGGGCGCACGAACCAGCCGTAGACGGCGAAGATGAGCACCACGGCCATGAGAGCCACGAGGGCATACTTTCGGTAGCGCCCGAACTCGGCCATAAACCGCGGCCCGGCGCGCCACAGCAGGTAGACGAAGGCGACGCCGGCCACCGCGGCGACGGCCGGAATGGCCCAGTTGGCCAGCAGCAACGCCACGCCCAGGCCGGAGTGGACGAGGAAGTACGGCCGGCTCTGCAGCCAGGCGTGGGCGAAAGAGTGGGCGATGAGCAGCGTCAGCGGCACGAGGAACCAGGCCGCCGTCCTCCGCTCGATGCCCGCCCGCCGCCCCCCGGCCAGCAACCAGAGGCCCAGCAAGCCCAGCACCGGCAACAGCACCAGCATATCGACGCGCATCAGGAAGACGACGCCCAGCGACACCCCGGCCAGCAGCGCCCACAACGCGCCGTGCCTCTCCCGGCCGAGCCATATGCCCAACCCGTACAGCCCGGCCCACAGCGCATACTGCGTCAGCACTTCCGTCGTCGAGTAGCGAGCGAACCACACCTGCAGCGCGGTCAGCGACAACGCCACCAGCGCCAGCGCGGCGATCTCCCATCCGGCCAGCTGCCGCACGATGAGGTAGACGGCCAACGAGCCGAGCGCCGCCCACAGGCCGTTGAGCAGCAGCATGGCGCGGATCGCCTCGGGTTCCGCCCCGGCAGGCTGCGTCGCCGCGACCAGGCCGAAGGCGACGGCGTACCAGACGGGGTGCTGTGGGTAGAACTGCGGCGTGATCTCGCCCGGCGGCTCGCCGTCGACGTAGAAGCCGGGCAGCAGGTAATAGGGAGCCACCGGGTCGGGCAACGGCCGCAACAGGGCGGGATACAGCGCCTCGTCCAGCCCGGCCAGCGTCTCGTCGTGGATGATGATGCTCCCTTCGCGGGCGATCGACGCGCCGAGGCTGACGTAGACACCCGCGTCGGCCGCGCCCAGCACCGTCTCGTGGGGGCGGAAGAAGAGCCAGGCCGCGGCCGCCAGCCAGACGAGCAGGAAGGCAACCTCGGCCCAGGCGGGCAGGCGGGGTAGCAGGGGCGGACCCAGACCGGCGCGGCCGTCATCCGCTGTCACGGGACGCTCCCGTCCATTCCGCCGCCGTTCCAGCAGCAACAGCCCGACGACCACCACCCCCCACATCAGCACCAGCCGCCCCGCCGAGAACACGCCAAACTCGGCCAACAGCAGCGCCAGCCAGCCGGTGGCGAACAAGCCCAGCGTCAGCGCGGCGAAGGCCAGCGGCAGCGAAAGACGGCCGCGCGTCAACTGCCGCACGACGAGCCAGCCGGGGATGAAACCGGCCGGCGGAATAAGCAGAATGGCGCCCCAGGCCGGCATGACTAGCGCTCGACCCCCGCGATCACCTGCTGGATAAACTCGACATAACGAGCGGCGACTTGCGGCGGTGTGCAATTTGCCTGCACGTACGCCAGCCCCGCCTGTCCCATGGACCGGCGCAACTCGGCCGAGGCCGCCAGCGTCGCCAGCGCCGCCCGCAACGCCGCCTCGTCCCCCGGCGGCACCTTCAGCGCCGCTTCGTCCGGCAGCTCGGCATACCAGCCATGGTCATAAACCACCAGCGGCCGGGCGGCGGCCATGGCGCGCAGAGCGATGGCCGACGTCTCACCCACGGTCGGCCGGCGCAGATTGACGACGACGTCGGCCGTGTGAATCCAGTCGATAAACGCCTGCCGCTCGGCGACGTAGCCGGTGGTGTGCACGCGCCCGCCCAACCCCAACCGGACGACCAGACCGTCGACGTCGACGGCCGGATGCGCCTCGCCGACGAGCAGGTAGTGGATATCTGGCCGCTGCTCCGTCAGCGCGGCGAAAGCCGACAACGCCGCGTCGATCTGCTTCTCGGGCGTGATCTGGCCGTAGCCGGCGAAGAGGACGGCATCGTCGGGCAGGCCCAGGTCGGCGCGACGGGACGCGCCGGGGTGGGCCTCGACGAGGGCGGGGACGACGGCCAGCGGCAGACCCGGCCGGGCGCGGCGGGCCATCTCGGCCGCGAATCGGCTGTGGACGATCACCCCCAGCGCCGTGTCCAGAATCCGCCGGTTCATAGGCAGCTCGAAGAGGGGCGCCGGCACGCCGTCGTAGCGAATGGCGCGGGCCAGCGCCCGGCCGTGCCCTTCCAATTCGTACTCCAACTCCCGACCATAGGCCCCCCACCGCCCGGCGACGAGCGTATGATGGGCGACGAAGTGATGGAGAAAGTAGTCGTGAAGCACGACGACGCCGGGGTGGCGCATCATCGTCTCAACCATCCATTCGTGCTGATCGCTGTTGCCCATCTGGTAGAGTGGCAGGTCGAACGAGCCGCGTAGCGCGGGGAAGTCGGCCGCGGGCCGGACGGGCAAACCGGCGCTCTCGACGCGTTCCGGCTCGGTGGCGAAGAGCGAAACGTCGATCAGCCCGGCCAGATGGGGCAGCAGCTCGGCGCTATAGCCGGCGATGCCGCTGCGGGCCGGGGGCAGCGGGCTGAAGTAGGCGACGCGCGGCGCGGTCGATTCGGCGCGGGATGACAGGCGACGCGCGGCCAGCGTCACCGCGCCCGTATCCCGGATGACTTCCACCTGGCGGCGGTCGAGCTCGTACCGGTTGCGGTCTGCCTCGGCCAGGCCGGGCACACGCTCCAGCCACTCGGTCAGCGCCGTGTTGAAGGCCGATTGCTGCTCCATCAGCGGCCGGACGTGCCACTTCGTCGCCACGCCGTTCCACGCCGCCCGCAGCCGAGCGAGCAGCCCGCCGACCACAGGCGCGGCCGACGTGAAGCGATACTCCCGCAGCATCGCCCGCTGCCGCAGCCCGTCCAGCCGTTGGCCTGCCCTTTGTTCGTCTTCCATGAGTAGCGGAGGCGCGGCGCGTCAGTCGTGCCAGGGGATATCGGGCACGGCCGCCGGCGTCGCGTACGGCCCGGCGGCGAAGTCATCGAAGTAGCCGTGGGTCTGCAAGGCGCCGTAGGAGTAAATGGCGTGCCCCGCCGCGCCCATTTCGCGCGCGGCCTCGATGCGCTCGACGACGCCATCGAAAGTCAGCAAGTCGGGCCCAATGGCGCCGATGCCGGGGATGATGTGGCGGCCGTGGCGATTGGCCTGGAAATCCTCGGCCAAAATCCGCCAGCGAGGGAGCGGGAACGGGTTCTCGGCCGGCGGGCGGTAGGAGTAGATCATCGGCAGCAGCGCGTCGATGTAGCCGCCCCGCACCCAGGCATGGGAGTCCTGGTAGTAGTCGCGATACCCCTGGCTGTAGCCCCAGCCCCATTTATCCTGGTAGGTGGCCCAGACGGCCGCGCTGAGCCAGACGTCGCGCCCCGCCGGGGTGATGATCTCGTGGTAGATCTCGCGCACCAGCGTATTGACCTGTTCGCGCTGCCAATCTTCGTAGGTAACGCCGTTGTGGGTCGTGAAGCACGGCGCGCCGAACTGGCTCTCGCTGACGGGATCGCATGAGATGGCGCGGCCGGCGTAGCGCACCCGATCGAGGTGGATGCCGTCGATATCGTAGCGGTTGACCAGGTCAGCCACCACCGCCTTGACGTGGGCCCGAACGGCCGGCGAGGCGGGCGTGGCGTAAAGGTATTCCGAGCACGACACTTGCCCCTGACGCGTCCACTGCGCCCCGTTGAGCTTGTCCTCGGTCGTGCCGTGGGCGTCGCGCAGCCGGTAGTAAAACGGCGTCGGCGTGGTCATCGGCGGGGTGTTGGTGCAGTTGTCCCACAGCGGGTAGACGTTGACATAGGCGTGGAGCTGCAGGCCGCGGGCGTGGGCGCGCTGCACGAAGTAGGCCAGCGGGTCCCAGAACGGCGTTGGCGCCTGCCCGAACGCCTGTCCGCTGACGCGCAGCGCCCACGGCTCCAGCCCCGAGGCGTAGTAGGCATCGGCCGAGCCGCGCACCTGGAACAGAAGAGCGTTGAAGCCGGCGTCGGCGGCGTTGTTGACGATCTCATCGATCTTGGCCGGGTCGGCAGGGGCGTTGGAGCGCGTCCAGTCGAAGCGCGTGACCCACAGCCCGCGGAACTCCCGGTCGTCGGGAGGTGGCGCGGGCAAGTCGGCGATCTTGTAAATGTCCACAAAGAGCAGCTTGTTGTTGAGGGCGTCGGGGCCGCTGCGAAGGGTCAGGCGGCCGTCGGTGACGTGGACGCCGGCGGCGGTGCCGGAGATGAAGCGACGCTCGGCCGACGGTGTGCCGTTGAGCAGGGCATGCCCCTCAGCCAAGCTCTGCATGTGGCCATCAAAGAAAGCGGGATCGCCGGCCGCGGCGTAGACGTCGTAGATGCCGGGCGGCAGGGCGATCTCCCACACCGCGTCGGGGTTGTGGGGCTGCTGCAGGTGAATGAGCGTGTCGTAGCGCTGGTCGAAGGCGAGGGCCGAATCCCGCTCGCGCGTGCCGGGGCTGTTATCACCCTGCCAGCCGTAGGTGAAGCCGTTGCCCCTGTTGGCAAAGGC
>CAYNOL010000186.1:0-6578 GCA_964398825.1 uncultured Ardenticatenaceae bacterium
AGCAGCCTTCGCCCACCAGCCCGCCCGCCTCGCCCACGCCCGAAGTAACGGCCGCGCCCACGCCCACCACCACCCCCACGACGGCCACCGTCAGCAGCGGCGTCGGCGTCTGGTTGCGCGGCGCGCCCAGCACCAGCGGCGAGCAGCTGGAATGGTTGCTGGACGGCACGAGCGTGACGCTGCTGGCGGGACAGGAGACGGCCGATGAGTTGGTCTGGCAGCAAGTCCGGACCGAGGCCGGTGTCGAGGGATGGGTAGCGCGTGACTTCCTGGCCGTTAATGAACCGGAAGCGGCCCCCTAAACCCACTATTCATCAATAGACCTGTCTGGTTTTCGCTCCTATCAGATCTTTCCGCTCGTGCGCCAATCGGGGGCGTGAATCGCCTGCGGGGATTGGTGGCGGAAGTAGGTGTTGTACAGCTCGGCGTAGTGGCCGCCCTGGGCCATCAGTCCGCGGTGGCTTCCTTCCTCGATGATCTTCCCCTTGCGCAGCACGATGATCCGGTCGGCCGAGCGCACCGTCGACAGGCGGTGGGCGATGATGATCGCCGTCCGGTCGGCCATGATCAGGTCGAGCGCCTGCTGGATTTGCGACTCTGTGAAGGGGTCGACGCTGGCCGTGGCCTCGTCGAGGATGAAGATGCTGGGGTTCTGGACGAGCACGCGCGTCAGAGCCACAAGCTGCCGCTGCCCCATCGACAAGCGCGTGCCCCGCTCCCCCACGTCGCTGTGGATGCCCTCAGGCAACGTCTCCAGCCACTCGCCGTTGCCGATGCGCCGGGCCATGCTCTCGATCTGCTCGTCCGTGGCCTCGGGGCAGGCGTAGCGAATATTGTCACCCACCGTCCCATCAAACAGGAACGGCACCTGCGACACGACGCCCAACTGCTGGCGATAGCGCGACAAGTCGAGATCGCGGATGTCGTGACCGTCGATCGTGATCGCGCCGCTCTGGAACTCGTAGAAGCGGGCCACGAGCTTGATGATGCTCGATTTGCCCGCGCCGGTGTGGCCGACGAGGGCCACGCTCTCGCCCGGCCGGATGTGGAGCGTGAAGTCGTCGAGCACCTGCTCCTGGTTGGAGTAGCGGAAATCGACGTGGTCGAAGACGATGTCGCCGCGCAGATTGTCGACGGCCACGGCCGCCCGCTGCACGACGCTGGAGTCGGCGTCGACGAGGCCGAACACGCGCTCGGTGGCCGCCAGCCCGGCCTGGAACTGGCTCCAAAAGGCGGACAGATTGGTCACCGGGAACCAGAAGCGGTCGACGGTGGTGACGAACAGATACCACGAGGCGATCGAGATCGCCCCGGCCACGGCCGCGTTGCCGCCGAAGTAGACCAGCGCGGCCGTGCCCACCCCGGCCAGCGCGTTGAGCGTGGGAAAGATGTTGGCCAACACAAACGCCCGCCGCACATTGATGCGGTATGATTGCTCGTTGACCGCCATAAATTCTTCGTAGATCGCCGCTTCCTGCCGGAAGTTCTTGGCCACCCGGATGCCGCTGACCGCTTCCTGGATCGCCTTGTTCACCTCGGCCAGCGCGCGGGAGCTCTGGCGGGTGACGTCGCGCGCCAGACGGCGGAAGGTCAGCGCGACGATGGCGACGATGGGCGTCATCGCCAGCACCGCCAGCGTCAGCCGCACATCGATCGACACCAGCACGAAGATGAGAATGAACGCCACCGACAACTGGTTGATCACGTCCGTGGCGATGGTCACCACCTCGCCGAATTCCTGCGTGTCGCTGGTGATGCGGCTGACGATGCGGCCGGTGCTGAACTCGTCGTAGAAGGACAAGTCCTGGCGCATGGCGGCGTTGAAGGCGTCGTCACGCATGGTCATGATCACGTCGGCGATGACCTGCGAGGTCAGATAGCGCCGGATGCCGGTCAGCGCCCAGGTGGCGATGCCGATGACGAAGACCAGGATGGCCAGTGTCGACGGGAATTCCCCATCCACCGCCCCCGCGTTCAGACTGCGCGAGATGACAATGGGCAGCAGCGCCCCCAGCGAGGCCACCGTGAACAGGGCAACCGAGATGACGGCCACCTTGCCTTTGTGGGGCTTGAAGTAGTTGAGGATGCGGGTGACGAGTTCCCGGTCACTATAGATGCGGTCATACCGCTCCGCACCCAGGCCGCGCATCACTGATGCCATGAGCTATACTCCAACTACAGGATTCGCTGGCCTAGAAGCGACGTGGCGAGATCGACGGCCAGTTCAGAGGTCTTGTTGCGATTGTCCAGGATCGGGTTGATCTCGACGATGTCGAGCGTTTCCACGCGGCCGCTGTCGCCGAGGATCTCCATGAGCAGATGTGCCTCGCGGTAGGTCATGCCGCCGGGGACGGGCGTGCCGACGCCGGGCGCTTCGGCGGGGTCCAGGCTGTCCATGTCGAGGCTGACGTGGATGCGCGGCAGATGGCGCAGACGGTCGAGCGCCTGCCGGGCCACGACGGCCATGCCCAGCTCATCGATGTGGCGCATCGTGAAGACGTGGATGCCGCTGCGGATGAGGCGCTCGCGCTCGATGGGATCTATGTTGCGGATGCCGATCTGGACGATGTCGGCGCTCTTCATCTTCGCGCCGGGAAAGCCGATGTTGACCAGACCTTCCGGCCCGTCGCCCACCAGACAGGCCACCGGCATGCCGTGGATGTTGCCGCTGGGCGAGGTCTCGGGGGTGTTGAAATCGCTGTGGGCGTCGATCCAGATAAGCCCCACGGGGCCGTTCTTGGCCGCGGCCGAGACGGAGCCGATGCTGATGCTGTGGTCACCTCCCAGGAAGAGAGCGAATTTGCCGTCATCGATCCACGGCGCGGCACAATCGTATAGATTTTGGCATACTGTCGTGACGGCGCGCAGCCGCCGTCCGGTGCCCACGGCCACTTCCTCTTCGGGGTTGGGCACGGCCACGTTGCCCTCGTCGTGAATGATGTGGCCCAGCGCTTCCAGTCGTCCCTTCAGATTGGCATAGCGGACGGCGCTCGGCCCCGTGTCCACCCCACGCCGGCTCTGGCCCAAGTCCATTGGCACCCCAAGAATGTGTATTTCCCGCTGCATGTGAGTCGTCTCGAACAGATACAGAGTACGCCGCCCCGTTGAGAAGGACGGCCCGATCGTTGGAAAAAGTAAGAAGATTCGGGGGTCGCTTCATGAACCCCTGGCGCTCAATGCACCCTTTGTAACGGCAGTGTGCAAAAGCGTGTGTATTGTGGCCCAGGAAAGGCGAAGGCGCAAACGGGCCGCTAGCGTCGCTGCTCTGCGTTGGCCGGGCTTCGGCGGCGACATATAATGAGAGGGATGACCGCGTTGGATTGGTACAAAGTGGAGCAGCTGCCCTGGCCGGTGGCGTGGACGTTGTTTTTCGGCCGCCCCGGGCCGCTGGTTATGGAGATCGGCTTCGGCAGTGGCTTGTTTCTCACAGACCTGGCGAAGAGGCGACCCGAGGCCAACGTTGTCGGCGTAGAGATCGCCGTGCCGTCGTTGCGCAACGCGGCCCGGAAGGTACGGCGCGAGGGGCTGGCCAACGTGCGGCTGCTGCAGGGGGGCGCGGCGGCCGTGCTCCAGGCACTGTGCGAGCCGGAGAGCGTCGACACGGTCATCATCAATTACCCCGACCCGTGGCCAAAGAAAGACCAGCTCGGCCGTCGCCTGATCGATGATGCCTTCCTGCGTCTGCTGGCGACGCGGCTGCGGCCGGGCGGCGCGCTCGACATCGCCACCGACCACGACGATTACGCCGCCCACATCACCGGGACCCTGCGGCGCGCCCCCCACTTCGAGAGCCGGCTGGACGCGCCGTTCGTCCACGCCGACGACGGCCGCGTCCGCACCAAGTACGAGCAAGTCGCCCTCGACGAAGGGCGCACGCCACGCTACTACAAGTGGCGGCGCAATGACACGCCCGCCGAGGACACGTTCCCCATCCCCAAGGAGTTGCCCATGCCCCACGTGGTTCTGCGACTACCGGTCGACACGGCCGAGATCGGCCGCCGCTTCCGCCCGCGCGAGATCGCCTTCGAAGGCGCGCGCGTCCGCTTCGTCGAGGCGTACCAATCGCTTCACGACGGCAAGCTGCTGATCGAAACCTACATCAACGAAGACCCGATCCGGCAGCGCATCGGCCTGGAGGTGCGGGCACGGGCGGCAGGCGACATCGTCATCGCCCTGGCTGAGGTGGGCTTCCCGCGGCCGACGGCCGGCGTCCATCTGGCCATCGGCGCGCTGGTCGAATGGCTGCGCGACGAATTCCCGTCGCTCGTCGTCGTGCAGACGACATTACAGGGCGGATATGCCGACGTCCCCCACCAGCGGAACTGATCGATATTGAGGGCGAATGCCGCGTCAGGCTTTCGTCTATGGAGCAAGCCAATGAGAATCGTAATCGCGGGCGAGATCCCGTTTGTCGACGAAGTAGAGCGGTTGTGCCGGCGGGCGCACCACGACGTGCGCGTCTTTCTGGTCGAGGACTTCCTGGGCGCGATTGAGGCCGGCACCGGCATGGCCGAACTGGCCAACGCGGAGATCGCCATCGAGCTGCACAACGAATCGGCCGCCACCAAGCAGGAACTGCTGCTGGCGCTGGGCAATCATCTGCCCAACGACGCGCTCATCATGACATCGTGCCTGCCGACGAGCGCCACGCTGGCGGCGTCGTGGGCGCGGCGGCCGGATCGGGTCATCGGCCTCTCTATCCTGCCCCCGGTGCCCGACGAAGGCATCATCGAGCTGGCCTGTGGGCTGCAGACGGCCGAGGCGACGTTGGTGCAGGCGGAGCTATTCTGGCGCGGGTTGGGGCAGGAGACGGTCCTCGTCGCCGACGGGCCGGGGCTGGTGCGCGCCCGAACGGTATGCTGTCTCATCAACGAGGCGGCCAGCGTGCTGATGGAGGGCGTCGCTTCGGCCGAGGACATCGACAAGGCGATGCGGCTGGGTATGAACTATCCCATCGGCCCGCTGGAGTGGGCCGACATCATCGGCCTGGACGCCGTGCTGGGCGTGATGACCGGCCTGTTCACCGAATGGGGGGACGACCGCTACCGGCCGACGCCGCTGCTGCGCCGCATGGTGGCCGCCAATATGCTCGGCCGCAAGACGGGGCGCGGCTTCTATACCTACGACGAGGCGTAGCGCCGCGCCGGTGTCGCGCTGCCATTAGCCGGGATACCGGGGCGTGTCGGGATCGATGATCGCTTCGAACAGCCGGAGAATCTCGCCCGGCTCGGCGTGGCGGCCCGTCTCCTTTTTCGAGTAGAGCGTGCGGCCATCGACGACGAAGTGGAACGCGCCCTTGCTGCCGGTGATCAAAGTGAAACTCTCAACGATGTGGTGGTAATTGGACATGATGTCGTCCGCCACACGGGCGGCGCGAGGCCAGTAATTTCAGGGGACGCAGTATTCGAGGGTGATGACGTGTTTCTTGAATGGGTTTTCCATGCGTCTATGTTAGGGTGTGGCGGCCGTCCGGTCAACTAATAACAAGGGCAAACAAGGCGGAAATATGCCTGGCCTGCCTTGACAAAACACGCGCCCTGGGCTAAAATCCGTCCTTGCTGTTGGGCCTGTAGCTCAGCTGGGAGAGCGCTACAATCGCACTGTAGAGGCCAAGGGTTCGAATCCCTTCAGGTCCACCTGGCCGCCGGAGCACATGTGCCCGGCCTGTAGCTTACAACTGAACAGATAAAGGCTGCGAACAGGAGTAGTAGGCGCGAACGATAGAGAGCCGCCCCTTGGCTGGAAGGGTGGCAAACGGCGCTGAACTCGCCTGGGAGCCGTATCGGTGATATAATAGCCGGTACCGGATAACACCCGTTACGTGTTAAAGTGGATGGTATGGGCCTGTAGCTCAATTGGGAGAGCGCCACAATGGCATTGTGGAGGTCAAGGGTTCGAACCCCTTCAGGTCCACCTTCGTACCGTCAATCAGAGTGGTACCGCGGAACCCCTTTCGTCTCTGAACGAAAGGGGTTCTTTTGTTTTGATCTGAAATTAATGAATTTGTTGGCAGGTTCTCGATATGAGTGACATTTACGATCCGGCGGCAATCGAACCGAAGTGGCAAGAGAAGTGGGAGGCGGACAAGCTCTACCGCTCCCAGGTGGACTGGAACAAGCCCAAGCATTACGCGCTGACGATGCTGCCCTACCCGAGCGGCGATCTCCACATCGGCCACTGGTTCGCCATGACGCCGTCCGACGCGCGCGCCCGCTTCATGCGCATGCGCGGCTACAACGTGCTCTTCCCGATGGGCTTCGATGCCTTCGGGCTGCCGGCCGAAAACGCGGCCATCCAGCGCAACATTCCGCCCCAAATTTGGACCTACGACAACATCGAGCGCATGCGCAAGCAGTTGCGCAGCATGGGCGCGATGTTCGATTGGGAGCGCGAGGCCGTCAGCAGCGACCCGGCGTACTACAAGTGGACGCAGTGGTTCTTCCTGCAGTTCTACAAGAACGATCTGGCCTATCGTCAGAAGGCGGCGGTCGATTTCTGCCCGAACTGCAATACCACGCTGGCCCGCGAGCAGGTCTGGGGCGAGGACCGTCACTGCGAGCGCTGTGGCACGCCCGTCA
>CAYNOL010000187.1:0-6490 GCA_964398825.1 uncultured Ardenticatenaceae bacterium
GCGCGGCCAACTTCGCCTTCGCCAACCGTCAGATGCTGACCCATCTTGTGCGCCGCAGCTTCGACGAGGCGCTGCGCGGCGTGGTGGATGACCACAGCGTCTACCAGATTTACGACATCGCCCACAACATCGCCAAGATCGAGGAGCACGAGGTCGACGGCCGCCGGATGAAGGTGTGCGTCCATCGCAAGGGGGCCACCCGCGCCTTCGGGCCCGGCGCACCGGGGTTGCCCGAGGTCTATCGCGACATCGGCCAGCCGGTGCTCGTCCCCGGCTCCATGGGCACGGCCAGCTGGGTGCTCGTCGGCACCGAGGGCTCCATGGCCCAGACCTTCGGCTCCACCTGCCACGGCGCGGGGCGGATGCTGAGCCGCTCGGAAGCCAAGCGCCGGGTGCAGGGGGGCGAGTTGCGGCGCGAACTGGAGTCGCAGGGCATTCGCGTCCGCGCCGGCAGCCTGTCCGGTTTGGCCGAGGAAGCGCCCGAGGCGTACAAGGACGTGGATCGCGTCATCGAGATCGTCCACGGCGCGGGCATCGCCCGCAAGGTGGCGCGCCTCGTGCCCGTCATCGTGGTGAAGGGATAGAAGCCTGTGGTCAAAGGGTTCCCCGTGCGGGCGCTGGCTGAGCGGCTGCCGTTCCGTCTGGGCGGGCAGCGGCCGCTGGCCCCGCCGCGCAAGGCGCTCATCTTGCAGCCGTGTTGCCTCGGCCGAGTCATGCTGACCACGCCGCTGCTGGCCGCGCTGGGTCGCGCCTTTCCCGACGCCCGCTTCGATTGGGCGATCAGCGATTGGGCGCTGCAGGCGATCAGCAGCAATCCCCGCGTCACCCGCACCATCCGCAGCGGCCGCGGTGACGTGGGCGAGAACGGCCGCGACGAGATGCGCGCCTTCCTCGACACCATTCGCTCCGAGGAGTACGACACCTGCTTCATCCCGTCCCAGTCGGCCGAGCTGGGCAGGCTGGCGCGGCAGGCGGGCATCCCCCAGCGCGTGGGGCTGCCCGGCGGCGCGGCATTGACCCACGTCGCCGCCGGGCAGACCGGGGAGCGACAGATCGCTCGTGTCTTCCTGGCGCTGGCCGCGGCCGCCGGCGTCGATGAGTCGATGCTGCGCGAGGCGGAAATGGAGTTCCATCCCACCGACGTAGACCGCACTTCGGTCACGCGCTGGCTGGTGGAAGAGTTCGACTGGTTGGGTGAGTCGCCGCTGGTCATCCTGCATCCCGGCGGGGGAGACAACCCGCAGCTGACAGATCTGAACAAGCGCTGGCCGGCCTATCGCTTCGCGCGGTTGGGCAACAAGCTGGCCCGGCTGCACGGGGCGCGGGTTGTGGTGGTGGGCACGGCCGAGGAGCGCGCATTGGCCGAGCAGCTGACGGGGATCATGTCACTGCCCAGCGCCAACCGCGCCGGCCACCTCGGCCTGGGGGAGTTGGGGGCGTTGTGCGAACTGGCCAGCCTCTACGTCGGCAACGACGCCGGCTCCACCTACGTCGCCGCGGCCACCGGCTGCCCCACGCTGGCTATCTACGGCCCGACCGATCCGGCCGTCTATGCGCCGTTGATGGTCAACGGCCGCGTGAGAACGCTGTGGCACCCCCACGGCGACGCGTTCAGTTGGGCCGACAGCGTGTCGGTGGAAGAGGCATTGGAAGCGGCCGAGGAGCTATTGGCCGCCTACTCGCTGACCGGCGACGCCGTCGCCTAGCGGCTGTCCAGATCCCCCAGCTTCGTCTCCAGCGCCTTCAGCGCCGCTTCCAACTGCGAGCTACGCATGCTGTTGGCCACGTCGCCGTTGGTACGCTCGAAGACGGCCCGCAGCGCGTCGGTGCGCCGGCGCAACCCGCCGGTGATCTGATCGGCGAAGTCGAACGTCACCAGCGTGCTGTAGATGTGGTCCATGGCGTCGAGCAGCCGTTCCGCCTCGGCCGTTTCCCCGCGCCGCAGCAGATCGAGGATGCGGCGGCGCAACTCGCTGGCCGCCTCAGCCAGCCCGTTGAGCCACGTGTTCGGCTCGGAGCCGAGCGCCTCGGGCGTGGGCAGCTCCCGGTCACGCACCAGCGCGTAGACGAGATTGGCCTCGACGAACTCCTTGACCGCGTCCTGGGTGTAGCCGGCGAAGTACAGCTCGGCGTGTTCGCGCACGCCGCCGACGAGGTCATCAGTCGCCGCGCGCGCCTCGGCCAGCAACCCTTCGGCCGTCTCCCACTCTTCGCGGTGAATGGCGCGAATCGAGCGGGCGCACAGCGCGATCAGGCTGCGCGAGCGCCGGTAGGCCAGGTCCCGCGCGCCGTCGATCTGCTCCATGTATCGCCGAATGCCTTCGGCCGTGCCGTCCAGTTCATTCATCCTGCTTTCCCTCGTCGCCTCCCTCGCCGGAGAAGCGGAAGAAGTTATCGGCGATGTTGGGCCGCGGGTGGGGCAGCCGGATCTCGCCGAATTGCTGTTCGTAGTTGGCCAGGTTCTGCCCCAGCGCGGCGTAGAGCAGCTTGGCGTGGACGGGGCTCATGATCACGCGGGCCATGAGCGAACCGCGTGGTGTGCGCGGCAAGATCTGGGCGAAGTCGAGCACCAGTTCGGCCGGCGTATAGTTGATGAACGCCAGATTGGCGTAGACGGGCTTCAGCTCTTTGGGCAGATCGATGGTGATGCGGGTCTGCTTGGGCTGCTGATCGGATGTGGGTTCGGTCATGTGACTCTCCGTTTAACCTGGAAACCGAGTTTTTCCGGAAACTCGGTTTCTATAGGGGGTTCTCAACTCTACGCCGCCGGCTCCAACCCGCCGGGTACCGACGACTCGCTCTCCGTCGCCGGCTGTTTGATCATCCGCATGAACACGACGGCGGCCGAGGCATAGACCAGCGTGGCAATGGTCAGCGTGGCGTTGAAGCCGACGTGGATCGACAACGCCGTCGCCAGCGCCGAGCCGAGCACCGAGGTCACGCCGTTGATGCCCCACAGCCAGGGCACCAACGAGTGCCGACGCCGCCCCACCCAGCGAATGCCCACCGGGAAGGGGATGCCCATCAGAAAGCCCAGAACGGACAGAAGAGCCACAGCCACCAGCAGCCGCGCCGCCAGCGAGAAGTGGAGCGTCCGCTCCAGCACATAACTGCCGAGAATGGTGTTGAGGATAAGCACGATGATGAGCAACACGAAGACGCGCCGGGTGTAGAAGCGGATACGCTCCGGCGGCTGGCGGCCGCTCCACCAACTGCCCGCGCCGCTGAACAGCAACAGCGAGAACAGCACGACGGCCAGTGAGTAGACAGGTTGGCCGAGATAGACGGTCAGCTTTTGCATCATCGGGATCTCAACCAGCATGAAGGCCAGGCCGAGCATGCCGAAGTAGGCCAGCGTAATGGACGACGGCCGCGCCAGATCCCGCCGCCGCGAACCCACCCACAGCGGCACGAGGATGAACAGCACGCTCAGCGTCGCCGTGACGCCGATGACGGCGAACAGGATGTAGATCGCTTCCATACTGGTGCGGTAGACGCCGCTGCCGCTGAGGGCGGGATCGAGCAGATCGCCCAGCAGAATGAGGTTGAAGAAGAACGGCCGGTTATCCGTCGCCGGGGAGATGTCGAGTGGGTAGGCGGCGATGAACGCTTCGTGGTCGTCGCCGGCGATGAACTCCCCTACCTCCTCGAACGGCTCCACTCCCGGCGCGTAGAGCACGGTGTAGCCATAAGCATCAGCTACTTCCTGCATGCGGGCCACTTCGGCGGGCGTGAACGGCTGCCGCTTGAACAGGGTTGTGGAGAGCCCTTCGGTCTGGGCACGGGTGGCGTCCAGCAGGGAGATGACGGCCACGTGCTCGCGGGCGTCCAGCACTCCGGCGTCGCCCCAGCCGGCCATGCCCGTCGACACCAGCCGCAACGTCTCCGCCGGGCGGCTGGGCAGATACCAGCGCGACACGCTCAGGATGCCGTCCTCATTCAGGTGGTCGAAGTAGCTGGTGAACGCCTCCTGGGTATAGAGGCTGTTTTCCGACAGGGCGAACGCGCCGGAGCCGCCGGCGGCCCAGGTGTCGATGAGCGACGCCTGGATGATGTCGTAGCCGCCGGGGCTGCGCTCGATGTAGCCGCGGGCGTCGGCGACGACGGCCGTGACGTCCGGCCGGTCGTAGAGATGCCCTGCGTAGTCGGCGAACGGCCCCTTGACCGCCTCGATGACGGCCGGGTTGACTTCGACGGCCGTCACGTGGGGCGCGCCGCTGGCCAACGCTGCCAGCACGTCGCGGCCGCCGCCCGGCCCGATGATCAGCGCCTCGGGGTCGTCGACCAGCTGGTAGGCGAACGAAGTCAGGTCGTTGCGCAGGAACTGGACAGTGCTCAGATCGCCGTTGAAGCTCTGGATCGGCGTCCCGGCCACGGCGTCGATGAGCAGCAGGGCGTGGTCCCACTTGCCGCCGGCGGCGATCGTCTCTTCCCATTTGTGCGACGAGATGCCCCAGAAGAACGGGAAGACCTGCGACTCATAGACGGTGACGCGAGAGTGGATATTCCACTTCTCATAGACCACCGGCGGCTCCTCGCCCCCGGCCTTGTTGACGACGATGCGCACCCAGGGGGAGTAGAGATTGCTGAACAGCAGCCCGCCGGTCAGTAGCAGCACGGCCGCGGTGGCGAAGACCCAGCCGCGACGGCCGTAGACGAACGCTGTGGCCGCCAGCGCCAGCGCCAGGCTCAGCAAAAACAGCGCATTCACACCGCCCAGCCGGGCCAGCGCGGCGATACTGAGCAAGCAGCCCAGCGCCGCGCCCACCAGATCGGCGGCGTAGATCTTGCCCGCGTCGTCGGGCCATCCGGCCAGCGTCAGGGCCAGCACCGCGCCGGAAAGGAAGAACGGCAGGGACAGAAGCACGTAGATGAGCGCCAGCCAGCCGACCTGCTCCGGCGAAAACCCGCCGTCCCGATTCATCAGCACCGGCCGGAACGGGATGCGCAGATAGATGAGGAAGACGACGGGCACAACGACGGCCAGCGCCACCGACGCGCGGCCAATCCACTTCTGGGCCGCGTCGGGCTCCGTCAGCCGGGGGAAGAAGTAGAGCAGCACGCCGGCCATGGCGCTGCCCATGAGGGCCATTGAGATCGCCAGGAAGGCAAAATGGTACCACATCGTCACTGAGAAGATGCGAGTCAATACCACTTCCAGCGCCAGCGCGCCCATGCTGATGAGAAAGACGCCGACAAGAAGATGTCGTGGTGTTTTCATTGATCCCTCCCAGGAAGGAAGTTGTTCTGGGAATCGACGCGTTGGCAATAAGAGTGACGCGTCGATCCCCATACCATTGTAGCCACAATCCCACCTTTACAAAACCGGACGGGGACAAAAACTTCGCCCTCTTCGCCATACCGTGTAAAATCCTGCGGCACAAAATTTTTTCCTGCAGACGGGTGGCGCCATGGGCCACCCACAACAATCTCTTTAAGACAGTTATTGCGGACACAACGAACTCTATGCAAGGATCACGATCATTCTCAAGAATCGGCGTCTACGTAGACACGGCCAATATGTACCGCAACGGCGGCTTTCGCATGCGCTATGACGTGCTGCGCGAGTTCGCCTGTCGCGACGGGGCCGAGCCGGTGCGGCTCAACGCCTACGTCAGCTTCGACGCGGACCGTGCCCGCGCCGACCCCGTCTATGAAAAAAGTACCCAACGCTTCTACTCGCTGCTGCGCGACTTCGGCTACAAAGTGATGATCAAAGAGGTGCGCTGGTATGAGGACGAGAACGGCAAGCGGTACGGCAAGGCCAACGCCGACCTCGACTTGGCCGTCGACATGTTGCTGCAGTCGGAGAACCTCGACCGCGTGCTGCTAGTCACCGGCGACGGCGACTTCACGCGGGTGGTCAGCGCCGTGCAGAACCGGGGCTGTCGCGTGGAAGTGATCGCTCTGGACAACGCCTCGGCCGATCTGCGTCGCGAGTCAGACCTGTTCATCTCCGGCTACCTGGTGCCCGAGCTGGTGCCGACGTTCACCAACGGCAACTCGTCGAGCGGCGAGGAAGCGGAGTGGGGGGAGATCGGCTCCATCGTGCGCGGCACTTGCTACTTCCACAAGCAGAACTACGGCTTCATGCGCTTCCTGCGCGTGCCGGGGCCGAAGCTGTGGCTGACGGACACACAGTCGCCCGAGTCCCCCTACGAGACAGCCTACTTCCACGACTCTAACCTGCCGGACAACGTCGACCCGCTCAGCCTGCCCAGCTACAACCACGTCTTCCAGTTCGAGCTGGTGGAATCGCGCCACCCGACGGGGAAATTCGAGGCCAAAAACATCCAATATCTGAGCTGGGTACCGACTTGATCCACGGCCGCGGCGGGCGCGATTTTCGCCCCCCGAAAACAGATTAATCTTGTTGACATGCCAAGTGTTCTCTGGTAATATCCTGACTTGCGAGAGGGGGCGTGGTGTAGCGGTTAACACGTCGGCCTGTCAAGCCGAAGATCGCGGGTTCGATCCCCGTCGCTCCCGT
>CAYNOL010000188.1:0-6423 GCA_964398825.1 uncultured Ardenticatenaceae bacterium
AACAACCAGGCGATCTCCTTTGGCAAGAGCCGGGCGCGCATGTTCACCGGCGACCACCCGACGGTCGGCTTCGACGACGTGGCCGGCTGCGACGAAGCCAAGGAAGAGTTGCAAGAAGTGGTCGAGTTCCTGAAGGAGCCGGAGAAGTTCGTCAGCTTCGGCGCGCGCATCCCCAAGGGCGTGCTGCTCGTCGGCAGCCCCGGCACCGGCAAAACGCTCATGGCCAAGGCTGTGTCGGGCGAGGCGGGCGTGCCCTTCTTCTCCATCGCCGGTTCGGAGTTTGTGGAGATGTTCGTTGGCGTCGGCGCCAGCCGCGTGCGTGACTTGTTCGAGCAGGCCAAGCGCAACAGCCCGTGCATCATTTTCATCGACGAGATCGATGCCGTCGGCCGCCAGCGTGGAGCCGGTCTGGGCGGCTCCCACGACGAGCGCGAGCAGACGTTGAACCAGATCCTGGTGGAGATGGACGGCTTCGACACCGATACCCACGTCATCATCCTGGCCGCCACCAACCGGCCCGACATCCTCGACCCGGCGCTGTTGCGTCCCGGTCGCTTCGACCGGCGCGTGGTCATCGATCGGCCCGACGTGCGCGGCCGCGAGGCGATCTTCCGCGTCCACCTGCGCGGCAAGCCGATCGCCAACGCCGTCGACGTCTCCTCTCTGGCCAAGGCCACGCCCGGCTTTGTCGGCGCCGACATCGAGAACACGGTCAACGAAGCGGCTCTGCTGGCCGCGCGACGGAACCGGAAGAGCATCGGCATGAGCGAGTTCAGCGAGGCCATCGAGCGTGTCCAGCTCGGCCCCGAGCGCAAGAGCCGCATCATGTCGCCCGAGGAGAAGGAGCTGACGGCCTTCCATGAGGCCGGGCACGCCATGGTCAGCCACTACCTGCCGCACGCCCAGACGTTGCGCAAGGTCACGATCATTCCCCGTGGCATGGCCGGCGGCGTGACGTGGTATATGGACGAAGATACCAGCTTCATGACCCGCTCCAAGTTCGAGGCGATGATCGCCGCCGCCCTGGGCGGCCGCGTGGCCGAGGAGATCGTCTTCGGCGAGATCACCACCGGGGCCAGCAACGACCTGCAGCAGGTGACCCGCATGGCGCGCGCCATGGTGACGCAGTACGGCATGAGCTCCGAGCTTGGCCTGCGAGTCTATGGCGAAAAGCAGGAGCTCGTCTTTCTGGGGCGCGAGATCAGCGAGCAGCGCGACTACTCCGACGCCATTGCCGAGCAGATCGACGCCGAAGTGCGCCGCATCATCGACTCCGCCCACACGCTGGCCACCGATATCCTGACCCGCAATCGGGACATCCTGGATCGCATCGCCCAGCGCCTGCTGGAAGTGGAGACGCTGGAAGCGGCCGACTTCGTGGCCCTCATCGAAGGCAAGGACGTTGACGTGCGGACTCCCTCTTCCGGCCCCGGCAATGCCAAGGTCAGCCCGCCCAAGCCCGCCGAGTCGAGTGAGCGGCCGCGCCCGTCCCTGGATATGCCGCCGTCGCCGTCCCCGGCCTGATTCCTCCTGTCCAGGCGGGCCCATTTCTGCTGGCAACCATGTTTGACAACGGCGTCATCGCGCAAGTTTTCGGCTATATCAATGATGTTCTGCAATCCATCATTGTGATCTTCGGCGCCGCCGTCGTCCTCTACAACGTCCCTCGCCTCAGCCGCGGCGGGGTGCAGCGCGCCTTCTCCGCTCTCATCTCGCTGGTGGTGCTGGTCTATCTGACCGAGTTGTTGGTGAGTCGGGCGGTGCTGCCCGAATCGGCCGAGTTTCTGCTGCGGCTGGGGTGGATAGGGGTGGCCATGGTTCCCGCCGCCCAATTCCACCTGTCCGACGCGCTGCTGACGACCACCGGCAAGGTGTCGCCGCGTCGCCGCGTGCTGGTGCTGCTGGGGTATCTGACCGGTCTGGGCTTCGCGCTGGTGGGGGTTGTGACGGACCTTGTGGTCGGCCCGCCCGCTCTCGGCGCCCCCACGCCCCGTCTGACCAGCGGCCCCGCCTTCCTGCTCTTCGCCGTCTACTACTGGGCCGTCGCCGCCTTCTCTGTCTACAATGTGTGGCGGGCGCGACAGCGCTGCCTGACATCGACCACGCGCCGCCGCATGACGACGACACTGATCGCCATCCTGGCCGCGCCGCTGGGGGTCTTTCCCTACCTGTTGGGGGTCGACGACCCAACCGCGCAGGTCCCCTTGCTGCTCTGGCCTGTGCTCATCATCGGCAATCTGACGGTCAGCATCCTGTTCGCCGTACTGACTTCTCAGTTAGCCTACTTCGGCTCCGTCTCGCCCGACCGCGTCGTCCGCGTGCGTCTCTATAAATACATGGCCCGCGTGCCGCTGGCGGGGACGATCGTCCTCCTCGTCTTCGTTCTGGTCAGCCGCGCGCCGACCGTGCTGGGACTGCAGAAGGAAGTGGTGCTCGGCTTCGCCGTCGTCGCCACGGTGATGATCGTCGAGTGGATCATCCACCAGTACAAAAAGACGTTCGAGCGCGCCTTTCAGCTGGATGATGATCCCGACGTGCGCCGCATTCAAGCCTTGTCGGAACGGCTCCTGACCACCAGTGATTTGAAGCAATTCCTGGAGAGCGTGCTGGCCGCCACCTGCGAGGCCGTTCGCACGCCGACGGCCTTCGTCGCCGGGCTGACCCACAACGGCCCGCAGCTCGAGGCCGTCGTCGGCCCGCTCGACAAGCTGCCGGACGTGGAGTTGCAGAAATTGTACCTGCCGCTGAGCCAACAGAACGGCGACGGCGACACGGGCGACCCCACCGACAGCTTCTTCGTCTGGGGCGACTACTGGATTCTGCCTCTTTATAATGAGCGGAGTAATCTGCTGTTAGGTATCCTGGGCATGAAGGCCCGCGCCCCCGAGCCCGACCTGTCGCCCGAGGAGATGGAGCTGCTGTCCCGTCTGCGTCTGCAAGCGGCCGGCGCGCTGGAGGATCGCATCTTGCAGCAAGAGGTGTTTGCGGCCGTCGAGGGTATCCTGCCCGAGATCATCGCCCTGCAGGAGCGCCGCAGCGCCGCCACCTTCGGTGGTCTGCCGGTGCTGACTGCGCCCAGCGCCGTGCCCCACGAGGAGCTGCTGCAAGATCCCGAGTTCAGCAACATGGTGCGCGAGGCGCTGACCCACTACTGGGGCGGCCCCAAGCTGACCGAGAGCCCGCTGCTGCAACTGGAAGTCGTGCAGCGCGAATTGGAAGGGCACGACAACAACCCGGTGAGCGCCCTGCGCGCCATCCTGGCCGAAGCCATCGAGCAGCAGAAGCCCGACGGCCAACGCAGCCTGACGACGACAGAGTGGATCCTCTACAACATCCTCGATCTGAAGTTCGTCCAGGGCCGCCGCGTGCGCGACGTCGCCCGGCGGCTGGCGATGAGCGAGTCGGACCTCTACCGCAAGCAGCGGGTGGCCATTGAAAACGTGGCCCGCACCATTGCCGCAATGGAGCGCGCCACCCTGGACGGAAACGAGGAAGATTTTGAGCCACAATCCATTGCCGTCGACGCCGACATCCTTTCCGGCTGACATCCCCTTCACCTATCGCTCCGGCGAATTGCATTGCGAAGACGTTCCCCTGGCGGCCGTCGCCGAGGCGGTGGACACGCCCGTCTACGTCTACAGTCGCCGCGAACTGCTCGGCCGCGCGCGTGCCTTCCTCGACACAGCCGCACGGGTGACGGGCGGCGCGGCCACAGTCTGCTACGCCGTGAAGGCCAACGCCAACCCGACGCTGCTGCGCCTGCTGATCGAAGCCGGGCTGGGCGCGGACGTGACCAGCGGCGGAGAGCTGTTTCTGGCGCGGCACGCGGGCGCCAAGGGGCGCAACATCATTTATTCCGGCGTGGGCAAGAAGGGGGCCGAGATCGCCGAGGCGCTGGCCGCCGGTATCCGTGCCGTCCACGTCGAATCCGAGGCGGAGCTGGCGGCCGTCGCGGCCGAGGCAGAGCGGCTGGGCGTCGTCGCCCCCGTCGGCGTGCGTGTCAACCCCAACATCAGCGCCGAAACCCACCCATACATCAGCACCGGGCTGCACGGCCACAAATTCGGCGTCCCCCGCGAGCGGGCGGTGGCCATGCTGCGCGCCGCCGCCGCCCATCCGCGCCTGCGGCCGGTGGGCATCGCCGCCCACATTGGCTCGCAGATCACCGATCTAGACCCGTTCAGCCAGGCGGCCCGCTTCCTGGTGGCGCTGGCCAACGAGCTGAAGGGTGAGGGGATCGCGCTGGAGTACATCGATGCCGGGGGCGGCCTGGGGATCGATTACCAGTCGGAAGCGCCGCCGATAGCCGCCTGGGTGGAGACCGTCGGCCCCATCGTGGCCGGGGCAGGGTATGAGTTGATCATCGAGCCGGGACGCTCGATCGTCGGCCGCGCCGGGGCGCTGCTGACGCGCGTCGTCTACACCAAGGAGCAGGGGGCCAAACAGTTCGTCATCGCCGACGCGGGCATGACCGACCTGATACGGCCGACGCTCTACCAGGCGTATCACCCAATCGCGCCGGTGGCGGCATCTGACGCCGCGCCGGTGACCGTCGACATCGTGGGGCCGGTCTGCGAGACGAGCGACTTCCTCGCCCGCGATCGTCCTCTACCGCCCGTCGCCGGCGGCGACCTGCTGGCCGTGTTCCATGCCGGGGCCTACGGCTTCGCGATGAGCTCCAACTACAACGGTCACCTGCGCCCCGCCGAGGTGCTGGTGGAAGGTGGCTCGTTCCGGGTCATTCGCCGCCGGCAGACCTGCGAGGCCCTGCTGGACGGGGCGGAGTGACCCGGTTCGGCCCGATCGTCCCTTAAAGACAGGCGTTGTGCAGATACTCCCATGTGTAGATGCCGGAGTCATGGCCGTCGTTCCAGACGAACTGGATCGCGTAGCTGCCCACGGCCGAAGCCGCTTCGAGGTTTAGCGACTCGTTGACCGATTTCTCCAGCAGCAGCTTGTCGGCCGGGCGGCCCATGTTGGCGTGGCCGCCCTGGCATTGTACGCAGGGGCAGACGGCCCGCAGCCCGGCGAACGAGTAGCGGCACTCGCGGCCGTCGTTCCAGTTGATCGTCAGCACACGCTGTTCGCGGTCGGCCGTCACATTGACCGGCCGTATCTTGTTATCCATTCGGTTCAACTCCCTCTATTCTCCCAGCGATTTCAGCCGCTCGCGGATCTCCCGCTGGCCCGCTTCCAGACCGGCCAGCTTCTCCCGCTCCTTTTGGACGACGGCCGCCGGGGCCTTCTCGGCGAACGGGCCGCTCAACAACCCTGCCAGCCGGTCGATTTGCTTGCTCAATTCCGCGTCTTCCTTCTCCAGCCGCGCCCGCTCGGCCGAGAGGTCGACCATGCCCGCCAACGGCAGGTAACAGGTGATCGGCCCCAGCGCCAGCGTGATGGCCTGGGCCGGCGGCGTGGCCGAGGCGGCCAGCACCAGCGCGTCGTCGTCCAGCCGGGCCAGCGCCGCGATGACGGCGCGCTGGTCTTCCAACAGCGCCAGCTTCTCGCCCGCGGCGATCATCGCCGGGATGTAGCGGGCGGGCTCGACACCTTGCTCGGCCCGGGCGTTGCGGATGCGACGCACCAGCTCGCGGATCAGCTCGAAGTCGGCCGCCGCCGCGCCGTCGTTGAGCCCCGGCCGCGGCCAGTCGGCGATGATCAGCGCCTCGCCCCAGCCCCCTTCCGGCTCGATGCCCAGCCCGGAGTCGACGGCCGTCGCCCGCAGCTGCTGCCACGTCTCCTCGGTCACGAACGGGCTATATGGGTGCAGCAGGCGTAATGTCTGATCCAGCACGGTGGTCAGCACGTGGAGCGTCGTCCACGCCGCCGCGCCCCCGGCGCTCATCTGCACCTTGGCCACTTCCACATACCAGTCGGCGAACTCGTTCCACAGGAAGTCGTAGATTTGCCGCCCCGCCTCGCCGAACAGGTAGCCGTCCATGAGGCGATCCACGGTGCTGATCGTCTCGCTCAGGCGCGACAGGATCCAGCGGTCGGCGCGGCTGAGGGCGGCCGTCGGGTCGGCCGGGCGGTCTTCCGGCCGCACCCGTTCATAGCCGCGGGCCACGAAACGGGCCACGTTCCAAATCTTGTTGCCGAAGTTGCGGTTGCTCTCCACGCGGTCGAGCGACAGGTTCAGGTCGTTGCCCGGCGCGCCGCTGGTCAGCAGCGTGAAGCGCAGCGCGTCGGCCCCGAACTCCGCGATCACGTCGAGTGGATCGGTCACGTTGCCCGTCGTCTTGCTCATCTTGCGGCCCTTTTCGTCGCGCACCAGTCCGTGCAGGTAGACGGTGTGGAACGGGATGTCGTTGGTGAACAGCGTCGCCGCCATGACCATGCGCGCCACCCAAAAGAACAGGATGTCGTATCCCGTCTCCATCACGTCGGTGGGGTAGAAGCGGGCCAGGTCGGCCGTCTGCTCCG
>CAYNOL010000189.1:0-6357 GCA_964398825.1 uncultured Ardenticatenaceae bacterium
ACCCCAACCCCGACACGATGAACAACAGCAACAACGGCTCGCCGACGAGAAAATCAATGACTTCTTGCATAAAAGTCCTTAAGATTAGAGGGGAAACCACATTATGAAGTGGTCAGTAGGTCAGTAGGTCAGTTCAGCGAACAGTCTCCCAGTCTCACAGTCTCCTAATCTCCAATCCCTAATCTCCAATCCCTTCCTAAATATCTGCCAAATCTGCGGATAAATCTTCTTCGCTGAGGCCGGCCGGGTGCGATCTGTGGTTCCATCTCTTCTTCAATCCCAGTTAAACTCAAAGTCGACAAAGGGCAGCCCGGCGGCGATGCGCTGTTGGCGGCCGGCCATGAAGTTGCGAGGCCAGAGGTGGGGGATGTCGGCCACCTGCTCGGGCGTGATGTCGTAGCTGCGCAAGATGGCCGCGTAGAGGTCGATCTCCCGCATCGTCAGGAAGTCGTGGACCAGCCCCGCCCACGCCGGATCGAGCCGGTTCTCCTCGCGGTAGCCTGCCAGGAAGTCGGGCAGGAACGCCGCCAGCACCCCGGCCGGGTCGTCGCGGCTCGACACCTGGTAGAAGATGACCATGGCCAGGTCGTTGGCCAGCCAGTTGTAGCAGCAATCGTCAAAGTCGAACAGCGTCAGCGTGTCGCCTTCGACGAAGAAGTTGGATTCATGGGCGTCGAAGTGGATGAGGCCGTAGTCGTCGGCGCCGCGCGGCAGGGCCTCGACGCGCTGCGAGACGGCCTGGTAGCGAGCCAGCGCCACCGGGTCGGCCGGGCCCAGGATGCGCTCGGCATCCGCCGCGCTGTTGGCCGGCCACGCCGAGCGCCGCCACGCCGGATCGCTCGGCTCATACCGCTTGGTCAGCGCGTGGGTGCGGCCGATGAGGCGGCCGTAGGCGCGGCGGCGCTCCGGCGTCCAGCCCGCCTCCCACGGCGGCACACCGGGCGCGAAGGCGAACGCCGTGGCCAGAAAGCGGCCGCCCGCGCCGTCGTCGAGCTCTTCCACCAGCTCCCCCCGCGCCGACGGCATGGCCCGCGCCACCGTGGCCCCACCGGCGGCCAGATAGTTGATCCAATCCACCTCGCCGCGGATCTCCTCCGGCGTGCGGCGGAAGGTGTGGGTGATGCGCAGGATGAAGGAGGAGCCGCCGCGCCGGAAGCGGTAGATGTAGCTCTCGAACCCCGCGCCTTTTTCGATGTCGTCGCGGCCGATGCCATAGCGGCGCATCGCCTCGTGCAGAATGTCGTCGTTGTACCGTTCGCGGATTGTTTGGTCCATGGACGAATTGTAGCGCAGGCTGTCCAGCTTGCACCAAGCGGCAGCCTGATGGTTGCGCTAAAAACGCGGGCAGACAGCCCGCGCTCGCGGGCATACAGCCCACGCTACACTCGTAATACGTAATTGAACACACCTTTCCTGTAACTTTCCATCTATCCAGCCGTATCGTTAACAGGTAAACTGATCGTGCCCGGCCAAACCGGGCGCCACATATAAACTGAACGGAGTCACACCATGCGAATTGAACTACTCTACCGCCCTGCATTTTCGATGGGCATCATCCACCTCGACGGCGGCGAGGAAGTGCGCGTCGAGGCGGCGTCGATGGTCACCATGTCCCAGGGCGTTGTGCTGGAGACACAGGCCACCGGCGGCATTCTCAAGTCGATCGGCCGCGCCGTGCTGGGCGGCGAGAGCTTCTTCCAGAATACCTACAAGGCCCCGCCCGGCGGCGGCAGCGTCGGCGTGGCCCCGGCGCTGACCGGCGATCTGATTGCGCTGGAGCTGCAGAGTGAGACGCTGATGGTGCAGTCCGGCTCCTATTTGGCGTCGGCCACGAGCATCACCACGGACACGAAGTGGAGCGGCGCGAAGACGTTCTTCGCGTCCGAGGGGCTCATCATGTTGCGGGCGCAGGGGACGGGGCCGCTGTTGCTGTCGTCCTATGGCGCCATCCACGAGATGAGCCTGGCCGCGGGCGAGACGGTGACGATCGACACCGGCCATCTGGTGGCCTTCACTGAGGGCATCGGCTTTCAGGTGCGGCGCATCGGCGGCATGAAGTCGACGCTGTTCAGCGGCGAGGGGCTTGTCGTCGACCTGACCGGCCCCGGCCGTGTGCTGGCCCAGACCCGCTCGACGGACCAATTCCTCAACTGGCTGCTGCCCAAACTGCCGCACGACAACAGCGGCGGCGGGGGCGGCGGGTTCTCGGTGAAGTTCTAGAAGGAAATTGGGAATTGGAGATCGCCAACATCAGGCGATCTCCAATCCCTACTCATTACGGCCCGTCCTACGGCTCCGTATGATGAACCGAGAAGCTATCGACCTTCCCCTTCGCGCCCATGGCGGCCAGATCGAAGGTGGGGCCGCTGTATTGGCCGGTCTGGCCGAAATAATTGAAGACGTTGTTGTAGGTGCCCTTGGCTGAGTCAACCATGAACGTGCCCTTGGTCAGGAACTCGAAGCGGCTGTACGCTTTGTTGCCGTTCTGGTGGGTGATACCGATGATCGAGTTGGCCGGCGCGCCATCGGCCGAGCCGTCGTGATAGAGGAACCAGTAGCCCGACGTGTCCCAGCCGTCGGTGTAGATGCAGAACCCCAAATTCGATTTCAGAAGGCTGGTAACCAAACAAAAAAAACCGAGTTTCTTTCTGGAAACTCGGTTTTGCGTAATTATCGCTTGCTGGCCGGTAACCCGCCGCGCTCGGAGCTGCGGAAGCCGCGCGAGCGATAGACGCTCTTCTTCGGCGCGGGGCGCTGGTTCTCGGGCGCGAAGTTGCCGTAGTCGAACCCTTCCATGCGCTTGCGCTCGATCGGCTTGCCGAGCACGCGCTCGATGTCGCGCACCATGGTCTCGTCGTCGGCAACGGCGAAGGTGACCGCCTCGCCCGTCGCTTCCGCGCGGCCGGTGCGGCCGATGCGGTGGGTGTAGGCGTCGACGGTGTCGGGCATGTCGTAGTTGACGACATGGGAGATCTCGCTGACGTCGATGCCGCGCGCGGCGATGTCGGTGGCGACGAGGATGTCGTATTTGCCGCCGCGGAAGCCGTCCATGGCCGCCTGCCGCTTGTTTTGGCTCATGTTGCCCTGCAGCGCGGCGACGCGATAGCCCCGCTTGTCCAGGTCGGCCGCCAGCCGCTTGGCGCGGTGCTTGGTGCGCGTGAAGACCAGCACCCGTGACGTGCGCGTGCGCTCCAGCATCGTGTGCAGCAGCTTGGCCTTCAGCGTCTCCGGCACCGGATAGAGGGCGTGGGACACCGTCTTGGCGGGGGCGATGATGTCGACCTGCACCGTCTCCGGGTTCTTCAGGATGTCGTCGGCCAGCCGCTTGATGTCGGGCGGCATGGTGGCCGAGAAGAGCATCGTCTGCCGTTGGGCGGGCACATGGCGCAGCAGCCGCTTGATGTCGGGCAGGAAGCCCATGTCGAGCATGCGGTCCGCTTCGTCGAGCACCAGCACTTCGATGGTCGACAGGTCGATGTCGCCCGCGCCGATGTGGTCGAGCAGGCGGCCGGGGCAGGCTACGATGATCTCCGTGCCGCGCTTGATGGCGGCGATCTGCGGCCCCTTGCCGACGCCGCCGTAGATGGCCGTGCTGCGAATCTTCGTGCGGCCGCCCAGCGCCACGGCCGACTGGTGGATCTGCTCCGCCAGCTCGCGCGTGGGGGCGACGATGAGCGCCCGCGGACGGCGCAACGGCCCGCGCGTCAGCCGCTGCAGGATGGGCAGCATGAACGCCGCCGTCTTGCCGGTGCCGGTCTGGGCCAGGCCCAGCACGTCGCGCCCTTCGAGGACGAGCGGAATGGCCTGTTCCTGGATGGGGGTGGGGACGGTGTAGCCGGCGTCGTCGATGCCGGCCCGAATTCGGCCGTCCAGATTAAATTGGTCGAACGTGACACCGTTAGAGGTCCCGTTCGGGTGTTGGGTGAGGTGACTCACTGGGTATACTCCTTGACTCCAAACAGCCAAGTCGCACTCCCAGCCGTGTGTAAAAGTCTAAATTTATGACTCAGACCTGTGGATTGTTTGAACTCCCTAAGCCTGGCTCTTGTGTGACCGGCTCCGTAGCCGCGACACCAGGTAGAAGTATACGGGCGCGCGGGTGTTATGGCAAGTGGGCGGGGGAAATGCTCATAATTCGAGCGAGAGTGACGAGTGACGAGTGACGAGTGACGAGTGACGAGTGACGAGGTTCTCCGCGGTCTTGGTCTCTCAATCTCCCAGTCTCCCAATCTCTCAATCTCCAATCCCCAATCCCTTTCTTATCGTCCCCAGGCCATTGGGTTATAATTGTCACAGCATGATCACGCGCCTGCCGACGGGCACCGTCACCTTTCTCTTCACCGACATCGAAGGCAGCACCCAGCTGTGGGAGAGGTTCCCGCATGCGATGCGCGACGCGCTGTCGCGCCATGACGCGCTGCTGACGGAGATCGTCGAGGCCCACAACGGCCGCGTGGTGAAAAATCTGGGCGACGGCATCTACGCCGTCTTCCAGCGGGCGGGCGACGCCGTGGCCGCGGCCGTCGAGGCGCAGTTCCGGCTGGGGTCCGTCGGCGAGGCGCTGTGGGTCGGCAACGGCGAGCGCACGGCCGTGGCCGAGGCGGCCTTGGCGGGGCGAGACGGCCCGGCGGGGCGCGACGGCCCTGCGCCCGGCAACGGCAGCCCGCCGCCCGCCGCCGCCGGCCACAACCCCCCGCTCATCCGCATTCGCGTCGGCATCCACACCGGCGAGGCGGAGCTGCGCGAAGAGGATTACCATGGCGCCGTCGTCAACCGCGCCGAACGCATCATGTCGGCCGGGCATGGCGGGCAGATCCTGCTCTCGTCTACCACCGCCGCGCTGTGCGAAGGGACGCTGCCGCCCGACGCATCGCTGCGCGACATGGGCGAGCACCGGCTGCGCGGGCTGGCCCGGCTGGAGCGCCTCTACCAGTTGCTCTTGCCGGGGTTGCCGGCCGACTTCCCGCCGCTGCGCTCGCTGGGCGAGTACGTCGTCAGTTTGCCCACCCCCGCCACCCGCTTCGTCGGCCGCGACGCCGAGGTGCGGCAGATCGTGGCCCTGCTCGAAGACCCCAACATGCGGCTGCTGTCGCTCGTCGGCCCCGGCGGCATGGGCAAAACGCGGCTGGCGATCGAGGCCGCCGCGCTGCTGGCCCGCGAGGGGGGCGGCCGCTTCACCGACGGCATCTACTTCGTGCCCCTGGCCCCGTTGTTCACCTGGGACTCCATCGTCTCGGCCGTGGCCCAGATCATCGGTCTGCGTTTTCGCCAGAGCGACGAGCCCCCCCGCCGCCAGCTGCTCGACTATCTGCGGCGCAAGCGCGTGCTGCTGGTCATGGACAACTTCGAGCACCTGCTGGGCGAAGGGGCGGCCGACCTGCCGGCCGACATCCTGGAGAGCGCCCCCGACGTGGGCATCCTGGCCACCTCGCGCACGCGGCTCAATGTGCAGGGGGAGCACCTCGTCGCCGTCAGCGGCATGCGCGCCCCCGACGCCTACACCATACGCCGCTGGCAGGCGCTGGCCGACGAAGGGGAGGCGGGAGACGCGGCCATCACCCGCGTGGCCGCCGACTACCCGGCTGTGCGCCTCTTCGCCCAGAGCGCCGCCCGCGTGCGCCCCGGCTTCCGGCTGACGCCCGACAACGCCGGCGACGTGGCCCGCATCTGCCGCCAGGTGCAGGGGTTGCCGCTGGGCATCGAGCTGGCCGCGGCGTGGCTCGAGGCGCTGTCGCTGCCGGAGATCGCCGCCGAGATCGAGCGCAGCCTCGACATCCTGGCCACCGAGCAGCGCGGCGTGCCCGATCGCCAGCGCAGCATCCGCGCCGTGTTCGACACGTCCTGGGCGCTGCTGAGCGACCGCGAGCGGATGGTCTTGCCCATCCTGTCCGTCTTCCGCGGCAGCTTCGTGCGCGAGGCGGCCGAGTTCGCCGCCGCGGCCACGCTGCGCGACCTGTTGGGGCTGGTCAACAAGTCGTGGCTGCAGCCTGTGGAGATACGAGCGACGAGTGACGAACGACGAACGACGAGTGACGAACGACGAACGACGAGCAGCCCATCTGAACTCGTCATCTCGTCGGACGACAGGAGTCGTCACTCGTCACTCGTCGCTTCCGGCAGGTTTATGTTCCACGCCCTGCTGCGGCAGTATGCCGAGGAGAAGCTGACCGAGCGGCCGGAGCTGGAGGAGCAGGCCCGCGACCGGCAGGCCCGCTTCTACGCCCGCTTTCTGGAGAGCAACATGCGCCGCATGCTGGGCAACGACCAGGCGCGCGCCTTCGACGCCGTGGCCGAGGAGTTCGACGACATCCAGCAGGCGTGGGAGTGGTGGACGCGGCGCGGCGAGTTCGGCCGCCT
>CAYNOL010000190.1:0-6311 GCA_964398825.1 uncultured Ardenticatenaceae bacterium
GGCGATCAAGATCAAGATCGGCGCGGCCGTGGAGCTGGAAGAGCGGCTGGAGATGCAGGTGCAGGGGCGCGACCAGGTGGCCGGGCTGCCCCGCACCATCACGATGACCTCGTCGGAAGTGACCGAGGCCATCACCGAACAGCTGCAGGCCATCATCAACGTCACGCGCGCCGTGCTGGCCAAGACCCCGCCCGAGCTGTCGTCCGACATCATCGACCGGGGCATGGCTCTGACCGGCGGCGGCGCGCTGCTGCGCGAGATCGACACCCTGCTGACGCGCGAGACGGGCGTCCCCGCCTACGTGGCCGACAACCCCATCGCCTGCACCGCCCTCGGCGCCGGCAAGGCGCTGGCCGAGCTGCCGGTGCTGCAGCGTAGCATTCCGGATATGTAAGAATGAGATTGGGAGACTGGGAGATTGAGAGATTAACTAGTCTCTCACTCCCCAATCCCCTCAGCTAAGCCACGCTACGATGCCATCTTGGGCATTATCTCAATCAATATCCTCAATTCCCGATTGACCGTTTCTGAATCAGAAAAATACTCGGCGACGTCTGGCTCCAGAATGACGACTCGCTGATCTGCTGCCACGGCGAAACGGTTGGGCTTTGCCTTGCTGTAATCGAATTGATACTCCGGCAGGAGATCGCTATCTTCTTCTTTAGCCGTTGGTGTTTTCTTCATAAATTTGTATACCGGCAAACCTACTGCTTCATAACTGAGAAGTCCCCAACTTGAAGATTACCCCAGTCCCCCAATCTCCCAGTCTCCCAGTCTCCAATCCCTAAAAATTCCCCACCACCACCTCAGCCACCTTCCCCCTTCCATTCCCCTTCGAATTCACCGCCCGCGCCGCGAACACCTGATCGATGGCGAAGCCGTCATATAGCTCGCGGACGAACGGCGTGTCCGAGTTTGACAGCAGCGCCCGCACGCCGCGCTCGGCCAGCGCCGCGAACACGTCGCGCAGTTGCCGCTGGTCGTCGGGGCCGAAGCCATGGCGGTCATAGGCGGTGAAGTTGGCTGTGGTCGACAGCGGGTGGTAGGGTGGGTCGAAGTAGACGAAATCCCCCGGCCGGGCGTGGTCGAGCACCGACGAGAAGTGGCGCCGGGCCACGTCGACCCCCCGCAGCGCCCGCGCCGCCGCCCGCAAATTCGGCTCGTCGCAGATGGTCGGGTTTTTGTAGCGGCCGAACGGCACGTTGAACTCCCCCTTCCTGTTCTCCCGGTAAAGGCCGTTGTAGCATGTCTTGTTGAGGTAGATGACCCGCGCCGCCCGCTCCGGCAGCGACAGGTCACTCGGCCGCAGGGCGCGCACGCGATAGTAGTGGTCGCGGTCGTACACATGCTCTTGCAAGGCGGCGATGACGCCGTCCACATCATCGCGCAAGGCCTGATACACGTCGATCAGCGACGGGTTGGCGTCGGAGAGACGCGCGCGGCCGATTCGTCCCCGGCCGGCCAGCGCAAAGAACAGCGCCCCGCCGCCGATGAACGGCTCGTGGTAGGTGTCGAAGTCGGGGGGTAGACGGCGAATCAGCTCGGGCAGCAAGCGTCGCTTGCCGCCGGCCCATTTCAGCACCGGCCGGGCGGCCGTTTGCTGGCGTTCAACGGTCAGCGGTCGGGACCCGGTCGTCACACTTCATCCGGCACCAGGTGATACGCCATCTGCTGCAACTGCACCACCGGGTCGCTGTAGCTCACCTGCACGCCGTCGGGCACCGCGAGAGACACGGGGGCGTAGCTGAGAATGGCGCGCACGCCGGCCGCCACCAGCGCGTCGGTCGTTTCCTGCGCGGCCGCCGCCGGCACGGACAAAATGGCGATTTGGATGCCTTGGTCGCGCAACGCCTCGGCCATGCCGGCCGTGTCCTGCACGGTCAGCTCGCCGATGCGCTTGCCGATCTTCTCCGGGTCGTTGTCGAAGACGCAGGTGATGACGAAGCCGCGCCGCTGGAAGCCGCGATAGCTGGCCAGTGCGTGGCCCAAAAAGCCCGCCCCCACCAGCGCCACCGGCCACTCCTGCGTCAGGTGCAGAATCTCCGTCAGCCGCTCGATGAGGTAGTGGATGTGGTAGCCGGTGCCCTGTTTGCCGAACTCGCCGAAATGGGAGAGGTCTTTGCGGATTTGGGCCGAGCTGATGCCCAGCCGCTGCGCCAGCTCGTGGGACGAAGTGGTGATGCGGTCGGGATCGGCTTCCATGCGGCTCAACTCTCGCAAGTAGAGCGGCAAGCGGCCGATGACTATGTCGGGAATAGAGTGTTCCACGCGTCGGATTCCTGCAAAGGTTCGTGCAAAGTTTCACGAACATTCTAGCATATGTGCTGTTTGTCGCAAAGTGGGGGAGCCTGGAGGCTGAGAGACTAAGAGACTGGGAGATTAGCGATTGGAGAGTGGGGATTAGTCTCATAGTCTCCCAGTCTCCCAGTCTCTCAATCCCCAATCCCCAATCCCTTCTTAATAAGTAGGCAGACCCAGATCAGCCATCACCCCCCCGCTCAGCCAGGCATCCAGCGCCGCCTCGGCCGCGCGGCGGTCGTCCCATGGGTATTCCACTGTGCCGAAGCACATCGATTGCTCGTGCCCCTTGCCACACAGCAGCACGATGTCACCCGGCCGGGCCAGCGACAGCGCGAAATGGATCGCCCGCCCTCGGTCGGGCACGCGCCAGAACGTCTCCCCCTCGACGCCGCCGGCCGCCGCGGCCGCGGCGGCCATCATCGCCAGAATGTCGTCGAGCGACTCGGTGCGCGGGTCTTCGGCCGTCAGCACCGTCCGGTCGGCCGCCCGCGCGGCGATCTCGGCCATTAGTCGCCGCTTGGCTACGTCTCGCTTGCCGGCGCTGCCGAACACGGAAATGACTCGCGCGTCGGCGGCCACCATACCCCGCGCGGCGTCGAGCGCCCGCTCCAACGCGTTGGGCGTGTGAGCAAAGTCGACCACTACCAGGAACGGCTGCCCCCGGTCGATGCGCTCCATGCGGCCGCTGAGGTACGTCACCCCTTCCAGACCGTCGCGAATGGCATCCGGCCCCACGCCCAGCACCCGCGCCGCGGCCGACGCCGCCAGCATGTTGTAGACGTTGAACGCTCCCGGCAACGGCGCGCGCACCGCCACCGGCTCCCCCCCCGCCAGCCGCAGCATCAGCGCCGTTTCCGTCGGTCCATATGTGATGTCCGTAGCCGTCACATTAGCCGTCTCATCCGAACCTTGCCCCACTGACCCACTGCCCCACTGACCTACTGAATACTGATCACTCCCCACTGAATACTGCACCACATCCACCGCCCGCCCCGCCAAAAACTCCGCCAGCGGCGCGAACGACTGGTCATCCCGGTTCAACACCGCCGCCCGCCGCCGCGCCACCTTCTCCTCGTTCAGGCTGGGCACGCGGATGATCTCCTCCAGCAGGTAGTCGAACAGGCGACGCTTGGCGGCGAAGTATGCCTCATAGCTGCCGTGGTAGTCGAGATGCTCGTGGGTGATGTTGGTGACGACGGCCACGTCGAAATCGACGGCCGACACGCGGTGCTGGGCCAGCGCGTGGGATGTCGTCTCCAGCACGCAGTGGGTCAGTCCCGCGTCGACCATGCGGCGCAGATAGCGCTGTACCACCGGCGACTCGGGCGTGGTTACGTGCAGCGCCAGCAGCTCCTCGGTGCCGCCGATGTCGGCCTTGATGGTGCTGAGCAGTCCGGCGTGGATGCCGGCGGCGCGCAGTATGTTGAACAGGATGTTGGCCGTCGTCGTCTTGCCGTCGGTGCCGGTGACGCCGAGCATGACCAGCTGGCGACTGGGAAAGCCCTCGCGCGCGGCCGAGAGCCAGGCCAGCGCCTCGGCCGTGTCGGGCACAGTCAGCCAGGCCGTGTCTGACACGACCACGCCGGGCGGGACGTCGAGGTCCAGTGCTTCGGGCGTCTGTTGGGCCAGCACCAGGCTCGCCCCGCGCCGCAGCGCGTCGCCGATGTAGGGGTGGCCGTCGCTGCCCGTGCGCACGCGAGCCACGAAGGCGTCACCGGGCTGCACCTCGCCCGACTTCTCAGTGAAGCGGCCGACGGCCACGTCGGGGCCACTATAGACCGGCGGCTGCGGGTGGCTCGTGCCGTCCACGGCCGCGCCCCACGCCGCCAATAACTCGCTCAATCGCTCCATACAGACCTCAAATGGTAATCGCAGATTTTTGAGAAGGGATTGGGGATTAGGAATTGGAGATTGAGAGACTGGGAGACTGGGAGACTATGAGGCTAATCCCCAATCTCCAATCTCTTAATCTATCAGTCTCTAAGTCTCAATCCCTCAGTCTCCATTTGACAGATACCCCCATACAGCTAGAATCGCAAATTCAAGCCAAACAAGCAACTAGATGGGGATATGTGACTGAACTAGACGGGGCCGGCGGCCCAACCGACATGAACCAGCCAGGCCCGCAAGGGGAACCCGGGGCGACGGGGCAACCTGGAACGCCGGATCAATCCTCTCCGCCCGATGTCGTCCCCACCCAGACGGAGCCCGGTTCGGGTGAGCCCGAGACAGCGCTGGGCCTCATCCCCGACGAATCGACCTATGACCCGTCCGGTGATGGACAACCCGCGGGAGAAAGCCCAGACGCGGCCGAACCAGACGCCGACCCCGAACCGCCCGCCGAACCGCCCGCCCCCGAATCACGCCGCCTCTCTCGCGCCGAGCGCGACACTGTCGACCGCCAGCGGCGCCGCTTTGCCGCCTGCGGCCGCTGCGGCTATCTCATCGCCGACATCCTCATCTATCTGGGCAACGACGCTTTCCACGACGCCATGCTCGACAGCCGCGACGGCTGGGTACGGCTGACCGGTGACGAGGCGCTGCACCGGATCGTGTCGGGTGCCTACGGCGTTTTCCTCGACGCTGAGTTCGACCAGTTCGACGTCGCTTGCCCCGAATGCCGCCGCCGGCTGGTCCTCATCAACCCACCCGATGGACCGGTACGTATGAAAGTCGCTGTTTGAATCTTTTTAACACGGATGGGGCACGGATGAGACGGATTTTTACGGATTCTTATCCGTGGAAATCCGTCTCATCCGCGTAAATCCGTGGTTAAAAGATTATCCCCTCTGCCGAGCAGCCTCGAACAACAGTACCCCGGCTGCCAGCGCCGCGTTGAGCGACTCGGTGGCGTCGCGCATGGGGATGGTCACCCGGCCGGTGGCCACGCCTTCGGCCGTCGCGCCCGCGCCGTGGGCCTCGCCGCCGATGAGGATGGCCGACGGCCGCCGCCAATCTACCTCGGTGTAGGCTACGCCGTCGCGGGCCACGGCCAGCCACACATCGAGCCCCGCCGCCAGTTGGCCGATCTCTGGCCACGACGCCGAGCGCACCGGCAAGCGCAGCAGCGCCCCCATGCTCCCCCGCGCCACCTTGGGGTTGTACGGGTCAACGCTGCCCGGCCCCAGCAGCGCGCCGTCGGCCCCGGCCGCGGCCGCCGCCCGCAACATCGTGCCCAGATTGCCGGGGTTGCCCACGCCGTCGAGGATGAGCAGCAGGGTCGGCGCGTCGGGCCAGGGGCGCGACTCGGCCGGCAGCACGGCCAGCACCCCCGGCGGCGTCTCCGTGTCGCTCATGGCGGCCATAACCTCGTCGCTGACGGCCGTGATGGCCCCCAGCGCCGGGGCCAGCGCCCGGCCGTCGTCGCTCTCCAGCCAGCCCGGTGTGGCGTAGAGCAGCCGCGGTGCGACGCTGCCTCCGGCCAGCTCGCGCATCCAGCGCGTCCCCTCGACGACAAACGCCCGCTCCAGCGTCCGATAGCGCCGGTCGGCCTGCAGGCGACGGACGTACTTGACCTGGGGGTTGGCGCGGCTGGTGATCATGTGGGGGAGTATAGCGGAGATCGGGGAATTGGGGATTGGAGATTGGCCAATCTCCAATCCCTAATCCCCAAAGTGGCAACGCCCTCTGTTTCCCACTACAATCCATTTACGACAAAGGGGACGTATGGCATATCTGGAAGGACAGGAACGCGCCGATTATGTGCAGGGGATGTTTGCCCGCATCGCCGGCCGCTATGACAGGATGAACCGGCTGATGACCTTCGGCCAGGATTTGCGCTGGCGGCGCTATGTCATCCGCCAGGCGAACCTGCCGCTGGGCGGCCGCCTGCTCGACATAGCCACCGGCACGGGCGACATCGCCGACGAAGGGCTGCGCCAGGTGCCCGGTCTGCGTGCCGTGGGCGGCGACTTCACCATCGAGATGATGCAAGCCGGCAAGTATTTGCCCGGCCGGGAAGCGATCCGCTGGACGGCGGCCGACACGCTGGCCCTGCCCTTCCCCGACGA
>CAYNOL010000191.1:0-6192 GCA_964398825.1 uncultured Ardenticatenaceae bacterium
GGCGCCGCGCGGGGTGTCGCCGTCGCCGGAGCCACCGTCGGCGCGACGGCCGCCCCTGCACCGCACGCGGCCATAATCAAAGCGCCTAGCCCTGCCAACAAACCCCCGGCCATCAACCGCCAATCTCTAATCGCCAATCCCTAATCTCCTAGTCTCCCAGTCTCCAAGATGCAAACTGAAGTTTGCGGTACAGGCGGCAGGCTGACAGCCTACGCTACATCCCACTCTTTCACCCGCCCCACTTCCCGCACCAGCGCCCGCGCCAGCGCCAGCGTCGGGTCGACGAGCACAACGCCGTCCAGCACCCGCTCCGGCAGCGCCAGCGGCAGCTCCGTGCAGCCCAGGATGACCGCTTCCGCCCCCTGCGCGTGCAGCTCGGCCACGGCCCACACCAGATTGGCCCGCGCCCGCGCCGTCGGCGTGCCGGTGGCCTTGATGCCATACTCAGGGTCGTAGGTGGCCGGGTGAACCCACTCCGTCTGCATCGTCTCGTCCGGCGCGATGACCCGGTAGCCGAGCGGCTCCAGCGCCTCGGGGTAGATGCGCGTCTGCCACGTGCCGGTGGTCGAGAGGACGCCGACGCAGCCCACGTCCGGGTGGTGGGCGGCCAGATGCGCGGCCGTCTCCTCGATCATGTGCAGCAGCCGCAACGGCCGCTCGAAGCCGGCCACCCCGGCGCGGACGGCGTCGAAGATAGCCGGGGCATGGGCGGTGTTGCACGGGATGGCGGCCACGGCGGCTCCCGCGCCGGACAACAGCCGTAGTTGGGCGACGAACGCCCGCGCCGGGTTCTCCGGCTCGCGGCCCAACAGGAACTCCGTCCGGTCGGGAATGGCTCCCGGCCAGGAGACGGCGAGCACCGGCAAATGCTCCTGGTCCCGCCCGGCGACGGTCTGCTCCAATATCTTGCGCTGCAAATCCAGCCCGGCGTAGGGGCCGACGCCGCCGACGATGCCGATGATGCCCGGCGAATGATGGGCGGTCGGTGAGGAAGCGCCGGTGACGGCCGGGGTGGGGCGTGACATTTCGGGTGCGGTCATCTACACTCCTTGTTCGCGCCCGAAATCTAGCACGCCCGATGGCGCTTATCAATAAGAACGGAGCCGCGCGCCCACGATCGGCGCTTTTGAACTGATGGACACCCTCTTCTCCCCCACCGACCTCGTCATCCAGCCGTCTGAACCGGCCTGGGTGGAGCGTCTGCCCGACGGCCACTACGCCATCCACTGGCAAGACGCGGCCGAGCGCGTGGCCGTCAGCATCCTCGACGCTCCCGACCCCGACGCCGAACCGGTGGCCCGCTACGAGTTCGACATAACCCCGGCTGATCGCTCTGTCGCCATCCGGCCGCCGTCCGCCGTCGAATATCGCCCCTACTTCCGGGTCGATGTCGACGGCCGCCGCCGCGTTGTCGCCGAGCGAACGCTACCGTTGCCGTCGGGCGTCAACTTCCGCGACATAGGCGGCTACCAGATAGCCGGCGGCTACCGGACGGCCGACGGCCGCGCCTTGCGCTGGGGGCAGGTGTTCCGCGCCGGCTCGCTGGCCGAGTTGAGCGACGAGGATCTGGCCTATCTGGGAGAACTGGGCTTGCGGCTGTCTTGCGACCTGCGCTCGGCCGAGGAAGTGGCCGCCCGACCGGATCGTTTGCCGGCCGGCGCGTCCGTCCGCCTCATGCCCGTCGCCGCCCGGACGAGCCGCCTGCGCCGCATTTTCACCCTCTTTCGGCTGCGCCACCGCGTCCAGGAGCTGCTGCTCAACGTCTACACCGTCATGCTCGACCAGAACGGCCCGCTCTTCGCCGAGCTGATCCGGCTGGCGGCCGAGCCCGCCAACCGGCCGCTGGTCATCCACTGCACGGCGGGCAAGGACCGCACCGGGCTGGCCGTGGCGCTGTTGCTGCTGACGCTGGGCGTGCCCGAGGAGACGGTCATCGCCGATTACACGCTCAGCAATCACGCCTACGAGGTGCTGGGCGAGCGCATGGGGCCGGAGCTGGAGCGCCTCTACGCCTTCGGCTTCGACCAAGCGCAGCTACGGCCGTTCCTGCTGGCCGAATCCCGAACGCTGACCAGTGCCCTGGCCCATCTGCGCCGCCGCTATGGTTCGGTTGAGACCTACCTATCACGAGCGGGCTTAGACGAGGCGACGATAGAGCAAGCCCGACAAACACTGTTAACACCTTGACCACTGCCCACTGAATACTGGTCACTGAACACTGGATACTGACCACTGATCCGCCACTTGCCACATGCCCCCCACCACCCGATAATCCCCCCATGACCTACCCCACCTTCCGCAAAGTCCTGATCGCCAACCGGGGGGAGATCGCCCGCCGGGTCATTCGCGCCTGCCATGAGCTGGGCATCGCCGCCGTGGCCGTCTACTCCGACGTGGACGAGGGCACACCGTGGGTGCGCGAGGCCGACGAGGCGTACCCGCTCCACGGCTCCACCGCGGCCGAGACCTACCTCAACCGAGACAAAATTCTGACCATCGCCGCCAACTGCGGGGCCGAGGCCATCCACCCCGGCTACGGCTTCCTCAGCGAGAACGCCGGTTTCGCCGCCGCCTGTGCCCGGCGCGACATCGTCTTCGTCGGGCCGCCGCCGGAGGCGATGCGCGCGCTGGGCAGCAAGGCCGCCGCCCGCGCCCTGGCCGAGGCCAACGGCGTGCCCGTGGTCGTCGGAGTGGACTCCGTCGGCGTCGACGGCCAGGGCCGGAGCGACGACGACCTGCTGGCCGCGGCCGAGGCCATCGGCTACCCGGTGCTGATCAAGGCCAGCGCGGGGGGCGGCGGCAAGGGGATGCGGGTCATCAACCGGCCGGAAGAGCTGCGCGACGGCTTGCAGGCCGCCCGGCAGGAGGCGCAATCCGCCTTCGGCGACCCCCACGTGCTGCTGGAGAAGTACTTCACCAAAATCCACCACGTCGAGGTGCAGGTGCTGGGCGACGCCCACGGCAACCTGCTGCACCTCTACGAACGCGAGTGCAGCATCCAGCGCCGCCACCAGAAGATCATCGAGGAAAGCCCGTCGCCGGTGGTGGGCGACGACGAGGCGTTGCGCGAGGCGATCACCGGCGCGGCCGTGCGGCTGGCGGCCGCCGCCGGCTACACCAACGCCGGCACGGTGGAGTTCATCGTCGACGGCGACGGCGGCTTCTACTTTCTGGAGATGAACACGCGCCTGCAGGTGGAACACCCGGTGACGGAGAGCATCACCGGCGTCGACCTCGTCACGTGGCAGTTGCGCGTCGCCGCCGGGGAGCCACTGCCGTTCGCCCAAGCCGACATCCCGCGTCGCGGCCACGCCATCGAATGCCGCGTCTATGCCGAAGACCCGGCCAACGGCTTCCTGCCGTCCATCGGCGAGATCGCCCACTACGCGCCGCCGGCCGGCCCCGGCGTGCGCGTCGACGACGGCATCGAGAGCGGCTCGGCCGTCTCCCCTTACTACGATCCGATGCTGGCCAAGGTCATCACCTGGGGACAGAACCGCGCCGAGGCGATCCGCAAGATGGACCGCGCCCTGCGCGACACGGTGGTGTTGGGCGTGGCCACCAACGTCGGCTACCTGCGCGACATCCTGGCCGCGCCGGCGTTCGTCGCGGGGGACACGAGCACCAACTTCCTGGCCGAGCAGATGGGTGATTGGCGGCCGGTGACGGGAGCCAGCGAAGTGGAGTGGATCGCGGCGGCGGTGTGGGAGGCAATCGGGGCGACAGACCACAGACCACAGACGACGGAGGGCGGGGCGGTGGTTTATGATCCGTGGGCGGTGGTGGGGGGTTGGCGGAATGTGGGCTAACGGGTTATGTCACCACTCCTCGTTGGGCAGGTGCAGCCGTTGCAATTGGCTCAGCACCGGATCGACTGTTGAATCAGCGCCGGCATAGACTTCATTGAAAGCGGTCGTCACCGCTTCAGCACGATGCGCGGCTACAAATTGGGCTATAGCCATCGCATAAAGCTCGCTGCGCGACACGCCCACCCGCTTGGCAAGCTCCTCTGCTTCCTGATAGACGGGATCGGGTATGGAAATGGCTGTCCTCATGATACTGAGCATATCTCTGTTAAACTCTCAGTCAACAAATTGACATAAATCAGAATTGCGTTCAAGAAATTTGATAGAATTTTGCTTATACGGACTTGTCTGGAGAGAACGGTGCCGCTGAAAATCAGGAATCCCGAGGTTGATAGACTTATCGATGAGATAACTCGCATAACGGGTGAATCCAAGACCGAAGCGGTTCGCAATGCCCTGTTTGAACGGCATCAGCGGCTATTGGCAAGCGGCGTTGGGCCGCGTAACGAGGCGCGATTGGTGGCGTTTCTCGAAGAGGAAGTTTGGTCTAAAATCCCTGAGCATCTGTTGGGCCAACCCATGAGTAAGGAAGATGAGGAAGCGCTCTTGGGGGTTTGGAGATATAGGGGTGTGATATTTGATCGGTGACGATTTCTTGCAAACGGGCCTAGCCTATCTGCCGTCAGTCAACACCTCAAATAACTGTATCTGATCCCCCCTCACCCGCGTCGTGTCCAGGCTGATCCCGTAGGTAAAACGGGCTCCCTCGAGCGGCACTTCACCGACCCAATCCGTTACCGGCTGGTGGACGGTCTGGCCGTCGAGGGTGTATTCATAGGCCGCATAGCGGTATACGCCGCCGGGAACGGAGATATATTCACTCGTCTCGCCGGAAACGACGTCGCCGAACTCGATTCGGGCTGTCGCCGATTGATCAACATCGGGAAACAACACAATTAACCCGTGGATATCCTCATCGCCGGTATTGGCAATGCGCAACTCATGAGCATCTCCCGGCCCTTGCGGGTTGGAGTCGGATGAGTCGCAGGCTGTACCAGCCAGCAGCAGGCAAGTAACAAGACAGACATATAGCCACTTTTTAGCCATGATCCACTCCTGGTGACCCACTTCGTGGCTCGTCCTTTGCTTTGTTCAAGGTTTCGACCAAACTTTCCCACTCCCCCACTTCCAACGTCTCCGCCCGCCGCCGCCCGTCGATCCCCGCCGCTTCCAGCGCGGCCGCGATCGCCTCGTCCGTCAAGCCCAACCGCCGCAGGTTGTTCTTCAACTGCTTCCGCTTCTCCCCAAACCCGGCCCGCACCACGCGAAAGAACGCCTCTTCCTCTTCCTTTCTCCCTTTCTCCCCTTCTCCCCTTCCCAAAAACCGTTCATCCACATCAATCCGGATCACCGCCGAATCCACGTCGGGCCGGGGCCAGAACGCCCCCGCCTTCACCGCGCCGACGAGGCGCACGCGGCCGTAATACTGCACGCTGACGGCCAGCAGGCTCATGTTCGGCGGGCGGGCCGTCAGCCGGTCGGCCACCTCGCGCTGGACGGTCATCACGATGCGGCGCGGGCGCGGCCGTCCTTCCAGCAAGTGGCGCAGGATGGCCCCGGTGATGTAGTAGGGCACGTTGGCGACGACGACGAACGGCGTGCCGAACCACGCCGCCGGGTCGAAAGCCAGGATGTCGCCGTGGACGATCTCCACGTTGCGGAACGGCTCCAGCTCGTAGCGCAGGATGGGCAGCAGCCGGTCGTCAAGCTCCACGGCCACGACGCGCCCCGCGGCCTGGGCCAGCTGGCGGGTCAGCGCCCCAAGCCCCGGGCCGATCTCCAGCACCTCGGCATCGGGCGCGAGGTCGGCCGCATCGGCGATGCGCCCCAGCAGACCCTCGTCGAACAGGAAGTTCTGGCCGAGGCTCTGCTTGGGCGCGATGCCGTAGCGGTCGAGGAGTTGGCGGGGGTGCACGGTTATTTGCGGCGGCGGAAGAGCAGCAGCCCGGCCGCGCCGGCGGCCGCCGCGCCCAGCGCCGCCCCCACCAGCGGCAGCGAACCGGGGCCGCGGCGGGCTTTCACGCCCTTCGACGACACGGGGATGGTCGCCAGCTTGGCCGCCGCCTCGCTCTGCACGCGGGCGAACCTGTCCGGGTCGCGCCGCAGTGCGTCGGCCAGCTTGCGCTTCTCGGCCACCATCTCATCCGTCACGTAGACGTCGTGGGAGCGCAGCCCGGCGATCTGGAACTGGTGCTTCTTGAACAGGCGATAGATCTCCTTGACGCGCTCCATGGTGATGTTGCGGCCGAGGGTGTAATCCTCGAAGCGCCCCTCCATCGCCAGTAGCGCCGTCTCCGCCAGACAGGCGTAAGCCGTCTTGGGCGGC
>CAYNOL010000192.1:0-6144 GCA_964398825.1 uncultured Ardenticatenaceae bacterium
AGCTTGAATTGCTGCTTCAGGCCCGACACGCGCACCATGAAGAACTCGTCCATGTTGCTGTGGAAGATGGCCAGGAACTTGATGCGCTCCAGCAGGGGGTGGTCGGCCTGGGTTTCGTGCAGCACGCGCCGGTTGAACTCGATACTGCTCAGCTCACGGTTAATGTAGAGGCTGGGATCGCGCAAATTGACGGCCGCTTGCTTCCGGCCCGGCTTGGAATTGGCCGATTTGCGGGTGTCCTGCCCCGCGTTGGAAGTCAATAGATCCACAGTCTCGCCTCCGAGTGTGCCGAGTTCGCCCGGCTTGCTAAAGTGCGTTACCTTTCGAGGTATGCGTAGGTTCTTATTATACCTGTTTGTTCTCTCTCTGGTAATGGGGGCTTGCACTACCATCGGTCCGGTGACCACCGGCCCCACGGCCGACGCCGACACCGTGCTGCCGACCGTCGACATCCTCGCTCCCCCCACTCCACCGATCACCCAGGACGCGGCTGAGGCCGCCCAACCGACCGCCGCTCCAATCGGCGCGATGCTGCCGACGCCGACGCTGGCCGCCGGCGCAGTCGCGCCCACCAGCGAGAACGCCCCGCCACCCCCGCCAACCGCCACAACCGACCCCGCTACCGTCGCCTACACCCTCTCGGCCGCGCCGGGCGTGCCGGCCGAGCTCATCGCCGCCGCCCAGGCTGTGGCCGCCAACAACCGGCAGCTGTTCCAGTGGGTCGACGGGGACACGACGGCCGCCGTGGTGCTGACAGTCAACGACGGCATCCCCCTCGCCCACTGGCTCTACGTCGTGGCCGCTCCGTTCGCCACCGTAGCCGACGGCACTGCCTGGAGCGCCGTCACCGGCGGCTGGGCGGCGGGCTCGTCGGAGCTCGGCCGCCTGTTCACCGACCCGGCCACCCATGCCGCGCTGTCGGCCGTCTGGGGGCCGTCGGCCAACGCGCAGGTGATCGGTGATGACTTCGTCGGCGCGGTCTGGGCTGCCCGTCCGGCGTGGATCATCATCCCGTTCGAGAACTTGCGGCCGGAGTGGAAGGTCATCCACCTCGACGGCCGCAACCCGCTGGCCCACGATTTTGTCGCCGACGGCTACCCGCTGTCGCTGCCGATGACCGTGTCGGGGCAGGATGCAGCCGTGGCCGAGTTCGTGGCCCGCTGGGCCGGCCCATCGACCAACCGCGACCCCGGCAAGCTGACCCGCGTGGCCATGAGCGGCGTGACGGCGCTGGTGCGGGCCACAGCCGCCCAGATGGAGCGCAACGGCATTCTCTGGCCGGGCGAAGAGGTGGCCGAGGCGTTCGGCGCGGCCGACATCCGCCACATCAGCAACGAAGTGTCGTTCGCCGTCGACTGCCCCCCGCCCGACCCGTACGGCGGCCTGACCTTCTGCTCGCGTGATCCCTACTTCGAGCTGATCGAGCATCTGGGCATCGACGTCATCGAGCTGACCGGCAATCACCTCAACGACTACGGCCGCGATCCCCTGTCGCGCACCATCGACATGTACGAGGCGGCGGGGATGAAGTGGTTCGGCGGCGGGCGGAACCTGGCCGATGCCGCCCAGCCCGCCCTGTTCGACCACAACGGCAACCGCATCGCCTTCGTCGGCTGCAATCCCGTCGGGCCGTCGAATGGCTGGGCGCTGGCCGAGGCCGCAGGCGCGCGGCCGTGCGGCGACGACGTGCCGGCCCAAATCGCCCAACTGCGCGCCGAGGGGTACATGGTGCTGGCGACGCTGCAATACCGGGAGCACTACGTCTACTACGCGCCGCCGGATCAGGTGGCCGCCTTCTCCGAGCTGGCCGCGGCCGGGGCCACGGCCGTCTCCGGCAGCCAGGCCCACCACGTGCAGGGCTTCGCCTTTGAGGGGGACACCTTCATCCACTACGGGCCGGGCAATCTTTTCTTCGACCAGATGGACATGCCGGGCACGCGCCAGACCTTCGTCGACACCTATGTCGTCTACGACGGCCGGCTCATCAGCGTGGAGTTATGGACGGGGCTCATCGAAAGCTGGGCCCGCCCGCGCCTGATGACGCCCGAGGAGCGGCAAGACCTGCTGCAGACGGTGTTCCAGGCCAGTGGATGGTAGGAGAAATGAAACACGGATGGGACACGGATTAGACGGATTTTACGGATTTTTTCTCATCCGTGAAATCCGTCCCATCCGTGTCCATTCCGTGTTTCATTCTTCATTACCGCATGCGGCGGCCGGCGAGGATGAGGAAGGGGACGCCGATGACCAGGGCGACCAGAGCGATGAGCCACCACTGGATGCCCGAGTCGGCCTGTGCGACGGGCGCGGCCGTGGGGTTGGCTGCCGGCGCGGTGTCGGCATCCACCTGCCCCACGCTGAACGTGTAGGTGCCGCCGACTTCGTGGCCGTCGGCCGAGGCGGCCGCCCACTGGACGGTATACACCCCCGGCTCCAGCGGGGGCAGCGGCGTGTACATCTGCTCCGGCTGCGCCGGGTTGAATTGCGGCACCAGCCCCTCAATGGCCTGGAAATCCTCGGTCAGCAGCATGATCGTGCTGTTGCTGCCCACCGCCTCGTCGAAGGTCAGCCGGATCTCGGCCGGCGACTCGGCCAGTTGCGCTCCGGCCGCCGGTTCGGAAGCGATTAGCTCGGCATGGGCCAGCACCGAACCGACGATCAACAAAACACATACAATCACCAAAAAAACACCAAAACGCTTCACAACATCACCCCGTAAGTAAGAAATCTTTCAACACGGATGGGACACGGATAAAACGGATTGCTCCTTATTTTCCGTGAAATCCGTCCAATCCGTGTTCCATCCGTGTCAAATTCTTTTAACACCAAACTAGGTCAGCGGTTGCAGGGCCGCCAGCAACTCCTCGGGCGAGACGGGGCCGGCGAAACGACCCACGACGCGCCCCTCGCCGTCGAGCACGAACACCCACGGCTCCGACTCCAGCCCCCACTCGGCCAGCTCCTTCGTGAGCGTCATCTTCTGGAAGTCGTCGTACACCTCGATGTGGATGTAGTTCACCGCGTCGCCGGTGGCAGCGCGGGCGTCCTTCATGCTCTGCAGCACCGGCGCGCACCACCGCGTCTGGCAGAAGGCGGGCGTCAGGAAGCCGACCACCGTCGGCCGTCCGGTGGCCACGGCGTCGGCCACGGTCAGCTCATGGAAGGCGGGGTCGGGCTCGTTGGCCGAGCTGAGCAGATTGATGTCCGGCTCCGTCGCCAGCGTCCGGTTCACGCTGGGCGGCACTTCCTCGCCGATGCCGGGGGCCTTGTTGTCGGCCAGCACCTGCACGAGGAAGTCGGCGCGGGTCTGCGTGCCGTCCGCGCGGGTGATCTCGGCCACCATGCCGTAGTAGCCCGCCTTGTCGAGGCGGGGATAGAACGTCCAGTAGGGCACCTCGTAGTCGGCGTAGCTCGTCGCGTCGCCGCTCCACACCGGCTCCAGGTCGGTGCCCGACAGATTCTCGTCCAGCTCCAGCGCGTTCACGCGGATCCCGGCCAGGTCAACGGCCGAGTTCTCGCCGTCGAAGACAACGAACGAGATGCGCGGCTCGCCCACGGCGAAATCGGTGCTGACCAGGATGATTTGCAGCTGGGAGAGGATTGTGCCGGCAGAGACAACCGGTGAGGCCGGCTCCTCGCTCGACACCGGCGGCTCCGTCGGCCCCTGGCAGGCTGCCAGCAGCGCGATGAGTAGAGCGATCAACAACAGTCGAAGTTTCATAGATAATCCCCTGATTGATTTCGGTGGGATTGTAGCAAATTAAAGGGAAAGGGCAGGGCGTCGTCAGAACACTCTCAGGCAAGAACGCCCTTTCCCCTCGTGCGATTTCCCGCAGTTGCGCTACAATTATCGACGCGACGATGAAACACTGTCGCCGGCAACGCAACCCGGAGTCGACACAAGCGGTAGGAGTGTAAGGCACGATGCGAGTAGCTGTTCTGGCGAATTTGCAGAAGAACGCGCCCACTTGGCCGGGGATGCCGGAGGACAGATGGGATGATCTGGACTCGGAGGAGACGATCCAGGCGCTCATCGCGGCGCTGGAGGCGGGCGGCCACGAGGCCACGTTCCTGGAGGGCAACCTGTCCCTCACCGAGACTTTGCCCAAACTCAACCCCGACATCTGCTTCAACATCTGCGAGGGGCATTGGGGCGACGCGCGCGAGGCGCAAATCCCCGCCCTGCTGGAGATGATGCGCGTCCCCTACACCGGCTCGGGGCCGCTGACGCTGGCCCTGTCGCTCGACAAGCCGATGACCAAGCGCGTGCTGTGGTACCACAGCCTGCCGACGCCCACGTTCCAGACCTTCGAGCGTGTCCACGAGCCGCTCGACCCCGACATGCGCTTCCCCCTGTTCGTCAAGCCCAGCCGCGAGGGCACGGGCATGGGCGTGACGGCCGCGTCCATCGTCCACAACGAAGACCAGCTCCGCGAGCAGTTGCGCGTCCAGTTCGAGAAGTACGACCAGCCCATCCTGGTGGAGCACTTCATCGAGGGGCGCGAGGTGACGGTGGGGCTGGTGGGCAATCTGACGACGCCCGTCGCCCGCCGGCTGCCCGACGACCTGGAAGCGCCGCGCATCTCGCGCGGTCTCCACTTCTTCCCGCCGCTGGAGGTGGACATGAGCCGCTACCCAGCCGAGGAAGCGGGCGTCTACACCAGCCGCATCAAGACGGAACTCGTCCACACTTTCCACTACCTCTGCCCCGCGCCGCTGCCCGAGGAGACAGTGCAGGAGCTGAACTGGCTGGCGGCGGCCACCTTCCGCGTCACAGGCTGCTTCGACGTCGGCCGCATCGACTTCCGGCTGGACGCCAACGACAACAACAAGCCCTACATCCTGGAGATCAACCCGCTGCCGGGTCTCAACGCCGGCTATTCCGACCTGCCGCTGGAGGCCAAAGCCGATGGCTGGACGTATGAGCAGTTGATCAACCGAATCCTTGAGGAGGCGGCCGACCGCTATGGGTTGGACACGGGCGGCCAACAACCCGCCTAGAGGTCATTTGCGAAGGAGAGATACCGATGCCCGAAAAAGACCCCTCTCTGATGGCGCGATGTCTCGAATGTGACTCGCGCATCTACTTCAGTCGCAAGCCTGACCTGGGGGAGATCATCGTCTGCCCGGAGTGCGAGACGAGCCTGGAAGTCATCCGCACCGCGCCGATCCGCTTCGGCTGGCCCGACGAAGGCAGCGTGCGCGGGGCAGCGCCCGTTCCTACTGACCTGGATGAGTACTTTCGCAGCTTCGATAATGATAATGTGGAGTTTCGGGAGGATGATGAGGAGTATTAGGTGAGGTTAGGCGGGCTATTGCAGGGTGTTGGGACGCAAGGTGAGGTTTTGTCATCTTGCGTCTTTTTGATCCAGTCCTAATTCGGGTCGCTACTTTGCCGCAGGCAACTGTACAGTATTGGGCTGCGTGGTGAGACGCCGAGGGTCTGGGCGTCTATTCAGGATCAGCATCTCTTGTTCCTCTTTGGGTAGCTCTCCGTACAGCAACGATGAGCCCGACGAGCAACAAAGCGACAGCAAATCCAGAAACGAACAAAGCAATCGAATAAACAACTATATCCTTTAGGACATAGCTTGTGCTCATCGGCACTCCAGGATATTCAGGGGCGAAATTCGCGATAACTGTAGCGATAAACACCGCTGCCGACGCCACCAAGAAGCTTTGAGGAACGCGGTATCGAGCGCATAGAAGGCCAATGCATACCCCCAATATGATTGGGCCCACTGCAATTAAGAATGTATGGACTAAAACCTCAGTCAGCGTAGGGCCAAAGGAAAACACCCAGAACAGCATATAACATGAAAAATGAACCACCAGGGCGCCGGCTAATCCGTCGAAAACCATTACGCGAGGCGTTGGTCCTCTCTCACTCATAGTCGCCCTTCCTCCCAAAGAATGCTATTGCTCACTCTTGGCCACACCTGCTTGCAACGCTCGCCTAAAGGCACTCGGTCAGAAAGCTCACTGAGACTGGCACGTGCCGACCTTGTTATTCGGCTTATTTAACAAGCTGGAAATACTTGGATAAAAACTCTACTGGCTTATTGTCAACATAAACACCCCATTCAAACAGTGAGGAACCTCGCTCCAGACCTGTTACCTTGCCCACATAGCCAGGATAAAGGC
>CAYNOL010000193.1:0-6138 GCA_964398825.1 uncultured Ardenticatenaceae bacterium
GCGTCATGCGCTGCGTGCCGCCCGCGCCGGGGATGACGCCCAGGTTGATCTCCGGCTGGCCGAACTGGGCCGTCTCGCTGGCGACGATCATGTCACAAGCCATGGCCAGCTCGCAGCCGCCGCCCAACGCATAGCCCGATACGGCGGCGATGATCGGCTTGCCCACCGCCCGCAGCCGGTCCCACAGATCGATGAAGGAGTTGGTCATCATCGAAGTCGGCGTGGCCGCAGCCATCTCCTTGATGTCGGCTCCGGCGGCGAAGGCGCGCTCGCTGCCGGTCACCACCATGCAGCCGATGTCGGGGTCACGGTCAAAGGCCGTCAGCGCGTCCATCAGCTCGGTCATCACGTCGCGGTTCAGTGCGTTGAGCGCCTTCGGCCGGTTGAGCTGGGCCACACCGGTGCGCCCCTCGACGCGAGTCAGGATGTTTTCGTAGGTCATGGGTCTCTCCGGAAGAAATTGGCTACGGATATCGACGGAAGGGACGGATTTTTTGGCCCGTTCGTGGGTTGCGCTCCGTAGCGTTGGGTCATATTCGGTAATCTTCAGCGCGACGGGGCCACAGCCGCCAAATGATGCTGAGGAACAGGATGCTGGTTACGATGTAGACGACGGCGATGCCCGACGGGGGGATTTCGGCCGGCGGCTGGAACACGAACCATGTGGTGAAGCTCTGAATCGCCTGCACCAGGATCGGCCCCAGGATGCTGCCGGTGCGCAGGCGGATAATGCCATAGATGAGCCCCCACGCCAGGAAATAGAGCAGAGCCGGCACGCCCGGCTGGAGCGATTCACGAAACAACAGATAGCCCACCGCGCCGAACAGGATGCCGCTGCCGGCGGCCGCCGTTAATCCGCCGAGCCAGTCGGCCAGCGCCCGAAAGACGACACCGAACGCCCACAACTGCACGGCGAACGCCTCGAACAGCAGCAAGTAGGCGAAGGCGCGCCCCGCTCCGCCTTGCTGGAAGGCGATGATGGGGACGAACAGGACGATCTCGACGAGGCGCTCGCCCGTTGCGGTGAGCCCCCCGTCGGCCAGCCCTCTGGGTAGCGCACGGCCGATGAGCGCGAAAACCCACACCAGGACGGCGAAGCCCGTGCCGGCGAAGAACGCCCGCCCACCCCGCAGTGCCATACCCCGCAGCCCATAGAGCCGCAGCCCCACGAACCAGCTAACGATGCCCAGCGCGGCGAAGATCGGCGCGGCGTTGGGCAAATCCCCGGCCGCCGCCGGCGCGAACAGCGTCCCGCTGATGACGCCCACCACCAGCGCGGCGAGGAGCGGCAACAAGATGGCGACGATGGCCCGATTGCGGGCCGTGGCCGGTGGAATGAGTTCTTGTGGTGCGCCGTCTGTCCCGCCCTTGCCGGCCCGCGCGCCCCCGACGGATTTTTGGTTCATAGTGTGAATTGTACCAGTGCATGGGGGAATGTCATGTTCCGTAGTGGGACGTAGGGGGGTGCGAGGGCGGGTTTGAAACCTGCCCTCTGCATCCTGTCGCGGCCCCCACACAGATCACCCTTATCATTGTGACTCCCCCACCCTTGGGCTAAACTCTATGCGTATGGCCCAACGACAGGATAGTGAGCCGGCGCCCGTGGCCTGGGCATGGGACGCGCGGCGAATCGCCCAGTTGGGCGTACTCACCTTTGCCCGTTTTCTGCAGAACACCCAACTGCGCATCGTCTACCCGTTCGCGCCGGCGTTCGCCCGCGGGCTCGGCGTGCCGGTAGAGACGATCTACTTCATCGTCTCCATCCGTAACCTGCTGGGCTTGTTCAGCCCGCTGTTCGCCCCGCTGGCGGAGCGCTTCGGCCGCCGCACGGTCATGTCGGCCGCTGCGTTCGCCTTCGGCCTGGCGGCCTTGCTCGTCGTCGGCGTCCCGACGGTCTGGGCGCTGGGCGTCGCCATCATCGCCGCGGGGGTCATCAAGGTCATCTACGACCCGGCGATGCAATCCTACCTGGGCGACGCCGTGCCCTATCGCCAGCGGGGCAAGGCGCTGTCGCTCACCGAGTTCGCCTGGAGCGGGGCGTTCCTCATCGGCGCGCCGCTGACCGGCTGGCTCATCGCCAACCAGGGGTGGCCCGCGCCGTTCCTGTGGCTGGGCGTCGGCGGTCTGCTGGCGGCGGCCATGCTGTGGCGGGTGCTGCCCCCGGCTCGCAAGGGAGGCCCGCGACCGTCCGTCGGCCCGGCCTACACGTGGCGCGTGCTGCGGCGGCATCCCGTCATCTGGGCCGCCGCGCTGTACATGATGCTGACCCTCGTGGCCCAGGAGACATTGTTCATCGTCTACGGCGACTGGATGGAGTCGACATTCAGCCTCAGCCTGACCGGCCTCGGTTTCGCCACAACGCTCATCGGGCTGGCCGAAATGGGCGGCGAGGCGACGGCCGGCTGGTCGGTCGACCGCTTCGGCAAGCGGCCGGTGGTCATCCTGTGCGGCTTGCTCAACGCCGCCACCTTTATCCTGATACCGTTCAGCACCGGCTCGCTGGCGACGGCGATGGCGGTCATGATCGCCCTGTTCTTCACCTTCGACATCGCCGTGCTGGGGGCCATTCCGCTGCTGCCGGAATTGGTTCCCAGCGCGCGGGCCGTCGTCATGTCGATGAGTCTGGGGGCGATGGCCGCCGGGCGCACCGTCGGCTCGCTCATCGGGCCGCTGGTGTGGGAGCAGGCGGGCGTGGCCGGCAACGCCGCCGTCTCGGCCGCCATGATGCTGCTGGCCGTCTTCGTGCTGGCCCGCTGGGTGCGCGAGGGCAAGGAGGAAAGCCATGAGTGAACACATTGACCTGTTGATCCATTCAGCGGCGCAACTGTGCGTCGTGCCGTCCCACGACGGCGGGCCGCAGCGCGGCGCGGCGCTGGGCGAAGTGGGGCTCATCCCCGACGGGGCGCTGGCCGTGCGCGACGGCCGCGTGCTGGCCGCCGGGCCGTCGGCCGAACTGCGCGAGCGCTACCAACCCGGCGCTGAGCTGGACGCCACCGGCCGCTGCGTGCTGCCCGGCTTCGTCGACCCGCACACCCACCTGCCGTGGGCCGGCGACCGTGCCGGAGAGTTCGAGCAGCGGCTGGCCGGGGCCACCTACATGGAGATCATGAACGCCGGCGGCGGCATCATGTCCACCGTCCGCAACACACGCGCGGCCGACCTGGACGAGCTGGTGGCCGCCAACCTGCCCCGGCTGGAACGCATGCTGCGCCACGGCACGACCAGCGCCGAGGCCAAGACGGGGTACGGGTTGGATACGGCCACCGAGCTGAAGCAGCTCGACGCCATCGCCGCGCTGGCCGCCGCCCAGCCCGTAGAGCTGGCGGCCACCTTCCTGCCCGCCCACGCCATTCCGGCCGAGTACCGCGGAGACACCGAGGGGTATGTGCAGCTCATCATCGACGAGATGCTGCCCGCCGGGGCGGCATGGATGCGCGAGCGGGGCATCCCGCTGTTCTGCGACGTGTTTTGCGAGGAAGGGGTCTTCGACCTCGACCAGACGCGGCGCATCCTGCAGGCGGCCGCGGCGCTCGGCTACCGGCTGAAGGTCCACGCCGATGAGTTCGTCGGGCTGGGGGGCACGAAGCTGGCCGTGGAACTGGGCGCGGTGTCGGCCGACCACCTGGTGCAGACGCCCGAGGCCGACATCGCCGCGCTGGGCGCGGGGGACACCGTCGCCGTCGGGCTGCCGGGCACGCCGTTCGGCCTGGCCCACCACGAGTACACGCCGGCCGAGGCGATCCTGGCCGCCGGTGGGGCGCTGGCGCTGGCCACCGACCTGAACCCCGGCACGACGTGGTGCGAGTCGATGCAGATGGTCATCGCCCTGGCCTGCCGCTACATGGGCTTGACGCAGGCGCAGGCCGTCGTCGCCGCCACGCTCAACGCAGCGTTCGCCATCGGCCGCGGGCACGAGGTGGGCAGCCTGTCGCCCGGCTATCAGGCCGACGTGGTCATCCTCGACGTGGCTGACTACCGGCAGTTGGGCTACCGGTATGGCACGAATCTCGTCGGGACGGTGATCAAGCGCGGGCGCGTGGTCTGGCAGCACAACTGACAGGTGGGCGCGCGACGGCATTGGTTGATCAACGCCCCTCTGCGCCCACCTGTCAGGTCTTGATTGACTTCTACGGTATAATACCCCTCTATGAATCACCGAAAGCTCGCGCCTCTGGCGCTCATTCTGTTGCTCATCCTGGCCGCGTGCCGTGAGGCCGGTTCCTCGACCACCGTGCTGCCCACGGCCACCACCCCGGCCGAGTCCCAGCCGCCGGCCACGCTTCCCCCGGCGATGGCCGCCACCAACACGCCCGTGCCGCCCACGCCGACGCCCACCGCCCCGCTGGCGGCCGTCGTCAACGGCGAGCAGATCTTCCTCTCCGACTTCGAGGCCGAGCTGGCACGCTATGAGGCGCAGCAGGTGGCCGGCGCCGAGGGAACGGATTACCGGCAGCAGGTGCTCGACGCGCTCATCGAGCGCAGCCTGATCATGCAGGCGGCCGTGGGCGAGGGCATCGTCGTCACGCCGGAGATAGTGGACGAACGGCTGGCCGAACTGCGCGCCGCCGGCGGCGAGGAGCAGTTCCAGACCTTCCTGCAGACCAACGGCTGGACGGAGGAGGAGTTCCGCCAGACGCTGGAGAGCGAGATCGTCACGGCCGAGATGATCGCCCGGGTGACGGCCGATGTGCCGACGACGATGGAGCACGTCCGCGCCAGCTACATCCAGATGGAAGACGGCGCGCTGGCCCAGTCAGTTCTGGAGCGGGCGCGGGGCGGCGACGACTTCGCCTTCCTGGCCCAGCAGAACTCGATCGACCGGCTGACCGGCGAGAACGGCGGCGATTTGGGCTTCTTCCGCGTCGGCAGCCTGCTGGTGCCCGAGGTGGAAGAGGCGGCGTTCGCCCTGCAGCCCGGAGAGATCAGCGACCTTATCTCCGTGACCGACGAGACGGGGCGGACGACCTACTACATCATCATGGTGACGGAGCGCGACCCGAACCGGGAACTGACCGCCGGCGACCGCTACGATCTGATGCAGGCCACGTTCGACACCTGGCTGCAGGAGTTGTGGGAGAGCGCGGAGATCGAGCGAATCGTGGAATAAAACAGCCTCGCATTGGCGCGGCTGTGACCCGATATGTCAATGACTCCGGCCGCGCGATTCGTCGCCCGACCGGAATTTTTGTTACGGCCCGCTGCCGTTCTTCGACCACACGTCGGCGATGTGCTCGTAGGCGGCCTTCATCTGCGGATCGCGGGCGCGGCGGGCGCGCTTGACCATGCGCGAGCGCACCAGCCAGCTGGCCAGAGCGCGCCGCACCTTGCCGTGGTGCTTGTGATAGAGGCGCGCGCGGCTTTCCCACAGGTTGATCATCGATTGCGCCGGGATCTGCCGGGTGCTCTCGCCGCTGAAGTGGACGATCTCGGCCGCGGGCACGGCGTAGATCTCCCAACCCGCCTCGCGCACGCGCCAGCTCCAGTCGATCTCTTCGCAATACATATGGAACGACTCATCGAACCCCTGCGTCGACTCGGCCACGTCGGCGCGGACGAGCATCGTCGCCCCCAATGGGTGGTCGACAGCGAAGGGCTGGCGGTCGGTGCGGTAGTAGCGGCGCGGATAACGGCCGTTGAGCCGGCTCTCGTACAGTCGCGACGGCATCTGGAACAGGTCAAACACCAACTGGCCCAGGCCGGGGAAGGAGAAGGCGCTGTGCTGGAAGCGGCCGTCGCCATAAGTCAGCCGGGCGCCGGCCATGCCTCCCTTCGGCCGCTCGTCGAGACAGTTGACCAGGCGGCCGATGGCCCCCGGGCGAACCAGCGTATCGGGATTCAAAAAGAAGTAGTAGCGCGGGTGCTGGGCGGCCGCGGCGCGCATCCCCTGGTTGTTGGCCGCGCCGAAGCCGACGTTGGTCTGGTTGGCGATGACGCGCACCTGGGGGAACAAATCTTCCAGCAGGGCCACCGTCCCGTCGGTCGAGGCGTTGTCCACCACCCAGATCTCGCCGTGCAGGCGCGAGGCGCGCAGATCGGCCGCCACCGAGCGCAGGCAATCGGACAGATAGTTGCGAACGTTCCAGCTGACGATGATGATGGCGACGTCGATCATTTCAGTCCAATTCTGCCCATAAGTCG
>CAYNOL010000194.1:0-6137 GCA_964398825.1 uncultured Ardenticatenaceae bacterium
TGTTTTTCTGGGTGCCAGCCCCATACATCTATCCAAGCCCCGTCAGTGTTAGTTTCGCCTCCTACAGCCAGTACCGTACCTGAAGTCCAGCCTAGATCATGTGGAGCATACCAAATAACACTATTGAACCGCCATGCTTCCCAACGGCTCGCAGATTGACTATACATTACCTTGAATTGATACCATGTATTGGTACTGAGTGTACTTAGAAATACCTGTTGGGTTGTTCCATCAGTATCTTTGTAGCTAACATACTGCTTGAGTTGATTGTTCAGCCCCCAAGCTGTTCCTTTTATCCATCCAGTTTCCACGAATTTCTGGGCACAATAAAAAGTCCTTACAGATACCTACTGGTGAAGCTGTCCAAATCAAACCGTTAGGAGGAGTGCCTGTCCAAACATGAACTCTCTGTCCCTTTAAATTACTTTGATCCCAATAACCAAATGCAAGCGCACCACCCGCAGCGGAGACTTGATTAAGCTGTAACAATAATGCAACTACCAGCATAACTGCACATAAGCCGAGAAATATTAGATGCAACCGCTGACGAATTTGAAACAACTGATAAATCACTATAAACCTCCTTGTGTTCACCCAATAAAGAGCGTTTCACTATCAGAATGTTTTTAGTAAGAATTTGCTCTTGTTGTGAAAGTATAGTTGGAAGAAGATTAGGTAGTGTTGACATTTCACCGAATCCAGACTAACACGCCGACAATCTGGAGGACCCTAGATAGTGCCCAGCCAGTTTATCGAAGCGAGAGAACACGCGGCGAAAATGCTTGATACCGTCAACAGAACCTAGTGCAAAAACGCGTGCAACTTATAAAAATAATACCCCCCCCTCAATTGTCAATCTGTATAAATGCACAAAGGTGATTAGCGAAAAAGATGCCACCATACGCTCCCGGTCGGGCAAGTCGCCAACGTTAAATGAATTGTCATATGAACCCGGCATATGTTGAAGTTATATTGACATTCACCCGTCGCAATGCTACTCTATCCCCATCATGAATGCCTATCGTTCACGCTCGTTTTTTAGCTTTGCTTTTGCGAACGTGTCCCGCGCCGCGACGGCCGAGACGCTCTGTTCCGCATGAGCGAGGCTCATCACAGAGAATCATCGAAGGCGCGGCGCAGGCCGCGTCTTTTTTTGTTGGAGAGAGGAAATTTTATCCGCAGATTAAGAAGATTTGGCAGATTGAAGAGGAAGAGAACCGCGGATTACACTCGGCTATCCTCAGCCGCGATTGCACAGATTAAAAGAAAGATCCGTTTGCTCCGTGTAAATCCGTAGCCAAATCTTTCCCCTCTTAAAAATCTGCCAAATCTGCCCAATCTGCGGATAAACACTCTGGAGACTTCTATGCTCACAGAACTTGAGAATAAATATAAGGAAGCGGCCGCCGGGCTGCAGGCGGCCGAGGGGCGCGAGGCGCTGGAGGCGTGGTATCGCGACGCGCTGGGCAAGAAGGGCAGCGTCTATCTGCTGACACGCAACATGGGCGCGCTGAGCGCCGAGGAGCGCCCCGCCTACGGCCGCCGCCTCAACGAGGTCAAGGCTGAGCTGGAAGCCGCCTACGGCGAGAAGCTGGCCTTGGCCGAAGCCGAGGAGCTGCGCGCGCAAATGGCCGCCGGCGCGCTCGACGTGACGCTGCCCGGCCGCAAGCCCACCGCGGGCAGGCTCCACATCATCACCCAGACCCTGCGCGACATCTACCGCGTCTTCGGCGACATGGGCTTCCAGGTCTACCGCACCCGCGACGTCGAGACGGACGAGATGAACTTCGAGCTGCTCAACTTCCCGCCCCACCACCCGGCGCGGGAGATGCAGGACAGCTTCTACACCACGGAAGAGGGCGTCATCCTGCGCACCCACACCAGCCCCGGGCAGATTCGCGCCATGCGCGAGTATTACCCCGAACCGATCCGCGTCGTGCTGCCGGGCATGTGCTACCGCAATGAGCAGGTGACGGCTCGCAGCGAGATGCAGTTCACCCAGGTGGAGCTGCTGGCCGTGGGCGACAACATCACCTTCGCCGACCTGAAGGGCACGCTGACCGAGTTCGCCCGCCGCATGTTCGGCGCCGAGCGGCAGACGCGCTTCCGCGCCAGCTACTTCCCGTTCACCGAGCCGAGCGCCGAGATGGACATCAGCTGCTTCCTGTGCAACGGCGAAGGGTGCAACATCTGCAAGTACACCGGCTGGCTGGAGATTCTGGGCTGCGGCATGGTCCACCCGACGGTGCTGCGCAACGGCGGCTATGACCCACAGAAGCATTTCGGCTTCGCCGCCGGCCTCGGCCCCGAGCGCATCGCCATGCTCAAATACGGCATCGACGACATCCGCCAGTTTTGGGCGAATGATTTGAGGTTTTTGGGGCAGTTCTAAGAAGGAGAGTGGGAGACTGGAGATTAAGAGATTGGTGCAATTGGAAGTCTCCTAATCTCGCACTCTCGCACTCACATTCGGAGTTATCAAATGCGCGTACCGCTATCATGGCTTAGAGATTATGTACAGTTCGACCTCTCCATCGACGAGGTGGCCGAGCTGCTGACCAACGCCGGGCTGGAGGTGGAGAGCATCACCCGCATCGGCTTGCCCGGCGCGGAGCTGGAGTGGGACCGCGAGCGCATCGTGCTGGCCCGGCTGCTGCGTGTGGAGCAGCACCCCGACGCCGACCGGCTGGTGCTGGCCACCGTCGACTATGGCGCGGCCGAGCCCAAGACGGTCGTCACCGGCGCGCCCAATCTGTTCCCCTACCTCGGCCGCGAAGACCTGGCCGCCGAGCAGCTCTACTCGCCGCTGGCGCTGGAGGGCGCGGTGCTCTACGACGGGCACAAGGACGGCCGTGTGAAGGCCAGGCTGAAGGGGCGTCCGTTGCGCGGCATCTACAACGACGCGATGTTGTGCTCGGAGAAGGAGTTGGGCATCAGCGAGGAGCATGATGGTGTTATCTTGATGTCGGGGGAGGGCGGGTCACAGACCCGCCCCTACACGGCCGGGACGCCGCTCGTCGACGTGATGGGCGACGCCGTGCTGGAGATCGCCATCCTGCCCAACACCGCCCGCGCCACGTCGATGCTCGGCGTGGCCCGCGAGCTGGCCGCCCTGACCGGCGCGACGTTCCGGCCGCCCAGCTACGACGTGGTCACGTCAGACGTGGTCACGCGAGACGTGGTCACGTCAGACGTGGCCACGTCAGACGTGGCCACCGAAGGCCCGCCGGCGGCCGAGCGCGTCGTCATCTCCACCGAGCAGCCCGACCTCAACCCGCGCTTCGTGGCCGTGCTCATCGAAGGCGTGCGGCAAGTGCCCTCGCCCCACTGGATGCAGCACCGGCTGCGGCTGGCCGGGCAGCGGCCGATCAACGTCGTCGTCGACATCAGCAACTACGTCATGCTCGAAGTCGGCCAGCCCAACCACACCTTCGACTACGACGTGCTGCGCCGCCGCGCCGACCAATACGACCCCGACGGCCCCGTCCACATCATCACCCGCCTGCCCCACCCCGGCGAGACGCTGACGACACTGGACGGCGAAACCCACAAGCTGGAGCCGTACACCATTCTCGTCACCGACCCGGCCGGCAATCTGTCCATCGGCGGCATCATGGGCGGCCTGGAGAGCGAGATCACCGACGCCACCACCAACGTCCTGCTGGAGGCGGCCGCCTGGGAGTTCATCAACATCCGCCGCAGCGCCAACGCCCTCGACCTGCACACCGAGGCGGGCTATCGCTTCAGCCGGGGCGTGCATCCCAGCCTGGCGCTGCCGGCAGCCCGGCGCGCGGCCGAGCTGCTGCGCCGTCTGGCCGGCGGCACAGTGGCCCAGGGCATCATCGACAACTACCCCCGCCCGCCCGCGCCCGTCGTCGTCGAGCTCGACCCCACCTATGCCCGCAAGCTGAGCGGCCTCGACCTGTCGCTCGACGAGATGGGCGAGATGCTGACCCGGCTTGAATTCGTCGTCGAGAACCTGGGCGACCGGCTGCGCGTCACCACACCCGACCACCGCATGGACATCGAAGGGCCCCACGACCTGGTGGAGGAGATCTGCCGCCTCTACGGCTACGACCGCATCCCCAGCACCCGCCTGGCCGACACGCTGCCGCCCCAGCGGGGCAATGTGGCGCTGGAGCGCGAAGACCGCGTGCGCGATGCGCTGGTGCGGCTGGGGCTGCAGGAGGTGTGGTCCTATCGCCTCACCTCGCCCACGCGCGAGGCGCGGCTGCTGCCCAACACCGCGCCCGACGACCGCCCCTACGTGACGCTGAGCAACCCGCCCGCCCCCGACCGCACCGTCATGCGCCACACCATCCTCTCCTCGGTGCTGGAGGCGGCCACCAACAACACCCGCCACGCCGAGCGCATCGCCCTGTTCGAGATCGGCGATGTCTATCTGCCCGGCGAGGACGGCCCGCTGCCCGACGAGCTGACCCGGCTGGCCCTCGTCATGACCGGCCGCCGCGACGCGCCGATGTGGGGCCAGACGGAGCCGGAGAGCTATGACTTCTTCGACCTGAAGGGGGTGCTCGACGCCTTCTTCGACGACCTGCACGTGCCCGTCACCTATGAGGCGGCCGACCACCCGACCTACCGCCCCGGCCGCACGGCCCGGCTGCTGGCCGGCGAGCGGCCGATCGGCGTCATGGGCGAGCTGCACCCCGGCGTGGTCAGGGGGTTCGACATGCGCGTGGAGCGCGGCCGGCCGGTGCTGGCCGCCGACCTCGACCTGGAGGCGCTGCTGCCGCTCATCCCCGACTACTACCGCTACACCGCCCTGCCGTCCTACCCCCCGGTGCGCGAGGACGTGGCGCTGGTGGTCGACGCGAGCGTGCCCGCGGCCGAGGTCGAGGCGGCGCTGCGGCAGAACGGCGGCGCGCTGCTGCGCGACGTGGCCCTGTTCGACGTCTACCAGGGCAGCCAGTTGCCGCCCGGCAAAAAGAGCCTGGCCTATCATCTGACCTTCCAGGCCCCCAACCGCACGCTGACCGACCAGGACGTGTCGAAGCAACGCGGCCGGATGTTGAAGGTGCTGGAGCAGCGGCTGGGGGCGAAACTAAGGGAGTAGAGAGTTAGAGACTATGAGACTGGGAGATTGAGAGACTGGAAGGGCGTACAGTCTCCCAGTCTCCCAATCCCCCAATCCCCCTGGGCAATCCCCCCAAGCTGTGGTTTCATTCAGCCATGCAATCCATCCTCCGTTCATTCATCCGCGGCACCTTCCGGCTGGCGGCTCGCATTTTGTTGAAGCTGGAGATCGAGGGGTGGCAGAACCTGCCGCCGGGGGGGCCGCTGCTGGTCATCGGCAACCACTTCAGCCTCTATGAGGCGCCGCTGCTGCTGCTGTTCCTGCCCTACCATGAGCGCATCACCTGGCTGGCGGCCACCGAGCTGCAGGAGTCGCGCATCCTGAAGGGGCTGATCAAGCTGTATGGCATCATCCCCGTCTGGCGGGGCCAGCCCGACCGGGCGGCGCTGCACCGCGCCCTCGACCGGCTGGCGGCGGGCGATGTCGTGGGCATCATGCCCGAGGGGGGCGTCGATGATTCGATGCGCCATCTGACCATGGCCGGCACGCAGCTCGGGCTGCACCAGGGGCCGAACTCCCGCGCCAGCGCCGCGCTCATCACCCCCCGGCCGGGCGCCGCCTTCCTGGCCGTGCGCAGCGGCGCGCCCATTCTGCCCACGGCCTTCCTGGGCACGGAGAAGATCAACGACAACCTGCGCCGGCTGCGCCGCACGCCGGTGAAGCTGTTCATCGGCCCCGTCTTCGGCCCGCTGACGATCGACCCGGCGCTGCCCAAGGCCGAGCGGCGCGCCCGGCTGGACGAAATGGGCCACGAGATGATGCGCCACATGGCCGCCCTGCTGCCGCCGGAGAACCGCGGGCCGTACCGATAGCCGGACAACCGCCGCCAACTGTGCCACATGCTTTAGCTTGCGTCTGCCTGTACCGCATGCTTTAGCTTGCGTCTGCCTGTACCGCGGGGAGGCAACCTGAAGGTTGCGGTACAACCCCCTGTACCGCATGCTTTAGCTTGCATCTGCCTTGTACCGCATGCTTTAGCTTGCGTCCGGCCCTCGGCCGTGCGTTCAAACTGGATGCCTCCTTGCTCCAGTCGTTGGAGCGT
>CAYNOL010000195.1:0-6081 GCA_964398825.1 uncultured Ardenticatenaceae bacterium
CCAGCAGCTCCTCGTGGCTGACGTATTTGTTGATGATGTTGCGCATCTTCTCCGTGGCCGCTTCGGGGGCCAGTGTGAAGCCGCTGCGCTTGCCGTCGCCCAGATTGTCCATCAGCTGCGTACTGACCGTTTCGATGCGCAGCGACGGCAGCGACAGATTGAGCCCCAGGTGGCCGAACTGCGTGCCGATGCGCTCGGTCAGTTCCAGCACGTGGGTGTAGTCGCTGGACGAGAGGGACATCAGGGCGATCTCCTCGTAGCCCGTTTTGCTCAGGATGGCTTCCATGGCCGCCAATACCTCTTCCACCGGCCGCTCGCGCACCGGGCGGGTGACCATGCCCGCGTGGCAGAAGCGGCAGCCGCGCGTACAGCCGCGCATGATCTCGATGGGAGCGCGGTTGTGGACCGTCTCGATAAACGGGACGATGAAGTCGGTGACGGGCGGGGGCAGGACGGGGACGATGGCCTTCAGCACCTTGGGCGGTGCTTCGGGGACGTTAGGCGTGATGGCCGCCACCGTGCCGTCGTCATGGTAGGCCACGTCGTAGAAGCGGGGGACGTAGCAGCCGCCGATCTGGGCGACGTGGCGCAGCTGGCTCTCGCGGTCGAGGTGGGCGGCGGCGCGCATCGTGCCGATGATCTCCAGCAGCACCTCTTCCCCTTCGCCGATGACGAACACGTCGATGAACGGGGCCATCGGCTCGGGGTTGTAGCAGGCGTGGCCGCCGGCGACGACGAGCGGGTAGCTTGCGTCTCGGTCGGCCGAGCGCACCGGCAGCCCGGCCAAATCGAGCAGGTTCAGCGCGTTGGTGAACAGCTGCTCATAGGGCAGCGTCATGGCCAGCATGTCGAAGTCGCGGATGGGGCGCTTCGTCTCCAGCGAGAAGAGGGGGATGTCCCGCTCGCGCATGGCCGCTTCCATGTCGTCCCAGGGACAGAATACGCGCTCGGCCAACAGGTTGCGGTGCTTGTTGATGATGTCGTAATGGATCATCCACCCCAGATTCGACATGCCGATGTCGTAGATGTCGGGGAAGGCCATGGCCACGCGATAGCCCACGCCGTCCCAATCCTTGACGACCTGGTTCAACTCGCCGCCGGTGTAGCGGCCGGGCTTGGCGACGCGGGGGAGCAGGCGCTCGAGTTGGTGTTCGATTTGTTGTGGGGTCATGGGTTGTGCCTCAAAAAAGAATCTAGCGCAAAGGGGCGGGGGGTGCAAAGGTATTTGGGGATGCTTAATTTTACGGCACAACGGGAAGTTCGGTCGATCAGCACGTGTATCGGCCAAGTCCAGTGCTACGCCGCCATCGCTACCACGGCGCTTTCCACCCGCTCGACGCTTTCCAGCCCCACATTTTCCAGCTCCCGCACAGCTCGGTCGGCGGCCACATCCTGCTCGATGACGCGGCGCAGGCGGCCGGCGCCCTCGCGGAACGCTGGTTCGGCCAGCAGGCGGCCGACGGCGGCGGCGATCTGCCCCGGCCGGGCCGAGCGCTTCAGCCGCAACCCCGCGCCGCGCGCCACCACGCGGGCAGCGTTGTCGTCCTGGTCGCGCCCCATCGGCAGGCAGAGCAGCGGCAGACCATGGGCCAGCGCCCGCATCACTGTCCCGTGGCCGGCGTGGGTGATGACGGCCGCGGCCTGGGGGAAGACCTGCGAATGGGGGGCGCTGGGCACGACGACGACGTTGGCCGGGGCATCGAGCCGCTGGCCGCGCATGGCCGGGCCGGTGGTGATGAGGCCCCGCACCCGCAGCGTGCCGAGCACGTCGGCGATGCGTTGCAGCGTCTCGCGCTGGTTCTGGAAGGTGGACGAGAGGCTGGCGACGACGAGCGGCCGATCGTCCCGGTCGGTCCATGGGCTGTCCCACGCCTCGCTCCAGGCCGGGTCGTCGAGCACCGGGCCGGTGTAGCGGACGTTGGCCGGGCGGGGGGTGATGGGGAAGTCGAACGCCTCGCTGGTGAGGATGAGGCGGCGGTCGGCCAGGTGGTAATGGTCGAGCAGGTCGGCGGCCGACGCCACCGGCGGCAGGTCGAACTCCCGGTGCAGCCGGGCGAACGACGGGACATAGGGGGCCAGCATTTTCAGAAAAAGCCGGTTGAACAAGCCGTCGCGGGCGCGGCCGAGGGCGTCGCTGCGCGGCATGAAGCCGGAGCCGGCGGCCGGTTTGCCGGGGCCGGGCAGGAACTCGGGCGAGTGGAACAGGATGACGCGGGGGATGCGCGCGCCGCGGGCGGCCACCAATGCGCCGGGCATGATGTAGTCGACGACGACCACGTCGGGCCGCTCGGCCTCGATGGCGCGGCGCGTCTCCTCGGCCACAATGGGGGCGGGGCCGAAGACGACGTTGTCGAAGTTGCGCCGCAAGGCGCCGATGGGCGTCCGCGCCTGCCAATCGCCCATCATGTCCTGCGTGCAATCCGCGCGGTTGAAGTGGCGGCTGAACGGCACGAAGCGCCCGCCGAACGCCGTCACCGTCTCTTCGAGGCATGGCTCAGTCAGCACGCGCACGTCGTGGCCGCGCTGCGCCAGGCGCCGGGCCAACCCCAGCACGGGCGGCACGTTGCCGCCGCCTTCCCACGTGACGAATAGATAGGATCGGCTGTTGTTCATGATGTTCACCTCGGGGATCAGGATTGGGCGATCAGGGCGTCGATCAGTTGGCCCATGACACGCCGGGTTTCATCGGCGGAGCGATCCATGTCGCGCCGCAGGAGCTTCCAGATGAAGATGTCGGTGGCGGCCACGAAGGTGTCGAGCCGCGCGGTGTAGGCGGGGTCGTCGGGGTGGGGCAGGTGGGGGCCGAACACCCGGGCGCAGGCTGCGCGGTGGACGTGGCGGCCGGTGGTGGCGATCTTGCGGGCGATTGGGAAGCGATCCTCGACCGACAGGGTGCGCAATACCGCGTCGCCGTCCCGCTCGTAATGGGCCAGCAGATCGTCCAGCGCCCGCTCCACCTCGCCCGGCCCGGCGATCTCCCGCTGGGCGATGATGCCGCCGGCGTCCCGCTCGATGGCCGCCTCGATGACGCCGTTCTTGGAGCCGAAGCGGCGGATGACGGTCTGAACGGTGACGCCGGCCCGCTCGGCGATCGTCTGCAGCGTTATGTCGTCGAGGTGGTGCTCCCGCCACAGGGCCACGGCCGCGGCCAGGATGTTGCGCTCCGTCTGCTCGGCCGCCTCAGCACGGGCGGTCTGGTTATATTGGCGGGTGGGCTGCTCCAGTTTCATGTTAACTATATTAACACGGAATAGAGTGGAGTCAAGAGGTGAGTCCGGAAAATTCCGCGGCAACTGAAGGAATATGTTATGATCCCACCCATGTCTCACCACAACCCGTACCAACCCCAACCCGAAGTCCGCCTGACCCACCCTGAGTGGAGCAAAAACGCCGTCATCTACCAGATCAACACCCGCCAGTTCACGTCCGAGGGCACCTTTCGCGCGGCCGAGGCCCATCTGCCGCGGCTGAAGGAGCTGGGTGTCACCATTCTGTGGCTGATGCCCATTCACCCGATCGGCGAGGTCAACCGCAAGGGGACGCTCGGCAGCCCATACTCGGTGCGCGACTACTACGGCGTCAACCCCGAATTCGGAACGCTCGATGACCTGAAGCATTTCGTCGCCGCGGCCCATGACCTGGGGCTCTACGTCATCCTCGACTGGGTGGCCAACCATTCGGCCTGGGACTGCGATCTCGTGGCCGAGCACCCGGAGTGGTATGACCGCGACTGGAAGGGGGAGTTTCGGCCGACGCCGTGGTGGGATTGGCCCGACGTCATCGACTTCGATTTCGACCAGGAAGGCGTCCGTCGCTACATGACCGAGGCGATGGCCCACTGGGTGCGCGAAGTCGACATCGACGGCTACCGCTGCGACGTAGCCGGCTTCGTGCCCACCGACTTCTGGAACAACGTCCGCAAGGAGCTGGACGCGATCAAGCCCGTCTTTATGCTGGCCGAGTGGGAGTCGCGCGATCTGCACGTCGAGGCATTTGACATGACCTACGCCTGGCAATGGTACGACGCCATGCACGACATCACCACTGGCCACAAGAATGTCGAGGCCCTCTACGTCTACTACTCATGGAACGAGAAAGCATATCCGCGCGACATCATGCGCATGCTGTTTGTCAGCAACCACGACAAAAACTCGTGGGACGGCACGGAGTTCGAGCAGTTCGGCGACGGGGTGGAGGCGGCCATCGTCTTGTCGTTCATCAGCGAAGGCATGCCGCTCATTTACAACGGGCAAGAGGCGGGCAACCCGCGCCGGTTGGCGTTCTTCGAGCGCGACCCGATCGAGTGGCGGCCGCACCCGCACGGCGACCTCTACGCCCGGCTCATCGCCCTGAAGCAGGACAACACGCCGTTGTGGAACGCCGCCTGGGGCGCGCGCATGGTCAACGTCTTCAACTCCGCGCCGCGCGAGGTGCTCAGCTTCGTGCGGCGTAATGAGCGGGATGTAGTGTTCGGCGTGTTCAATCTGTCGGGCAAGGCGCAGACGGTACGCTTCCACGACGGCCCGCATCACGGGACTTACACCGATTTCGCCACCGGCGAGGCGGCCGCGTTCGACGCCAACACCGAACTGGCGCTCAAGCCATGGGGCTATCGCGTCTTGGTTGGAAAACCTGACTAAAACTCTCCCATTTCCCCTATGTCTTCGATTGACAAAGTAGAAAATTTGTTCTATCCTATCAACGCCAAATCGGCCATTAAAAGCGTTGTTTTTCGGGGGCAGCCACAACACCACAGCATGAGGAGAGACCCATGAGCAGCGTTAGAGTATTGGTTGGCACACGAAAAGGCGCGTTTATCCTGACCTCGGACGCCAGTCGGGAGAAATGGAACATCGACGGCCCCCACTTCGGCGGTTGGCAGATCTACCATCTGAAGGGCTCCCCGGTTGACCCCAATCGCATCTACGCTTCGCAGGCCGACGACTGGTTCGGGCAGGTCATGCACCGCTCCGACGACGGCGGCAAGACGTGGCAGACCGTGGGTAATGAGTTCCGCTACGAAGGAGAGACGGGCACGCATCAGTGGTACGACGGCACGCCCCACCCGTGGGACTTCAAGCGGGTGTGGCATCTGGAGCCGTCGCTCCACGACCCCGACGTGGTGTACGCGGGCGTGGAGGACGCGGCCCTGTTTCGCTCGGCCGACGGCGGCCTGACCTGGCAGGAGCTGTCGGGGCTGCGCCGGCACGACACAGGCGGCATCTGGCAGCCGGGCGCGGGCGGACTGTGTCTGCATACCATCATCCTCGACCCCCGGAACCCCGATCGGATCTACATCGCCATTTCGGCCGCGGGCGCGTTCCGCACCGATGACGGCGGCCAGACGTGGAAGCCGATCAATCAGGGTTTGCGCTCGGAGTATATCCCCGATGACACGGCCGAAGTCGGCCACTGCGTCCACCGTATCGCCCACCACCCGACGCGCCCCGATGTGCTGTTCATGCAGAAGCATTGGGACGTGATGCGCAGCGACAACGCCGGCGACTCTTGGCACGAGGTCAGCGGCAACCTGCCCAGCGACTTCGGTTTCGTCGTCGACGTCCACGCCCACGAGCCGGAGACGGTCTACGTCGTGCCCATCAAGAGCGACTACGAGCATTACCCGCCGGAGGGCAAGCTGCGCGTCTATCGCAGCCGCACCGGCGGCAACGAGTGGGAGGCGCTGACCAACGGCCTGCCCCAGAGCGACTGCTATGTCAACGTGCTGCGCGACGCGATGTCGATCGACAAGCTCGACCCATGCGGCGTCTACTTCGGCACCACCGGCGGCCAGGTGTACGCTTCGGCCGACGCCGGGGATAACTGGGCGGCCATCGTGCGCGATCTGCCGCCCGTGCTGTCGGTGGAGGTGCAGACGCTGCCATGATCCGCGTCGCCATTCCCCACCATCTGCGCAACCTGGCGGGCACGGGCGCGGAAGTCGTGGTGGAGGTCAGCGGGCCGGTGACCCAACGCGCCGTTCTCGACGCGCTGGAGGCCGACTACCCGGTGCTGCGCGGCACCATTCGCGAGTACGCCACCGGCAAGCGGCGGCCATACCTGCGCTTCTTCGCCTGCATG
>CAYNOL010000196.1:0-6075 GCA_964398825.1 uncultured Ardenticatenaceae bacterium
TATGGCGCTGGTTATAATTCACGTACAACCCTTTTGAACGAGTGTTATGAGAACGAATTTGATCCGTGGCGAGGCCGCATTTTCTGAGCTGGGAGGCGAGTGGGATGCGTTGCTGGCCCGCAGCATGACCAATACTCCCTTCCAGACGTTGGCTTACCAGCGAGCGTGGTGGGAGCACGTGGGGCCGGAAGGCGCCCAACTGGTTACTGTCATCTGTCGAAATGACAGCGGCGAATTGGCGGGCATCGGCTGCTTCTTCATCCTCGATGAGGCCGTCCATTTCAACGGCTGCATCGAGGAGACGGATTACCTGGACTTGATCTGTCCGGCCGAAAGCGCCGAAGAGCTGTGGCGGGCCGTGATCGAATGTCTGCTCGCCACGGGCGGCTGGAACGCCCTTGACCTGTGCAACATCCCCGCCGGCTCCCCCACCCGAACCGTTTTACCCCACATCGCCTCGCAACTCAATCTGTCATTCGACGAAAGCGTCATCGAGGTTTGCCCGGTCATCACGCTTCCGGAGACGTTCGATGCGTATCTCGAATCGCTGGACAGCAAGCAGAGGCGCGAATTGAGTCGCAAGCTGCGCCGCGCGGAAGGCTCCGAGGTGGAGACGACGATTGTCGGGCCGACGGCCGACATCACCGCCGAAGTCGACAGCTTCCTGGAGCTGCTGCAGAAAAGCACCTTCGAGAAGCGGGATTGGCTCGACGACGGCCGCCGGGCGCTCTTCCACGACGTGGCCCGCGCCGCGCTGGACGGCGGGTATCTGCAACTGATGTTTACCGCCGCCGAGGGGCGTCGCGCGGCGGCGTTGTTCAACTTCGATTACGACGGCCGCATCTGGGTCTACAACTCCGGCCTCGATCCGTCCGCCTTCGCCGCCCTCAGCCCCGGCGTGGTGCTGACAGCAACGGCTATCGAAGAGGCGATTAAGCTCGGCCGCGAAACATTTGATTTCCTGCGCGGCGATGAGGAGTACAAATACCGCTTTGGGGCAGTCGACACCCGCATCTACAAAGCCAGACTGGAACGGAGCGCCTAGGAGCATCTGATGAACAGTCTGGATCAATTCAGCACTTTCCTCCCTTCCCGTAACGGCCGCCCGGCCGAACGCGCAGTCACGGCCATGCGCGTGGCGATGCTCAGCATGCACACCTGCCCGCTGGCATTGCTGGGCGGCAAGAAGACGGGGGGCATGAACGTCTACGTGCGCGATCTCAGTCGCGTGCTGGGGCGGATGGGCGTCTACGTCGACGTCTTCACCCGCTCGCAGGACGATTGCGTACCGGTGGTCAACCATGATTTGGGTGACAACGCACGGGTCATCCACATCCCCGCCGGGCCGCAGGCGCCCATTCCGGTGGCCGAGGTGGGCAACTACGTCGACGAATTCGCGGCCGGCATTGCCCAATTCGCGGAAAGCGAAGGGCTGACGTATGACCTCATCCACAGCCACTACTGGCTGTCGGGGCTGGCGGCCGAGAAGCTGGAAGCGTATTGGGGGGACACGCCGATTGTGCAGATGTTCCATACACTGGGGCACATGAAGAACCGTGTAGCGACATCGGACAGCGAGCGCGCCCCGCAAGAACGCATCGACGGCGAGACCCACGTCCTCTCGGTCGCGGATCGTATCGTGGCCGCCACGCCGGCCGAGTTAGCCCAACTGAACTGGCTCTATGGGGCGGAGATGGGCAAGGTGGTGGTCATTCCGCCGGGTGTCGATCTGGAGCGCTTCCACCCCATTGACGCGACAGAAGCCAAGAAGCGGGTGGGCATCCCATGCGGTGACAAGAACCTCATGTTCGCCGGACGCATCGAGCCGCTGAAGGGGATCGACACCCTCATCCAGGCGATGGCGCTGATCAAGGAGCGTTACCCCGAGGTCATGGAGAACACCTGCGTGGCGATCATCGGCGGCGATCCGTGGGCCGACAGCCCCGACACCGAAATGGCGCGGTTGCAGGCAATGCGCGAGGAGTTGGACATCCACGATATCGTGCTGTTTCTGGGGGCCAAGGACCAGGAAGTGCTGCCGAACTATTATGCCGCGGCCGAGATGGTGATCATGCCCTCCCACTACGAAAGTTTCGGCATGGTGGCGCTGGAAGCGATGGCGATGGGGCGGCCGGTCATCGCGTCCGAGGTGGGCGGGCTGGCGTTCCTCATCCGCGATGGCGTCAACGGCTACCATGTGCCAACGCGCGATCCCGAGGCGCTGGCCGAGCGCATTTATGAACTACTGACCAACGGCGAGTGCCGGGAGTCAATGGGGCTGAACGCGCGGCGGCACGCGGAGCAGTTCGACTGGTCGATCATTGCCGGGCGGATGATATGCCTCTACGATAGCCTGCTCGATCCACAGGCGAGCGAGCCGCTCTCCCCCTACCTGCCGCCCGTCCGCAGCACGACGATCCCTCACTAGGCGGCTGAGCGCCGCTCATTGACGCAAGGCGGCGGCCGCTTGCTCGGCGATCTGCTCCGGCGTCAGCTCCGTCGTCAACACCTGGTAGACGGCATCCCCCAACACGTCCATGAGCCGGCTCGTCTCACTGACGGGCAACGGCCGCGCTCGCTCCAGCTCCTGCCCGGCGAATGCCAAATAGGGATTATCCTCGGCCAGCATCGCCAGCGCGGTGCGCCCGGCCGGCAGGGCGAAGCTGCGGCTGCTCCAGCCGGCCGAATTCTCGGGGGCCACGAGATAGGCGATTAAATCGGCGGCGAGCGCCTGCCGGGCGAGATCGTCCGTGGTGATGGCCCACGCCCAGTTCGTCGTCAATGGTGTCAGCGGGCCGACGGTGCCGGGCACGGCCGAGTAGTCGAGGGAGTCGATGAGCGTCGGGTCGAGCGCCTGCCGGGCGAGCAAGAACTCTGCCCTCGTCCACATGAAGTCGCTCAAGCCCAACTGATGATACTGCCACGCCTCATCGAGCGTCTTCAGCTGGTGGCTTTGCAGCAGGTTCTCCTTGCGTACGCCGATGTTGGCCAGCGCGCGGGCCAACGGCTCCGGCTCCAGGATGGCACGGCCCGTGCCGTCGGCCAGTGTGCCGCCCTCGGCGAGATAGAACTGCAAACCCAGCATCGCTCCCTCACGGCTGTCAGCCGGCAAAGCCAGCGTCTGGTTGGTGTTGGAGATGAGTTGCGTCCAGGTGATTGGCACCGTGGTGGTGATGACCTCAGGATCGAAGATGAGATGGGTCAGCCCAATCGACGCGAAGGGAAAGCCCATGACCTGGGAATCATGCACCACCTGCCCCGCCGGCGAGGTGTAGACATCGTCGAGGATCGGGGCGGCGAAGTACGGATTCAGCGGTATGAAGAGATCGCGATAGCGGGAATCGGCCAGCAGTGCGGCAGGCACGGCAACCACGTCGGGGATGATCGACGGCGCTACTTCACTGCCCGTTTGCAAGTAGTTGATGATTCCACCAGGGCCGTCGACAGGCTTTTGTTCGATGGTTACATTCAAATTGCTATGCGAACTTTCGTAGGCGCGCACCTGGCTCAGTAATTCGTCGGCACCCTCCTGCGTGCGTGCGCCGATCTCGGGCGGCAGCCACAGCCGCAGCGACGTAACGGCGCTCGGCTGCGGCGGCGAGTCGGGTACCTCGGCCGTGGCCTGCGGGACAGCGGCCGTGGCTGCGATGGTAGCCTGTGGCGTGGGCGTGGCGTCGGCCGTCGTCCCCGCTCCAAGCAGATCGCAAGCAGCCAGAAGGAGTAAGAATGGGATGGAAACAATGGCAAAACGGCTCATTCGCAACACTTGGATGCCTCTCAGTTGGATGAACCAGTATAGCACATTGTTGCCTATTGCCTTTTGCGCGCGGGTGTTATATCCTGTGCCCATGTCATTCATCGACGGTTTCACAGGCCGCATCGTGCAGACCCACCTATTGGCTTCCAATTCCGTAGCGCCTTATCGAATCGCGCCCAGGGATTGAATTTTATGTAAACTATCGAAACGAGATCGAAATTCCAAGCCGGGGCGTATTAACTCCCCGGCTTTTTTGTTTTCTGGAGAGCATCATGGCACAGATAATCGTCAAACTTGATCGCATCAGCGTCAGCCTGGCCGGACGGCCGATCTTCTCTGACCTGACGTGGGAGATCCAGCGCGGCCAGCGCATCGGCCTTGTCGGCCCCAACGGCGCGGGGAAATCGACCCTGATGAAATTGATCGGGCAGGAGCTGACAGAGGACGCAGGGGCGGTCTTTCGCCTCTCGGGGCTGACGATCGGCCGTCTGGAGCAGGAGCCGCGGCTGCCGCCGGGCCGCACCGTGCTGCAGGAGGCGATGTCGGCCTTGCCCGAGCTGGGAGAGATCGAGTGCGAGCTCGACGCGCTGGCCGACCGCATGGCCCAGCCGGCAGTGTACGAAGACCCCCGCGCGCTGGAGAAAGCCATTCGCGCCCAGGAGCGGCTGCTGCACCAGTTCGAGCAACTGGGCGGGCCGCGCTACGCCAGCAAGGTGAAAGAGACGCTCGTCGCCTTGGGCTTCGAGGCGGAGCGCTGGGGGGTGCTGACCGAACACCTGAGTGGCGGCCAGAAGAAGCTGGTCATGCTGGCCAAGCTGCTCGTCGAGCAGCCGGCGCTGCTGCTGCTCGACGAGCCGGACAACCATCTCGACCTGCCCGCCAAGCGCGCGCTGGAGGGGATCATCCGCGACTACTCCGGCTGCGTGGTCATCATCTCCCACGACCGCTACCTGCTGGACGAGATCGCCACCCACATCGCCGAGCTGGAGAACGGCTGCCTGACCCTCTACATCGGCAACTATACCGCCTACGCCAACGAGCGAGCCATTCGCCGCCTGCGCCAACAGCAGCTCTACGCCGCCCAGCAGAAGGAGATCGCCCGCATCGAAGCGGCCATCGCCCGGTTCGAGCTGTGGGCGTCGCTCGTCGTCAATGAGCGCCACATCCGCCAGGCGCGCAGCCGGCAGAAGATGCTCGACAAGATGGACAAGATCGAGAAGGTGACGGACAGTAAGCGGATGACGCTGGAGCTGAACGGCTGGCGGGGCAGCAACAAAGTGGTTGAGCTGGCCGACGCGGGGCGGATGTTCGACAACGGCCGCGTGCTGTTCGACGGGCTGAATCTGACCCTCTGGCACGGCGAGCGAGTGGGGCTTGTGGGGCCGAACGGGGCCGGGAAGTCAGTGCTGCTGAAGATGCTGCTCGATCCCGAGTCGGCGACGGCGGGGGAGATCAAGATCGGCCCCAGCATACAGATCGGCTACTATGCCCAGGAGCAGGAGACGCTCGACACGTCGCAAGACCTGATCACCTGCATCCGCAACGCCGCGCCGCTGACGCGCGAGGCGGCCGTAGCCTTTCTGTTGCGCTTTCTGTTCACCTATGACCAGGTGCAGCAGCCGATCGGTAAGCTGAGCGGCGGCGAGCGCAGCCGGCTGCAATTGGCGCGGCTGGTGCTGGAGCGGCCGAATCTGCTGCTGCTGGACGAGCCGACGAACAATCTCGACATCCCGGCGATCGAGGTGCTGGAGGAGACGCTCAACGAGTTCGTCGGCACAGTGTTGATTATCTCCCACGACCGCTACTTCCTTGACAAGACGGTGGATCGCATCGTCGAATTGCGCGACGGGCGATTGACGGAGTATCTGGGCGGCTATACAGATTATCTGGCTGAACGAGGATATGATGAGTGAGCGGGTTCATGGACGAAAACGCCGTTATAATTTGGCCGATACCCGACAAGGAAGCTGAATGAACCTCGCGAGCAAAACGATACATGTAGACACGTTCCATCAACTGGTCGGCGCCGTCCGCGCCGAGATGGCGAAGGTCATCGTCGGGCAGGACGACGTCATCCGCCACGTGCTGATCGGCATCCTCAGCAATGGCCACGTGCTGTTGGAGGGCGTGCCGGGGCTGGGCAAAACGATGCTGGTGCGAACGCTCGGCCGCGTGCTGGCGCTCGACTTCAGCCGCATCCAGTTCACGCCCGACCTGATGCCGTCGGACATCACCGGCACCGACATCATGGAAGAGAGCGACGGCCGCCGCGCCTTCCGCTTCCAGCGCGGCCCCATCTTCGCCAACCTGATCCTCGC
>CAYNOL010000197.1:0-6072 GCA_964398825.1 uncultured Ardenticatenaceae bacterium
ACAAAGCAATGACCATCCCCATTCGCTACCGCCAATTTATCGTGCAGTTCTTCAGCGATGATGAACTGGAGGATCTTTGCTTCGACTACTTCCCCGACGTGCGGCGCGACTTCACCCAGGGGATGACCAAAAGCCAGAAGACACGGCTGCTGGTGGACCACGCCACCCGCCACGGCCGCCTCGACCACTTGGCCGCGGCGCTGGCCCAGCTGCGGCCGGAGGCCTACGCTGAGCAGCTAGGCGAGATGCCGGCCATCCCGTCCCCCACGGCCGCCGCCGAACGCGACCCGCGCCAATTGTTCATCTGTCACGCCTACGAGGATGGCGAGATCGCCCACCGGCTGGCCGGCGATTTGCGCAACGAGGGGTGGCGGGTGTGGATCGCGCCGGAGAGTATCAGCCCCGGCGAGCGGTGGGTGGACGCGATCAACCACGGCCTGCAAACGAGCGGCGCGTTTCTGCTGGTGATGACGCCCGCGGCCGTCGCCTCTCGCTGGGTGCGGGACGAGATGGGGTACGCCATTGACCAGGCCAACAGGGGGCAGGCGCGACTGTTGGTGCTCGACGTCGAACAGGCCGACGCGCCGCCGCTGTGGACGATTCGCCAGCACATCCCGTTCGGCGCCTATGAGGAAGGGCTGCGAATGCTGCTCGACGCGCTCCGTCCGGCCGACCACGCCGGGCCGCCTGCAATCACCGCCGCGACAAGCTCGACGGCCGAACGCGAAAGGCCTATAGACCGCTATTCGCCACTCCAACGCTTCAGCAGACCGCTCCTCTTCGCCGCCGGCGCGGCCTTGGTGGTGCTCGCCGGTCTGTTGATTTACCGGGCAATCCAGGGGCGCGGCCAACGAACGGAGATACCGGACAATCTGTCCACCACCCTCAACGAACTGGCCCGCCTGAATCCAACCCCTGCCGGCACGCGCTCGGCTACCTTGTCGGGGGGCATCACCGTCGAGCAGCGCTTCGTCCCCGCCGGGACGTTCGGCATGGGCTTCGACGAGGGGGAGCCGGACGAGCGGCCGGCCCACAAGCTGGAGATGGGCGCGTTCTGGATTGACCGGACCGAGGTGACCAACGCCCAATATGCGGCGTGCGTGGCCGGCGGCGCGTGTACGCCGCCCGACAGCGGCCGCAGCTTCACGCGCCCCGACTACTACCAGGCTGCCGAATTCGCCAGCTACCCGGTGCTGTATGTGACCTGGGAGCAGGCCGGCGCCTTTTGCGCGTGGGCCGGCGGGCGTCTGCCCACCGAGGCCGAGTGGGAAAAGGCCGTCCGCGGGCCGGAAGGGTTGCTCGACGAATGGGTCGGCGAGGCGGCCGTCTGCGAATGGGCCAACGTCGACGGCTGCTTTGGGGACACGAACAAAGTGGGGGCCACGGCGAGCTGGGGCAGCCCTTATGGCGCAGTGGACATGGCCGGCAACGTGTGGGAGTGGGTCAACGACTGGTACGACGAGGCGTACTACGCTCAATCGCCGCCGGCCGATCCGCCCGGCCCCACTGAGGGCGCGCTCAAGGTCATCCGCGGCGGCGGATGGACGTTCGACAGTGTGCGCCACTTCAATACCGTCCGCCGCGGCATGGCCCCCGACACAGCCGCCAACAACATTGGCTTCCGTTGTGTGTATGAATAGAACGCGGGTGACGCGGAAAGAGAAACCATTGATTATCCAGATTGAGAATCGAACGCGGTCAAAAATATAGGCAGAGACAATCCGCGTCATCCGCGCTCTATTGCCCTGTTTGCCATGAAAGCCATGATAGGCGATGATTAGCGCATGATTCAGACCGGCGAACAGATCGAGAACTACCGCATCGACAGCGTCATCGGCGAGGGGGGCATGGGCACGATCTACCGTGCCACCGATGTGAACCTGATGCGCCCCGTGGCGATCAAGGTGATGCACGGCGATCTGGCTGACGATCCCGCCTTCCAGGGGCGATTTCTGCAAGAGGCCCGCGCCGCCGCCCGACTCGATCACCCGTCAATCGTCCGCATCTACCACTTCGGCCGCGAGGGGGGCCGGCTCTACATCGTTATGGAGCTGATCGACGGCCTGAGCCTGGGGGCGTACTTGCGCCAGTTGGCCCGGCTCAACCAGGTGGTGCGGCTGGAAGAGACGCTGGCGCTCATCGCCCAGGCGGCCGACGCGCTGGGGGATGCGCACCGAAGGGGCGGCAGCCGCCGCGAGGTGAAGCCGGACAACCTCCTCGTGCGGCGCATCGACCACGCCGGGGCGTCGGGCGCGCCGCCGCTGCGGGCCATGGTCACCGACTTCGGCCTGGCGCGGCTGATGGGCGCGGAGCAGGAGACGCAGGCGGGGCTGATGATGGGCACGCTGCCCTACATGTCGCCGGAGCAGGTGCTCGATTTGCCGCTCGACGGCCGTTCCGACATCTATTCGCTGGGCGTCGTGCTCTACCAGTTGGCGACGGGCAAGCTGCCGCTCGACATCCGCTCGCCGGAGCGGGCGATTGAAGCCCACCAGTACGAGGAAGTGGCGCCGCCCCGCTCGGTCCACGCCGGGGTGCCGCCGGCCGTGGAGCGCATCATCGTGCGCGCGCTGGCCCGCCGGCCGGAGAACCGCTACCAAACGGCCGAGCAGCTGGCCGCTGATCTGCGCGCCGCCGCCGGCACGCTGGGCAACGCCGAGGCGCGCGCCTTCGACGAAGAGACGGACTCGACAGTGGTCAGCATGGTCACCGAGTTCCCCACCCCGGCGCGACGAATGGAGTGGGACATGCGGCCGCGGGCGTTGCGCGGGCCGGGCATCGCGCGAGTGATGTTGCAGAACCACGCGCTCGCGCCGCAGATGGCTACGCTGTCGGTGGAGACACCGCAGGGTGGGTTGTACGTCGACGCGGCGCAGAAGCAGGTTCATCTGCAGCCTGGCCAGACGGGAGTCGTCGACTTCTACCTGCAGCCGATGAAGCAGCCGTTCACCGGCCGCCGGCGGGTGTGGCCGTTTCTGGTGCGCGTCGCCACGTCGGGCTCGCCGGGGCAGCCGCCGCCGGCCATGGAAGGGCAGGTCACCGTCGCGCCGCAGGTGCCGCTATGGCTGTTCTTGGTGTTGCTCGTGCTGGTGCTGGCGATGTGCGGGTTGTTGGTGTGGGCGCTGACGCAGGCGGCGTTCCTCGACACGTTGATGGGCGCGATTGGGTTGTGAATATTTTAACCACGGATTTGCGCGGATTTTGGCGGATTTAACGGATTAAGGCGGGTAATTTGAGTAACGCCGGTTTTTGTCAGCCCCGATTATGATTCGGGGCGGTAGGGGGCTTTGTCGTCGATGTTGCCGACGAAGTTGCCCAGTCGCTCGTGGCCCAGCATCTGGCGGATGGCCATGTTTTCGCCGGTATGGTACCAGTAGTGGTAGATGGTGCGCTGCAGCAGATTGCCGTACTTGTAGGCGATTGGCTTGCCGCGGCTGATGACGTTTTGGGTCAACATCTCCGACGTCAGCGTGTCGAGCCACGGATCGGCCGCCTCGGTGATGGCCCGCCACGTGGTAATCATCTCCTTCAACGATGGCGTACTGGCCGGCGCGCCGAAGGTAAAACTCCTGGCGATCTCGGGGAACAGCACTCGCCCATCGGCGTAGGTGATGAAATACTGTTGCTCTTGCCAGGCTAAATGGCCGACATTCCAAGCCAGGCAGTTCATCGGCAGCAGCCGTTTGCGGCCGTCCTCGTCGCTGACACCCTTCACCGAACGCATGAACTCCGAACGCGTGAAGCGCAGTTGATCGACCAACGGATGGGTCACGTTACTCCAATTCTCCCCACAGGATGATGTCCTTGCCCAGCGTCTCATAGCGCGCCCGAGCCAGGCGGGGCAGAGCGCGGCCGTTCAGGTGGGCCAGCTCCCCCACCGCGTTCAGCCCGCCAAGCATCATCGGCGCGATCGTCACCACCAATCGGTCGGCCAGGTGCTCGGCCAGGAAGTGGCTGATGACCGTCGCGCCCCCCTCGACCATGAGGCTGCGAATATGGAGCCGCTGCAGGTGGGCCAGCAGCGCCGGCAGGCTGACCAGCCCGTCGGCCGTGGCCGGCAGCCGGATGACGCGCGCCCCAGCCGCTTCCAGCGTCGCCTGTCGGGCTGCGTCGGCCGCCTCGGTCGTGGCGATCCAGGGTCGTCGCCCCTCGCGCAGCAGCCTGGCCCACGGCGGGAAGCGCAGGCGGCTGTCGACGATGACCGGCTGCGGGTCCGGCCCGCGCACGAGGCGCACGGTCAGCTGGGGGTCGTCAGCCAGCACGGTGCCGATGCCCACCAGAATAGCGTCATGGCGAGCACGCAGGCGATGGGTCAGCCGGCCGGCTTCCGGCCCGCTGATGATCGTCTGCTCGCCGCGCCGGGCGGTAATAGAACCGTCAAGGCTCTGGGCGTAGCTGAGCGTGACGAACGGGCGGCCGGCGCGGGGCGGCGATTCGGTGATCTCCCACAGCGCCTCTTCCAGCAGCGACAGCGGCCCCGACGAGTTCACACTCGGCGTGGCGCCGTTGTCCGACGGCTCCAGTTGCAGCAAATGGCGCATGCGGCGCGCCTTGGTATCGAGATAGTAAGCGTTGTCGGCGTGGACGGCCGTCTGCAGCGGCACGCGCTCCGTCACCCGCAGCCCATACTGCTCCAGCCCGGCGATCTTGTCCGGGTTGTTGGTCAGCAGGCGCAATGACGTGGTGCCCAGGTCCTTCAGGATCTCAGCGGCGACGTGATAGTCGCGCAAATCGGGCTGATGGCCCAGCAGCAGGTTGGCGTCCACCGTGTCATACCCCACGTCTTGCAGGTTGTAGGCCCGCAGCTTCTCCAGCAGGCCGATGCCGCGCCCCTCTTGCCGCAGATAGAGGACGATACCACGCCCCTCTTTGGCGATGAGAGCGACGGCCGACGCCAGTTGCGGGCCGCAGTCGCAGCGGCGCGAGCCGAGCACGTCGCCGGTGAAGCACTCCGAATGGACGCGCACCAGCGGCGGCGGGGCGTCGGTATCACCAGCGGCGGCCGGAAAGTCGCCGGCGATCAGCGCCAGATGCTCCTTATCGTCCAGGTTGTTGTGATAGAGACACAGGGTGAACTCGCCCTCGTCGGTGGGGATGCGCGCGCAGGCCTTCTTGGATACCGAAAGTGCCTTACTCATTACCATGCACAGTAACGATACGACAGGCAGAATGCGATTCGACTGATTTTTTATCCGGCGCTCACGCGCCGTCCGGCTACCGGTTGAAGCCGCGCGCCTGCCAGACCGCATAGAGCAGGATGGAACCGGCCACGGCCGCGTTGAGCGATTCTACTTGGCCGCGCATCGGCAGGCGAATGATGAAATCGCAGTTGTCGCGCACCAGCCGCCGCAGCCCTTCTCCTTCATGGCCGACGACGACGCCCAGCGCCATGTCCAGGTCGGCCCGGCCCAGCTCGACGGCCGTCTCATCCATGTCCATGCCCGCCAGCCAGACACCGGCCTGCTTCAGCGAGCGCATCGTCTGCACCAGATTGGTCACTTTGGCGATGAGCAGGTGCTCCGTCGCCCCCGCCGAAAATTGGACAACGGCCGGGGTGATCTCCGGGGCGCGGCGATCTTGCAGGATGACGCCATGGACGCCGCACGCCTCGGCTGTGCGCAGCAGTTGGCCGATGTTCTGCGGCCCGTGGAGTAGATCGAGCAGCAGCAGCAGCGGCTTCTCGGAACGCCGTTCGGCCAGGCCGATCATCTCGTCCGGGTCGGCGTAGGGGTAGGGGCCGACTTCCAGCAGCACGCCCTGGTGCTTGGGGTCGGCCCCGAAGCGCTGGGCCAGACGGCCGAGCGCCTCCTTGTTGGCCTTCGCCACCGGCACGTTGGCGGCGCGGGCGGCGTCGAGGATCGGCCGCAGCGCCTTGTCTTCGCCGCGGCCGCGCTCGACTTCCACGTGCAGCCGGTGGAGCGTGCGACGGCGGGCGCGCAGCGCCTCCAGCACCGGGTGACGCCGGACGAGCGCCTCAGCCGAGTTTCCAGATGGTGCCATCAGCGCGATCTTCCAGCACGACGCCCAACTCCTTCAGCCGGTTGCGGATGGTGTCGGCCGTGGCCCACTCCT
>CAYNOL010000198.1:0-6059 GCA_964398825.1 uncultured Ardenticatenaceae bacterium
TTTTTACATACGACGTCCTTACAGGGAACAGGTTTTGTTGTATAATCCCGCATCGTTAGGCGGCCGACTGGCCCACGCGAGGTGCGGAAATGGCTCGAAACAGCTTCAGCAACGGTTATGCGTTGCTCATCGGCGTCAGTGACAACCTCATCCCCAACTACGCCCTGCCGACCGTGGCGCGGGACACGGCCGCGCTGTACAAAGTCCTCACTCATCCCGACCGCTGCGCCTACCCGCCCGAAAACGTACGGCTGCTGACCGGCCACGAAGCCACCCGCGCCGGCATCCAGAGCGGCCTGTCGTGGCTGAAGGAACGCCTGGCGGCCGACCGCAGCGACAACGCCACGGCCCTCCTCTACTACTCCGGCCACGGCGTCGTCAACAAGTCCGACGGCAGCTACTACTTCCTGCCCTATGACATGCGCACCCCCGTGCTCAGCTCGCTGCTGCGGGCCGAGGACGTGGCCGCGCAGATCGAGATGGTGCGGCCGCGCCGCCTGCTGGTCATCCTCGACTGTTGCCACGCCGGAGGCATGGGCATCAAGGGGGATGACCTGTTCGCCCAGCAGGGGCTGGACAAGACGGCCGCCCCGGCCGAGGCGCGCAGCGTCGTCGCCCTGATGCGCGGGCAGGGGCGGGCGGTGCTCAGCTCGTCGACGGCCACGGAGAGCTCCTACGTGCGTTCCGACCGCAAGATGAGCATCTTCACCTATCACCTCGTGGAAGCGCTGACCGGCCACGCCCAACCCGACGGCGAGACCGAGGTGCTGGTCAGCGACGTGATGAGCTATGTCAGCCGCCGCGTGCCCAAGAGCGCCCGCGAGGAGTACGACGTCACCCAGACACCCGTCTACCAGATGAGCGGCGAGAACTTCCCCGTGGCGCTGGTGCTCGGCGGCCGGGGCACGGCCAAGGGGCGGCCGTTGCCCGATCCGCTGGCGGTTCCGGCCAATGGCCCGGCCGTCGTCACCGGCGGTGGGGCTTATGTTGGCGGCGACGTTGCCGCGGGCGGCAACGTCTACCTGGGCGGCAAGAGCGCCGCTGGGGACGAGATCGGCGGCAACAAGTACGAAATGTCGGGCGACTTCCGCGGCGCGGTGCTCAACATCGACTCCCATCTGAGCAACGTCACACAGTCGATCATGGCCGCGACGGTTGGCGCCGCCGCCGAGCGAGCGGAGCTCAACAGCCTGGTGGCCGGGCTGCAGGCGGAGATCCAGCGGTTGCCCCCCGGCCGCGCGGCCGAGGCCGAAGCCCTGGCCGCCCGTCTGGAGCGCGTCACAGGCGCATTGGCCGACGGCGACGCCGACCTGGCCCACATCGGCAGCGCCGCGCTGGAGCGAGCGGCCGACGCCCTGGCCACACCCGGGATATCGGCCGCGGCGCGGCAGATTACGGCCGCGGTCAGGCGGGCGATTGGGGAGTAGGGATTGGGAGACTGGGAGATTGGGAGACTGACCCACTGACTCACCGATCACTGAAGCGCAAACCTCAGAGGTCTCAGAAGACCTCTGAGGTTTAAAGAGAGAGACGAAATGAACAGTAACAGCCGTCAATTCCTCGCTGACCTGCAGGGCAAGCTCAGCCAATACTTCAACATCGAGGAGATCGAGACGCTGACCTTCATGCTGGGCATCGACTACGACACCCTGCGCGGCGGCACGAAGCCGACGAAGGTCAATTCGCTAATCGCTGATGTGGCGCGCAACGGCCGCCTGGAGGAGCTGCTGCGCGAGGTGAGGCGGTTGCGAGGCAACGTCACCTGGCCCGTCGTGCCCGCCGACTTCGAACTGCCCCAGGGCGCGGCCGGCAGCGAGGCCGACGGCGCGACCATCTACCACATCGGCACGCTCAACACCGGCGGCGGCGGCTTCGTCGGCGGCAACGTCCATGGCGCGGGCGATCTCCACCTGGGGGCCAGGCACGTCGCCGGAGACGAGGTGAAGGGCAACAAGTATGTCTTCTCCGGCGACTTTCGCGGGGCAATGCTCAACATCGAATCCCGCCTCGACAACGTGACCCAAACCATCGGCGCGCTGCCCACCGCCCGCCCCGACCAGAAGGAGCAGCTGGCCCAATTGGTGGCCGAGCTCAAACGCGTGCTCAACCTCATCCCCCCGCAGCAGGTGCCCGAGGCCGAGGCGCTAGCCCGGCGGGTGGCAGCATTGGCCGACGAAGCCGCCGCCCCCAGCCCCGATCGCCAGGCGATCGACGAGTTGGGGGAGATCGTCAAGCGCGCCGCCGGCAAACTGGCCTCGTCTGTGCCCACGGTGATGACGCTGGTGGCGTCGATCATCGAACTGGTGGCGGCCATCATCGAGTAGCCGCCGCGGGAGGCGCGTCCGCCTGAGCGACCCCACACAACCCCCGCCCAACCCGGACGCCGCCTCCCGCCGGCTCGTCGTCGTCTCCGCCAACCTGTTGAACCCCTACATGCAGCTCGGCCGGGTCAGTCGCGCCGCCTTGCGCGAGCGGCTGATCGCTTTTGCCACACTGGTGGAGCGGGTCGAGGCGGATGTTGTGTTGTGCCAGGAGGTGGGCCGAGGGGTTGATTTTCGCGTAGATGTCTGGCTGGCTGAGCGACTGGGGATGACGGCCGCCTATGAGCCGGGCAACCGCGTCGGCGACCGGGAGGAAGGGGTGGCGATTTTGAGCCGCTATCCGATGCCGGTGACGGCGTCGACGCTCCTGACCGAGCGGTTGTGGCGTCGCCCCGCGCTGGCGGCCGTGCTCGACACCCCGCTGGGGGAGTTGGTGGTCTGCACCGCCCACCTGAGCCTGCGGCCGTGGCGCAACGGGCGCGAGGCGGAGCGGCTGCGAGCGTGGATCGAGGCCATGGCCGGCCCACGCCCGGCCATCATCGGCGGCGACTTCAATCGGGGCGAGCGCTCGGCCACGGTGCGCCGCCTTGGCCGCCACTGGCGCGACGCCTGCCGCGCGGCCACCTCCACCGGGGCGGCCTATACCCACGAGCTGCGGCTGTTCGGCCGCGTCGTCCGGCGTCAACGGCTCGACTACGTCTTCTTGCGCCCCGGCGCGCCGGAACTTCACATAGCGGGCTGCGAGCACCGCGCCGGTCCAAAGCCTTTTTCGGACCATTTGGCCGTGGTGGCGAGGTTCAGCTGAGACCTGACAGGCGGACTCGTGGCGCCCTTCGCCAATCCAGGCCATTGGCGCGTCTGCCCGTCGCGTCTGGCAGGAATCTTGCCGAATGTTGCATTATTTGAAATGTCATGATGTATAATTAGCGCGTCAGTCGCGGTGTAGTTTCAGTTGTGTTCAGCTTCCACGACGTTCTTGTGGAGGCGCGGCGTGGCGCACAGGTGGGACGGGCGCGCGCCGGCTGAATTACCGCCCCGCCGTATACGCCGCCCCCGCCGGGGACGGAGGAGCTGCAAAACCCATGTCTCGCCTCTCCATGAAGTGGATTGTGTTCACGGTCTTTTTGGCTGCCTTTCTGGCGGCGCCGGTGTTGGCCCAGCGCTCCGGATCGGGCGGCCCCGTCATCCAATCGCCCGAGTCGGAGCCCAACGACGATTTTGACACCGCTACGTTTGCCAATATGCGCGAGCTGACCCACGGCAAGATCGGCAAAGCAGGCGATGTCGACATTTACATGTTCTACTCCTATGCCGCGGGCTTGCCGTTCACCGTGGACGTGCGGCTGCCGGGCACATCGCCGCTGGCGGCGGTGGCATCTCTCTATGACTTCCAGCGAAACATATTGGCACAAGCCAGTTGCACCGCCAGCCCGTGCCTGAGCCTGATGCTGCCGGCCGACCTCGACGCGCCGCTGTTCCTGGTCATCGAAGACGAAAACGGGGCCGGCGGCCGGGCGTACGAATATGCCGTCTGGCTTGACATCATCGACGCCGACGAGCCCAACGACTTCCCGTCGCAGGCCATTCCGATCACGATCGGCCAGACAGTAGAGAGTGTGGCCAACAGCTCCGGCGACGTCGACATCTACTCCATCAATCTGTTGGCCGGGCGTCGCTACTACCTGCCGCCGTTTTCGCTGGAAGTGGATCTGCTCGATTCGGAAGGGGATTTCGACTCCAACCTCTTCGCCGACTGGGGGTCCATCTTTACGGTGGAAGAGGACGGCCAATACTTCCTTCGCGTCTACATGGAGCGAGACTTCAACCCCGGCAACGGCTGGTCGACCTACTCCTTCAAGATTCAGGAAGTGAATGAGCCGGTCTACTTCAGTTTCCAGAAGAAGGGGTCGGTCGGCGGCGTCGACTTCCAGCCGGCCGACATCTTGCGCTACGACCCGCTGTTCGACACGTGGTCGATGGTTTTCCAGGCGGCTGACGTTGAGCTGAAGGGCAACGTGGTGGCGTTCGACCGCGAGGACAGCATGTGGGGCAGGCTGCTGCTCGTGTTTCCTGCCGTCCAAAACGTGCCCGGTGTGGGGCGTGTGACGCCGCAGGACGTGGTGATGTTCTCCCCCACCTCGACGGGCATGGACACGGCCGGCACGTTTGAGCTGTGGATGGACGGTTCCGACATGGGGCTGTCTGGCGGGTCTGAGAGCATCGACGGGCTGGCGTTCGACAATTACACGTCGCCCACGTTCACCACCAGGGGAGCGGGCAAGGTGCCCACCGAGTGGGGGACGCAGGCGTTCAAAAAGAACGACATCATGTACTTCTACCTGTGGCAGACGGGGCCCGACACAATCGGTAACGTCTGGCTGCACGCCACCGGCGCCTTTCTCGGTCTTGGCTCGGCCAACATCATCGGCTGGGATCTGAGCGACAGCGGCAAGGCCTTCATGGTGCTGGACAAGGCGGTGACGCTCGACGGCACGACGTACGCCGCCGGGAACGTGGTCTCTTGCTATATCGACGGCTTTTGGGACTCGCCCTGCCGACTCCCCGAACTGTACTTCGACGTCGCTGCGGCGGGGCTGGGCAAGAACAAGATCGACGCAATTTCCGTCGGCTCTCCGGAGTTCTACCCGCAGCCGTAGCGCTCACTCCCGTTCGGACGGGATCGATGACGTCAGCCGCCCAATAAAGAAGGCCGCGACGGTGTTCGCCGTTGCGGCCTTTGTGGGTCGATCGGCCGCGCTCAGGCGCGGCCCGAGCCGTGGCACTGCTTGTACTTCTTGCCGCTGCCGCACGGGCACGGGTCGTTGCGGCCGACGCGCCCCGGCCCGCCGCGCTGGGCGTCGCTTCTCGCCAGCGCGGTCATGATATTGGCCGGGGGGCGCTCATGGCGCAGCTCGTTGACCATGAATTTCATCGCCCCGTCGATGTGGTTGAAAAACGCCCGATATCCCCCACAGAGGTAGTTGAGGCCCGGCTCGCCGTCCGGCGTGGTGATGAAGCGATCCTTCGGGCAGCCGCCATGACAGGCGAAGCGCACTTCGCAGCGGCGGCAATAGCCGGGCAGGGTGTCGTACTTGTCCTGGCCGAATTTGAGCTGCTTGTCGGAGGCGACGAGGTCGATCAGGTGGTCTTGCCGGATGTTGCCCAGATAGTAGTTCGGCTCGACGAAGTGGTCGCAGGAGTAGAGGTCGCCGTTGTGCTCGACGGCCAGCGCCGCGCCGCAAGTGCGCGAGTGGATGCACAGGCTGGGCGGCGCGCCAAGCCAGTTGCCCAGCGCCACGTCGAACATTTGCACGTAGACGCGGCCGACGTCGCGCCGCGCCCATTCGTCGAAGATGGTGATGAGGAAGCGGCCGTACTGCTCGCCGGTGACGGAGCGCTCGGTCACCAGGTCGCCGCTTTGGGTATAGAGCGGGCGGTCGCGCCACGAGTGCCACGGTCCCCCGTGCCGAGGCTCCCCGTCCAGCGACACGGCCGCTGCCTGTTCCGGCGTCACCCGCTCGATGATCGGGATGAACTGCATGAACTCCGCCCCCAGCTCGTCGCGGAAGAAGCGATAGATCTCCAGCGCGTGTTCGGCGTTGAAATGGTTCAGAGTGCAGAGGATGTTCCAGTCGACGTTGTGGCGTTTCAGCACGTCGAGGCCGCGCATCACCCGGTCGAAGGTGGGCTGCCCCCCTTTGTCGACGCGGAACTGGTCGTGGAGATGAGCCGGGCCGT
>CAYNOL010000199.1:0-3172 GCA_964398825.1 uncultured Ardenticatenaceae bacterium
ACTGACTGCTGCTTACCCTCTCCGCCCCCCAAACCACCACATCAATCCCCCTCGCAAAGTGCAGCAGCGGCGGCGGCCCGCTGACCGGCACACCCGCCACGGCCGTCATGGTGTTTTCCTCAACGATCGCCTCGGCCGACTGCAGGGGCCAGGGGTGGTGGTGGACTTCCGTCCGGCTCAGGCGGCCGCCCGGCGCGACGGCGTAGAGGCAGTAGCGCTCCGTCAGGAAGTGCTCCAGCGTGCCCGGCCTGGCGTGGTAGACTTCCGACGTCGGCCGGTATCGCCCCCGAAAAACGGCCGCTCCCCCGCCCCCTTTCTCCCCTGCTCCTCTTCCCCCTTTCCGCCTCAAATCATACACAAACCACTCCCCCTCCCGCTCAATTGAAATATCCGCCCACTTGTAGGGCACATGGAACAGCGCCCGGCCGACGGCCGCCACCAGCGGGTTCGTCGCGTCGAGGCTGAAGAAGAACACTCCCGGTTTGCCCCCCGCCTCCACGTAGACGCGCACGTTGAGCTCGGGGAAGGCGGAGATCCACGGCAGATCGGGCAGCGGCCGCCGCATCACCCCGGCCATGCGGAACGGCACGACGGCGATCCACGACGTGCCGTCGAACTCCTGCACCGTCAGCCCGGCGGGGACGTGGGGCCGGATGGCCGACGCCGGCACAGGCCAATGGGCGAACAGCAAATCCTGCCACGATTGCCGCCATGTCCAGCGGCCGCCGGGCAGCGGCCAGGGGCGGTGGTCCGTCTCGTCGAAAGCGGCGTGGGAGCGGGCGTCGGGGTGGATTAAGGCATCATTCATGCGCCGATTATACCGTTGATAGGCGGCGAGACCTTGTTACAATACGCTGTCGAAACGGGGTTTTTCCCTGGAAACCCCGTTTCTACGAGAACATCATTGAATAGAAACCGGGTTTTCAGGAAAAACTCAGTTTCGGATTTGGAGAAAGAGATGAAATTATCTGAGCTCATCGAGGATTACGGCGGCTGGATCGCCTTCGTTGTCGCCCTAGTCGCCACCCTGGGCAGCCTGTACTACAGCGAAGTCGCCGGCTTCATCCCCTGCCGCCTGTGCTGGTACCAGCGCATCCTCATGTACCCGCTGACGGCCATCACCCTCGTGGGGGCGCTGCGGCGAGACGACTATCTGCCCGGCTACGTGCTGCCCCTGTCGCTGCTGGGCATGGGCGTGTCGACCTACCACTACCTGATGGAAAAGGGGGTCGTGCCCGCCTCGACTACCTGCGCGGTCGATGTGCCCTGCAACATCACCTACGTCAACTACCTCGGCTTCATCACCATCGCTTTCATGGCGCTCGTCGCCTTCACGATCATCACCGTCGTCATGGCCGCCATGTGGCTCTCCTACCGGCGCGAGACAAAGGGGCAGTTGCCGATCCCCAGCGCGGAAGGGTATTGATGCGGCGATTGCTCGCCCTGTTGTTCCTCGTCGTCTTGGCCGGCTGCGCCATCGAGCCGGCCGTGACGCCCACCGTCGACCCGGCCACGCTGGGGCAGCGGACGTTCCAGCAGTATTGCGTCCCCTGCCACGGCGCAAACGGCGAAGGGTTCATCAACGCGCTGGACGCACCGGGGCTCAACGCCGACAGCGAGAGCTATCTGCTGACCGATGAGGCGATTCTGGCGGCCATCATCGACGGCGGCGCGGCCAGCGGCGGGGCCATGGCGCCGCTCGGCGACGTGCTGAGCGACGAACAGATCGCCGCCGTCCTGGAATACATGCACACCCTCTGGACCGACGACCAACGCGCCGAACACGAAGCGGCCGGGGGACACGGGGATTAAAGAGGGGATTGGGAATAGAGATTGGGAGACTGAGTGACTGAGAGACTGAGAGACTATAGAAATCATCAGTCTCCCAGTCTCCTCATATCCAATTTCTAATCCCTTCTTCCATCATGACCAGCTACGCCCTCTATCTCCACATCCCGTTCTGCCGCCACCGGTGTAGTTATTGTGATTTCAATACATACACCACGCTGGGCGATCTGCAGGCGGAGTATGTCGAGGCGCTGGCGCGGGAGATCGAATGGGTGGGCGCGGCGGCCGAAGCCCACGGCAGTCCGGCGGCCGTGCGGACGATCTTCTTCGGCGGCGGCACGCCCTCGCTGCTGAGCCCGGCGCAAGTCGACCGGCTGCTGTCGGCCGCGCGCGCCTCGTTCGCCCTCGACCCCACGGCCGAGATCACCATGGAAGCCAATCCCGGCGCCGTCGACGCGGCCTACCTGTCGGCCGTGCGCGGGCTGGGCGTGAACCGGCTCAGCTACGGCGTGCAGAGCGCCTTGCCCCACGAGCTGGCGCTGCTGGGCCGCGACCACGACTTCGCCGCGGCCGTCGAGGGCGTGGCCGCCGCCCGCGCCGCCGGCTTCGACAACCTCAACCTCGACCTCATCTACGGACTGCCGGGGCAGAGCGTAGCCGACTGGCAGCACACACTGGCGGCCGTGCTGCCGCTCGACGTGGAGCATATCTCTCTCTACTGCCTGACGATCGAGCCGGGCACGCCGATGCAGCGCCGGCTCCACAACGGTACCATCAACGCCCCCGACCCCGACACGGCCGCCGACCAGTACGAAGCCGCCTGCCGGGCGCTGGCCGCCGCCGGCTTCGACCATTACGAGATCTCCAACTGGGCCCGGCCGGGGCGCGAATGTCGCCACAACGTCGTCTACTGGCGCAATGAGCCGTACCTCGGCCTGGGCGCGGGGGCCCACGGCTCGGCCGCCGGCTACCGCTACCAGGTGGTGCGCCAGCCGCGCGCGTACGTCAGAAGAATGACAAATGACGCATTACGAATGACGAATTGGGATGGAGGGAAAGCGAACCTGCCCGATGCTCCACTGACCACTGACCTACTAACCGCTGACCTACTGACCCCTGAATTCCCCCTCTCCCCCGCCGTCGCCGCCTGCCACCGCGTGGACGAGGCCGAGGCGATGTCGGACACGGCCATCACCCAGCTGCGACTGCTCAACGAAGGGCTGGACCTGGCAGCGTTTGCCGAGCGCTTCGGTCGCTCCTTCGACGAAGTCTACGGCGACACCGTCCGACAACTCACCGCCTGGCAACTGCTCCACCGCCAAAACGGCCGCCTGCTGCTGACCGAAAAAGGGCGCTTTCTCAGTAATCAGGTCTTCTATCGGTT
>CAYNOL010000199.1:3272-6014 GCA_964398825.1 uncultured Ardenticatenaceae bacterium
GCCTGCTGCTGACCGAAAAAGGGCGCTTTCTCAGTAATCAGGTCTTCTATCGGTTCGTTTAAGAGGGGGTTGGGGAATGGAGAGTATGAGACTCAGAGACTTAGAGACTTAGAGACTCAGAGACTCAGAGACTCAGAGACTCAGAGACTGGGCGATTACTGTGATCTCCCAGTCCTTTACTCTCCCAGTCTCCCAGTCTCCCAGTCTCCCAGTCTCCAATCCCCAATCTCCCCCTAATCATCCCTATCCGCCGCAAGTCGTCGCCGCCGGGCGGCCGGCAAAGCGGTCTTCGATCCAGCCGAGGGTGCTGACGGCCGAGTTGTCCAGCGCCGGATTGTGATCGTCCTGTGGATAGCGCTCTAACTCCACCGTCTCCCCCGCCGCGCAGCGCCGCTCCGCTTCCTTCACACTGCCCTCGAACGGGATGACCTGGTCGATGGTGCCGTGGGCGATGAGCAGCGGCACATCGATCGGGCCGGTGGGGGTGTTGGCCTCGATAAAGCGCTCGAAGGCGTCGATCTCGGTCAGGTTGTCGGGCAGAAAGTCCGACGGCGGCCGCAGCTCGCCCAGCAACAGGAAGGCCGTCGGGGTGGTGACGCACTTGCTCGATACGCGCTCGATCTGCTCTATCGCCTCGGGGGTGACGATCTCCTCCAGCGACGCGCCGGGGAAGTTGCCGGCCCAGGCGGTTAGGGCCATCGACACCAGCAGCGAGCCGACGCGCCGGTCCATCGACGATTCGAGGATGCCCACCAGGTCGGCCGCCGGGGAGACGGCCGCCGCGCCGACGAGCGCCAGCTCCGGCGCGTAGCTCGCGGCCAGCTGCGCCGTCCACAGCGTGGAGTGGCCGCCCTGCGAGTGGCCCCAGACGGCGAAGCGCTCCCCCGCGCCGACGTCCATCTGCCGGGCGGCGCGCACCGAGTCCAGGACGGACGCGGCCGCCACCTCGCCGAACAGGTAGGGGTGGACGCCGGGCGTGCCCAGGCCGGGGTAATCCGTCGCCGCCAGCACGTATCCCTCGCGAATGAGCCTGGGGACTTCGGGGATGTGCTCGAACGGGTTGGGCATGTGGCTGGTGCCGCAGGCGGGCTGGACGCCGAGCGTGCCGTGGGCCCAGGCGATGACCGGCCGGGGCTCCGTGGCCGGTTCGGCCGGGGCGGCGATGAGGCCACTGACAGCCACCGGCTCGCCGTCAACCCCGGTGGACAGGTACAGCACGCGCCACGCCACCGCCCCCTCGGGCAGGTTGTCGGTGATCAGCTCGGTGCGGATGAGCATGCCCGGCTCGCCGGGGGGCAGCGGCTCCGGCGGCGTGTAGAAGGCCGACGGCGTGACCGGGATGGTCGATCGCCAAAACAGGAACGCCCCGATGACCAGAATCGCCACCAGGACACCCACCAGACCGAGCGCAAACCGTCTGAACCGCGTGGTTTTGTTCATGGGGAGATGAAACCACAGATTGCGCGGATTAGGAAGAAAAATATCCGCAGATTTGGCAGATAAATCAGAGATGGAACGCGGACGAACGCGGATCAATGCCGTGAGCGGCGTAAATTTGCGCGAATCTGCGTCCTTCGCGTTCTATGTCGCCGTTTCTTGCCCTACTCGGCGGCGCCGGCCCAGGGCAGGCCCAGATCTTCCAGCGCCTGGCGCAGGGCGGGGCGCATGGCCCAGCCCCAACCGCCGCCGGGGGGCGCGGTCTCTTTATACTCGAACAGCAGGTTGACGCCGGGGGTCTCGGGCAGGGCGTCGACGCCGGGGGTGGCGTTGACGCGGCGGCCTAGACCGCCCAGCACGCCGCTCAGCTCTTCGCTGGTGCGGCCGGTGGCGGCCGCCAGCGCCGTGAAGTCCAGCCCGTCTTCCCCCGCCTCGTAGAGCGCCTTGTAGACGGCGCGCTGCGTGGGCGGAATGCGGTGGCGGCGCAGCACGCGGCGGATGAGGCGGGCCTCGGTGGGCGCCTCGTCGCCGCTGCCGGGCGGCGCGTCGGACAGCCCCGCCAGCTGTCGCCGCACGCCGCGCATCAGCCCCGGAAAGAGCCGCTCCGCTTCCTCGGGGGTCAATTCGATGACGTAGCCTTTGGGGGTGGTGATCTTCATGGTCGGCTCCAATTTATCGTAAATAGAAAGAATTGGCTACGGATTCGACGGATGAAACGGATTGAGACTGATGAATAATCCGTGTCATCCGTGTCAATCCGTAGCCAAAGTTTAACCGCTAAGCTTTATCGATCTTGCCGTAGCCGGACTCTTCCAGCGCGCGGACGATCTCGCGGGCCAGTTTGCGGCGGGCGCGGTGGGCCTGGCGCTCCTCGTCGCTGCGCGGCCGTTCGGCGCGACTGTGCTCGGCATGGCTGTGCCCGGCACGCCGGTCGTGGCGCTTGCCGTAGCCCTCGCGTCGCCCGTGCCAACGGCGCTCGCCGCGCCGCGCGTCGCCCTCGCGCTCCGGCCGGCGGATGACGCGCACGCTGCCGTCGGGCATCTCGACGACCTTGCCGATGACGCGGGGACGCTCGGCCCGCGGCTCGGTCGCGCCCCAACGCCCTTCGCCGTGGCGCTTCGCAAAGCGACGACCCTCAGAATGTCGCTCCCAGCGCCCCTCGCCGTGGCGGCCTTCCGCATGGAGAGCCCAGCGGCCTTCGCCATGACGACCTTCAGAATGTCGCTCCCAGCGGCCCTCACCGTGGCGCTTCGCAAAGTGACGACCCCAGCGGCCTTCGCCATGACGACCTTCCGCCTGGCGACC
>CAYNOL010000200.1:0-6005 GCA_964398825.1 uncultured Ardenticatenaceae bacterium
ACATCCTCGACGCCTACGCCTGCATCATGTGCAACCGCTGTCAGGAAGTGTGCCCCGCCTACAACACCGGCAAGGAGCTCTCCCCGGCCGCGCTGGAGATCAACAAGCGGTACTACATTCGCGAGAACATGCCCGCGCTGGCGTCCGGGGCGGCCAACGGCGTGCCGCTGCTCGACTACGCCATCAGCGAGAGCGCCGTCTGGGCCTGCACCGCCTGCGGCCACTGCATCGAGGTCTGCCCCGTCGGCAATGTCCCCATGCTCGACATCATGGAGATTCGCCGCGACCAGGTGATGATGCAGAGCGAGTTCCCCGAGCAGCTGAAGGGGGCGTTCGTGGGCATGGAGCGCATGGGCAACCCGTGGCAGGCGCAGCAGAGCCGCATGGAGTGGGCCGCGCCGCTGCCGTTCGAAGTGCCCACGGTGGAGGAGAACCCCGACTACGAATACCTGCTGTGGGTGGGCTGCGCCGGCGCGTTCAACCCCGACGCCCAGAAGACCGTCCGCGCCCTGGCCACTATCCTGCACCAGGCCGAGGTCAGCTTCGCCATCCTGGGCGACGACGAGACGTGCACCGGCGACTCGGCCCGCCGCGCCGGCAACGAGCCGCTGTTCCAGGCCATGGCCGAAGCCAACATCGAGACGCTCAACGCCGCCGCCGCCCACGAACGCCGCATCGTCACCAGCTGCCCCCACTGCTTCACGACCATCGGCAAGGAGTACGGCGAGCTGGGCGGCCACTACACCGTCTTCCACCACACCCAGCTCATCGCCGACCTCATCGGCCAGGGCAAGCTGCGGCTCAACGACAAGGTGCTGGAGAAGGTGACCTTCCACGATCCGTGCTATCTGGGCCGCCACAACGGCATCGTCGACGACCCGCGCGAGGCGCTGGCCGCCGCCGGCATGACTCTGCTGGAGATGCCGCGCCACGGCAAGGATTCGTTCTGCTGCGGCGCGGGCGGCGCGCAGTACTGGAAGGAAGAGGAGCACGGTGTCACGGGCGAGACGGTCAACGGCAACCGCTTCCGCGAGGCGCAGGCCACGGGCGCGGCCGTGCTGGCCGTCGGCTGCCCGTTCTGCAACACCATGATGAGCGACGCCAACCGCGACCACGGCGACACGATGCAGGTGCGCGATGTGGCCGAGCTGGTCGTCGACGCGATGTCGGTGGCTGTTTAGAAAGAAAAACCACAGATTTCACCCGGATGAGGACACCCGCGTGAAATCTGTGGTTTTTCTCTGGCGGAGAGGGCGGGATTCGAACCCGCGATCCCTTTCGAGATACACGATTTCCAATCGTGCGCACTAGGCCAGACTATGCGACCTCTCCGTTGAAAGCAGACTGAATTATACTCGTATCAGTTGGCGTTGCCAAGCGGCGGAAGGGCAGTTCTGCCCCTCGCTGATCGGCTGTTTTCGTCCCACAAGGCGCGCCAAACACCAAACGCTCCCAGCTGCGCCGCACGCTTCTCCAGCGTGTGGCCGTCGAGCCGAGCGCCCTGCACGCGGATGATCGAGGCGATGTCGTCCAGTCGGGCTGCTCCTCGCGCACGATCAGCCGCTTTGGGTGCAACACGAAGTCGGCCGCGGCCAAAGCGACTTCGTTTTTTTGCGCCACACTCATCGCTTGCAGCTTTTGTGTCCAGCTGATGTGGTTGGGATGCAGGCTTTCGAGGTTGGCTGTTCGCGCGGATGATGCAGGCCGGAAAGCTTGCGCCACAGGCCCGCCTACCAGCCCACCACCGCTCCATCATTGCGCGGCTCTGTGCCGCCGATGAGGACGCCGGTCTCCGGGTCGCGCAGGATGACCTGGCCGCCGCCGTAGTGGAGCGGCGTGCCTTTCGGCCGCAGCGTGTGGCCGCGCCGGGTTAGCTCGTGGCGGACGGCGTCGCCGATACCCGGCTCCAACGCCACTGTCTTGCCCTCCAGCCAGTTGAAGCGGGGGGCGTCCAGCGCGGCTTGCGGCTCCATGCCGAACTCGACCAGGTTGACCCCCACCTGCAGATGTCCCTGCGGCTGCATGAAGCCGCCCATGACGCCGAAGCTGGCCCACGGGCGGCCGTCGCGGGTGATGAAGCCGGGGATGATGGTGTGGTACGGCCGCTTGCCCGGCGCGACTTCGTTGGGGTGGCCGGGCGTCAGGCTGAAGTTGGCGCCTCGGTTCTGCAGCTGTACGCCCGTCCGCCCCGCGGTGATGCCGCAGCCGAAGCCCATGTAGAGGCTCTGGATCCAGCTGACCATGTTGCCCATGCCGTCGGCGACGGTCAGATAGACGGTGTCGCCGTGGCTGTCGGGCTTGCCGGGCTGCGGCCAGAGGGCGGTGTCGCCGTTGATGAGCGCCCGCCGCTCGCGCGTGTAGCGCCGGTGGAGCAGGGCGGCCACGGGCACGTCGACATGGCGCGGGTCGGCGACGTAGGCGTGGGCGTCGGCGAAGCCGAGTTTCATCGCCTCGATGAGGACGTGGTAATAGTCGGCCGAGCCGTAGGGCATGCGGCCCACGTCGAAATCCTGGACGAGGTTGAGCGCCAGCAGGGCGGCCAGCCCCTGCCCGTTGGGCGGTATCTCGTGGAAGACGTAGCCGTCGCCATAGGGGACGGCGATCGGCTCGACCCATTCGGCCTGGTAGGCGGCCAGGTCGTCTTCGGTCATCACGCCGCCGTCGGCGCGGACAGCGGCGGCGATCTGCGCGGCGATGTCGCCGTGGTAGAAGGCGTCGACGCCACGCTCGGCCAAGGTTTGCAGCGTGGCGGCGAATTCGGGGTTGCGGAAGACATCGCCGAAGCGGGGGGCGCGCCCGGCCGGCAGCCAGACGCGCTGCGAATCGGGCAGGCGGGCCAGCAGTTGCGTGGAACGCTCCCAGGCTCGGGCGATGTGGGGGCTGACGGCGTAGCCGTTTAGCGCGTAGTCGATGGGCTGGGCCAGCAGGGTGTCGAGGCCCAGGGTGCCGAAGCGCTGCAGCGCCGACTGCCAGCCGCGCAGGGCGCCGGGCACGGTGACGGGCAGGCCGCCGTGGATGGGGAAGGTGGTGTGGCCGCGGCTGCGCACGAGCTCGGCCGTCAGCGCCGCGGGGGCGGGGCCGGAGGCGTTGAGGCCGTACAGCCGTTGCTCGTCGGCCGACCAGATGAGGGCGAAGGCGTCGCCGCCGATGCCGGTGGAGCATGGCTCGACGACGCACAGGGCGGCGACGGTGGCGACGGCGGCGTCGATGGCGTTGCCGCCGGCCTGCAGCACGGCCAGCCCGGCCTGGGCGGCCAACGGCTGGCTGGTCGCCACCATGCCGTGCCGGGCGACGACGGGCGCGCGTTGGGAGGGGAAGGTGTGGGGGGTGAAGGGCATGGGGGGATTATAGATTAGGAATTGGGAATTCAGAAGGGATTGGCGATTGGCGATTGGCGATTGCATGACCAATCCCCAATCCCCTCTTCCCTCGTCCCTCCCCTCCGCTTGACACCTCGCCACTTCACCTCAATACTTATAGGCTGGGCCGCCTGGCCGGCCGGGTTTGACCATGAGAATCGACGTGCTGACCCTCTTCCCCAACATGTTCTCCGCCTATCTGGGCGAGAGCATCCTGCAGCGCGCCCAGGCGGCGGGCTTGCTCCGCATCCACGTCCACAACCTGCGCGACCACGCCGAGGGGCGCCACCGCGTGACGGACGAGCCCCCCTACGGCGGCGGCGGCGGCATGGTGCTGAAGCCGGAGCCGATCTTCCGCGCGGCCGAGGCCATCATGGCCGAACGGCCCGCGGCCCGGCCGAAAGTCATCCTGCTCTCGCCCCAGGGCCGCCGGCTGACCCACGCCGTCGCCACCGAGCTGGCCGCCGAGCCGTGGCTGCTGTTCCTCTGCGGCCGGTATGAAGGCGTCGACGAGCGCGTGCGCCGGCATCTGGTCGACGACGAGATATCGATCGGCGACTTCGTGCTGACCGGCGGCGAGCTGGCCGCGCTGGTGGTCATCGACGCCCTGGCCCGCCACATCCCCGGCGTATTGGGCGACGAGCACGCCGCCCAGCGCGACAGCTACGCCGACGGCCTGCTGGAAGGGCCCCACTACACCCGGCCGGAGCGCTTCCGCGGCTGGGCCGTGCCCCCTGTGCTGCGCTCCGGCCACGCCGGCAACATCGCCCGATGGCGGCGCGAGCAGGCGCTGCGGCTCACCTGGCAGCGGCGGCCGGAGCTGCTGCTGGCGGCCGAGCTCGACGAAGATGACAAACGATTTCTGATGACACTGGCGCAAGAGACGGCCGCAACACCGGCCGCGCAAGAAGGTGAAAATGGAAGGCAGAACCGTTAACGAATCGCGCGTATCGTTGATGCTGGGCATGGGCGTCACCGACGCCAACGTGCTGGGCAACGTCCACGGCGGGGTGATCATGAAGCTGTGCGACGAGGCGGGCGGCACGGCGGCCATGAAGCACGCCCGCCGCCCCGTCGTCACCGTCGCCGTCGACTCGATGAGCTTCCACTCGCCGGTCAACATCGGCAACCTGCTGACGGTGCGGGCCCAGGTGACATGGGTCGGCCGCTCGTCGCTGGAGACGCGGCTCGTCGTGTCGGCCGAAGACATCATGACCGGCGCCGTGACCCACACCAACACCGCCTACTTCGTCTACGTCGCCCTCGACGAGAACGGCGAGACGGTCGAAGTGCCGCCGCTCATCTGCGAGACGGACGAAGAGCGCAAGCTGTGGGAAGAGGGGGCCGCGCGCCAGGCCGCCCGACTGGAGCGCCGCCGCCGCGAGCGGCCGATCACCCTGCGCGATGATGCCCACACCCAATAGCCCCACCCGCCTGAACCTGCTCTTCCTGGGGCTGACGCTGATGCTCGTCGGCTACCTTCTGGTGTGGCTGCCGGGGCCGTCGGCCGGGCTGCAGATCATCGGCATCGAGCTGGGGGAGTGGATCAAGTTCCTCGGCGCGCGGGCGCGACGCGACTGGTTCTACCTGCCGCCCATCGCCATCGGCCTCATCCTGGCCCTCATCACCGCGCTGTGGCCCAACGACCGCGCCGCGACATGGGGGATGCGCGCGCTGGCCGTCGCCGTGGCCCTGCTGGCCTTCCCCGCCGTGGCCGCCGTCCAGCTGGAGCCGTCGAGCGAGTGGCTGGCCCGGCTGCTGCTGATCGGCGGGGTGGGGGTGGCGGCCGTCGGCGCGGCTGTGGCCTCGCGGCGCGGCGTCGATGCGCGCTGGGTGTGGGGGTTGGTGGCCGTGGCGGCGCTCGTCGGCGTGGCCCTGCCGACGGCGCAATACTTCGCCGTGCGGCCCGTCGCCGAAGGGATACTGCGCCGGGCGATTGGAATCGGGCCGGGCGTGTGGCTCAATGCCGCCGGGGGCCTGCTGGTGCTCGTCGTCGCCGCCGCCGGGCTGCGCCGGGGCCGGAAATAATAAAGACAGCCGCCGAATCCGGTGGCTGTCTCTAAATGACGGATAACGCTTGCCGGGAGAGACCTACGACCGCATGCGGCTGTTGATGTAATGAACCGCCTCGCCCACGGTGGTGATCTTCTGCGCTTCCTCGTCCGAGATCTCGCCTTCGAACTCTTCCTCAAACGCCATGATCAACTCAACCAGGTCGAGCGAGTCCGCCTCGAGATCCTCACGAAAACGCGCCTCGGTGACTATCTGCTCTTCATCAACGCCCAGTAAATCGACGATGATCGCGCGAACTCTTTCTTCAGTGTCATTCATTGACTGCCTCTCCTTCAAGGTCTTGAAAATATCTTGAGCGCCGCGCCGGGCGGCTGTGCGATTGGTAATACTTGACTAATCCCGGCCGGACCCGGGCCTCGGCCCCCGCAAATGATTCCGCGCCGCCACGCTGCGACAGCCTGGAATTGTAAGGCTTACTGCCGGAATGTCAAGACCCGCCCGGGGCGCTCGAATTGTACTGTATTAAACACACCGGCGGTGGATTCGTTGCGTCCCGTTTGCCGAAATGCAGGGGTCAGGCAACCGGGAGCGTTCGTGGCGTAGGGGCGGGGCAACCGGGAATGGCGTTGCTGG
>CAYNOL010000201.1:0-5973 GCA_964398825.1 uncultured Ardenticatenaceae bacterium
GGATGGGGCGTCGGTTGTAGCCGCATGACACCCCCCGGAAACGTGCTAGAATCGACCAGATAACACCGCGAGAACGCTCGCATCGGATTTGGCATGACGCATACGAATTTCCCCTACGAAATCAATCTGGAAGTCGCCTTTCGCGATATCGACGCGATGGGCCATGTCAACAACGCCGTCTTCTTCGCCTATTTTGAGACAGTGCGCATCAAATATCTGGGCGATCTAATGGAAAAGAGCGGCCTCCTGGGAACGGAGCTGCTTGACCTGCCGCTCATCCTCGTCGAGGCCAGCTGCACCTACAAGTCGCCCGCGCTGCTGAGCGAAATGCTCCACATCGGCACGGGCATCTCCCGCTTCGGCCGCACCAGCTTTGACATGCTCTACCGCGTGCAGGGCATGGACGGCCGCCTGGTGGCCTATGGCCGCACGGTTCAGGTAATGTACGATTACGGCCGCCGCAGCGCCTTCCCCATCCCCGACAGCCTGCGCCGCTACGTCGAAGCGTATCAGGACGCCTGGCAACCCGCAGACTATCCCTAAGCGTTAATCCCTACTCACCGGCAAAACAAAAGCGGACGAGGTGTGTGCCTCGTCCGCTTTCATATCTCACGCCAAAACCAACGCCTACAGACGCCGATGCAACCGGCTGGTACGTAGCCAGTTGATGCGGCCGTTGTCGCCGCGCATGAACTCCCCTTTCAGGTTGATCAGCGGCTCGTCGAGGGCGATGACCCTGTCGGGGCCGAAGAACGCCAGACGGCTGGGCGGCGGTGGCGGCGACGCGGGAGTGCTCACGTCGGGAAAGCCCCCTTTCGGCGTCAATTGCGCCATGAGCTGGCCGTCGGCCATGTAGAGCGACAGGATGCCTAACTGTGCCTCGTAGCTCCCCAGGTACTCGGCCAACTGATCGACATCCAGGTCCAGGTAGCTCATCTCTGCTTCTTTGAGCCCCAGGTAATGCTCCAGCGCCCACTTGACGGCGTTGTCGTGAAGGATGCCCCCTTCGTCGGCGTTGGTCAGGATCGTAATGGCGAAACCGCGCGACGGAACCATGAGGAAGGCCGACATCTGGCCGTTCGTGGCGCCGCCGTGCATGACGGCCCGCGTGTCGCCGTACTCCTTCAGGATCCAGCTCAGCCCCATTTGGCGGCCGAGGTTGGCCGGGAAGTGGGGGCGCTGCATGTCGGCCATCGTTTCAGCCAAGAGGAGGCGCTCGCCGCTCTCCGTCGCGCCGTCCCCCAGGTTGAAGCGGGCATAGCGCAACTGGTCGCGCGCGCTGGAGCAGAGGCCGCCGACGGCGTGGCCCGAGCGGGCGATCGCCCACGGCCGATCGACAACCGGCCCGTCCTTCTCGTCGACGTGGTGGCCGACGACGAACGAGCGGGAGATGATGTCGGCCGGGAAGAAGTAGGAGTTGGTCATGCCCAGCGGATCGAGGATCATCTCCTGCGCCGCCTGCTCATACGTCTGGCCGGTGATGACCTCGATGAGCCGCCCCGCCAGCCCGAAAGCGGCGTTGTTGTAGGCCCACACCGTGCCGACGGGCGACTCCTGCGGCAGATCGGCCATTTCGGCCACGTAGCGCACCAGCGAATCGTCGCCGCTGCCCGTCTCGCGAAAGAAGTCGCCCGCCCAGCCGCCCATGTGGGTGATGAGGTGGCGGGTGGTGACTGTCGCTTCGGCCTGCTTGTCGGCCAGCCGCAGCTCGGGCAGATAGCTCTTCACCGGCTCGTCCAGATCGATGCGTCCTTCCTCAACCAGCCGCATGATCATCGTGCCGGTGACCGTCTTCGTCGTCGAGCCGATCTGGAACAGGGTGTCGGCCGTGACGGGCAGGGGGTTCTCGACGCTGGTGACGCCGAAGCCGGCCAGGTGTTCGCGCCCTTCGTGGAGAAGACCGACGGCCACGCCGGGCACCTGCAAGCGGCGCATCTCAGCCATGATAAGCTCGCACAGTTGCGCGAAATCGGGGTCGTTCTGTTCGTAATGGACGGGCAGCTTGTGCATGGTTTACTCCTCGGGTTCCAAGATGAGATGATTGGCGGCCGAGGCTTCGACCGCCTCGCGGCTGGAGAGCATCGGCAGATATTCGCCGTTGAGCCACAGCTCGATCTGATCGTCGTAGTTGGGGTGGTATGGGTGGCCGCTCTGGCCGGTGGGGATGACCCAGCGCGAGGCGTCGAGGTCGCTCATGTCAACGATCATACGCATCGAGACGTGGGCGCGCACGGCCGCCGGCTCGTCCCAACTCCAGCTGTTGGCGTTCACCAGGTCGCTGCCGCCGTCCACCGGGAAGGGGCCGCGATTGACGATCGACTCGATCGGCCCGATGCCGCTCTGGCCCAGCGGCGTGCTGGCGAAGGTGGCCGTGTGCAGCGCGCCCCACGCCCAACCGTCCATGTCGTCACCAAGGTGGGCTTCCAGCCAGACGAGCGCGTCTTCCAGCGACTTCTCCAATATGTCCTCGCGCGTCTCCGGTTCGGGCGTCGAGGTGTCGTCCCACCACGGGGAATCGGGTTGGCCGGCCAATTGGTGGAAGAAGATGGCGCTGTGGGCGTCGCCGACGTTGTCCGCGCCGACCGCGTCGGCCAATACGTTGCGCGCCAGCTGCATGTAGAAGATCTCGAAGATAGACGCGGCCACGCTGTCGGTGCGCTCCTGCAAATCCCACGTGCGCAACAGCTCCAGCGCCTGCGCCACGCGGGCGTCATCGCTCGACAGCGTCGCCAGCAGGGGGACGTAGCTCTCGGCCCGCATCGATTTGCTGTCTACGTGCATGCGGGCGAAGTCGTCGGCGGTGATCGGCCCTTGGGCGATGGCCTCTGTGATCATGTCGGTGATTCGTTGCGCCCGGTCGCCGCTGGCCCACTCATAGGTGATGAGGTAGGGGTATGTCTCGTCGACGGCGGCGTTGTTGGCCGTGACGATGAAGCCGCTCTCCGGGTTCAGTGCGAACGGCAGCTCGTCGTACGGGATGTATCCTTCCCACTCGTATTCGCCCGTCCAGCCGGGCACGGGGATCGTGCCGTTGCCGTTGGCGCGAATGGGGATGAGGCTGGGCAATTGGTAGCCGATGTTGCCCTCAACGTCGGCGTAGACGAAGTTCTGTGACGGGATGTCCCAGAGGCGCAGCGCCTCGCGGAACTCATCGAAGTTACGGGCCTGGTTAATGCTGAGGACGGATTGCAGGATGCGCGACGGGCCGCTGTTGGCCGTCCAGCGCATGGCCAGCACGTCGGACGTGTCTTCCACCACGTCGCTGATGACCGGCCCGTGAACTGTCTCGCGCACCGTCAGCACGATGTCCTCGCCGCCGTTGACCTTGATGACCTCTTCCCGGACGTCCATGTCCCGCCACTCGCCCATGAACTCGTACTGGTTGGGGTTGTCGGGATTAATCCGCTCGATGTAGAGGTCTTGCACGTCGGGGCCAACGTTGGTGACGCCCCAGGCGATCTGGTTGTTGTGGCCGACGATGACGCCGGGAATGCCGGCGAAGCTGAAGCCGACAACGTCCCAGCCGGGGGCGTGCAGGCCGACCTGGTACCAGATCGACGGCATCTGGATGCCGAGATGGGGGTCATTGGCCAGCAGCGGCAATCCCGACTCGGTGTGCTCGCCGCCGACAACCCAGTTGTTGCTGCCCAGGAACGGGCCGACACCGAGGCCGATCGTCGGCGGCTCGCCGATGAGGGTGGTGGAGACGCGATTCCACTCCGGCGCAGCCGCCTGCGCGACGGCCGACGAGCCTGTGGCCGAACTCGACGACGGCACGATGACCGGGCGACGGCCGAACGGGTAGCCGGGCAGCAGCTCGCTCGTCGCTTCCTCGCCGATGAGGGCGTTGAGGCGGGCGCGCTGCAGCTCGGCCGACCAGTTATCGCCCAAGTCCCAGGCCATGACGACGCCCCAGCCGATCGAGTGCATCGGCTCCCACGGCTCGATCTCCCACGGCTCGCCCACCAGACCGAGGATGCGCTGGCTGATGGCGATGTCGTCCTTGTTCTCCACCAGATAGGCGTTGACTCCCGCGCTGTACGCTTCCAGAGCCGTCATCGCCTCAGGTAGCTCCTGCTCGTAGTAGACCGTATTCTCCTCGGCGATGCGGTTCCAGCCGCTGGTGCGGATAAACTTGTCGTTCTCGACGCCGGGCGCGCCGACGATCTCCGACACCCGCCCCTGGCCGATGTGGCGCCAGAACTCCATCTGCCACATGCGATCCTGGGCGTGGACATACCCTTGGGCGAAGAACAAGTCTTCCACATTCCCGGCGTAGATGTGGGGAATGCCGTTGGCGTCTCGATAGACGTGGACGGGGCTTTGCAGTCCGTAGACGTCGAGCGAGGCGCACAACGCCGCCTGATCGGCGGCCGCGTCTTGGCACGCCTCGGTCATCTGCAGTCCCTTCCGGCCGTCCACGTCGGGGAACGGCGAGCGGCTGATGACCATAAACGCCGCGGCCAGAATGACGACGAGCGCCAGCAAAAATCCAAGCAAAACCAACACAACCTTAACGACGCGATTCATGATCCCCCTTTCGATTAATAATTGAGGTGTATGAGCTTAGAGACCGGACAGAGGGGCGCGAAAGGGGCGATGAAGTCGAAAATGATTCGCGGTAATCTTCCAGGCCTGAATCCCAAAGGGTTTCGTGTGGAATCATATCGCAACTCATCGATCTGTAAAGACGAGGGATAGGTCTCTCTGCAATAGACGGGACACCTCTCTACAACCCGCTATAATTCCCGGCTATGCCCGTCGTCTGGTGGGGTCTCGTGGGTCTGTTTGCCGCCGCGCTCGTCAACCGCGCGGCCGACTGCTGGCTGGCGCCGGTTCGGCTGGCGTGCGGCACGTCGCGCCACCCCGCGCGACAGACGGCCGTTTGGCTCGGCCTGCCGGCGTTGTTCACGCTGCTCGCCTGGCGTAGCACCGAGCCGGCCGCGCTGTGGCCCACTTGCCTGTTCGCCGCCGTGCTCGTCCTGCTGGCCGTCATCGACTGGGAGCAGCGGCGCGTGCCCAACGTGCTCGTGCTGCCGGCGACGGCCGTGGCACTGACCTACGCTTGGCGGGGCGGGGAGCTCGTCTCGGCCGCCCCGGCGGCGGCCCTGGCCGCGGCCCTCTTCCTGGCGCTCTACGCTTTCGGGCAACGGCTCTACGGACCGCGGGCGCTGGGCATGGGCGACGTCAAGCTGGCCGGGCTCATCGGCGCGGTGGTCGGGCTGCCGCAGATGCCCTATGCGCTGCTGCTGGGCGTGCTGCTGGCCGGCGGGGCGGCGGCCGTGCTGCTGCTGAGTGGCCGGGCGCGCCGCGGCGACACGTTGCCGTATGGCCACTTCATGGCCGTCGGCGCGCTGGCTGTGCTGGTGGTCGGGGCCTGGATCTAGTGCAATCGATGGATCATTTTGCATGAGGTAGAATCGAAAAGATGGGCGACATTACAATCCGCTCGCTGGAGACGATGAACGAGATCATCGCCGCCGAGGAAGTCCAGCGCCTCACCTGGACGATGACCGATCTCGAAATCATCCCCGCCCACGCGCTGCACGCCATGCAGCACAGCGGGGCCGTCCTGCTGGGGGCATTCGACGGCGAGCGCCTCATCGGCTTCACCTTCGGCATCATCGGCACCGAGGAGAACCCCAACCGCGTCGATCAGGTGGCCGCCGCGCGGCTGAAGATGTACTCCGTCATCGCCGGGGTGTTGCCCGACTACCAGCACCGGGACGTCGGCTACCGGCTCAAGATGGCCCAGCGCGACTTCGCCGTGCGCATCGGCATCCGCCTCATCACCTGGACGTATGACCCGCTGGAGAGCCTCAACGCCCGCTTCAACATCGGCAAGCTCGGAGCGGTCTGCCGCTACTACCGGCGCCACTTCCACGGCGACATGTCGGGCATCAACAACGGTATGCAGTCCGACCGCTTCGAGGTGGAGTGGTGGGTGACGCAAAACCGCGCCGCGGCCCGCGC
>CAYNOL010000202.1:0-5759 GCA_964398825.1 uncultured Ardenticatenaceae bacterium
CTCACTCTCCCAACCTCCCAATCTCCCAATCTCCAATCCCCAATCACCCAATATACACACCCTATCGCCCCCAGGCGCATCACTCATCCACCCACTCACTCAACCGCTCCCGCAGCGCCTTGTGGGCCAGCCGCATGCGCGACTCGGCCGTCTTGGGCGGGATGCCGAGCACTTGGCCGATCTCGGCATACGGCAGCCCGGCGTAGTAGCGCAATATCGCTACCTCGCGCAGCTTGGGCGACAGCTGGCCGACGGCCGCCCACACCGTCCGCTGCCGCTCGCTGAGCAGGGCGCGCTCGTCGGGCTGGGGGGCGGCCGGGTCGCGCGGCTCGTGGTCGTCGAACAGGGTGAGCGAGAAAGACGGCAGCCATTTGCGGCGGCGCTTGTTGCGGCAGCGGCTGACGGTGATGCGGTAGAGCCACGTCTTGAACGCCGACTTGCGCGCATCGAAGCGGTCGAGGCGGCGGAAGGCGTACTCGAAGCTGTCCTGCAGCACCTCTTCGGCGTCCTGCCGGTCGCCGAGCAGACTGTAGGCGAGGCGGTAGACCATGCCGCTGTATTGGTCATAGAGGGCGACGTAGGCGCTTTGCTCCCCGGCCAGGCAGCGGCCGATGAGCGCGGCCGTCTCGTCAACGGCCGCCTCGCCCACGGGCAACTCTAACCAACTCAATGTGTGCTCAGACATAATGTTTGAACCACGGATTGACGCGGATAAAAACGGTTTTCGCGGATTATATGTGGTAATTGAAGGGCGCAGAAAACGCTAAGCAGTGGCTTATCACCCGGACCAATCCGTTACTATCCGTAAAATCCGTGAATATCCGTGGTTAAAAGATTTCTTCTTATTCCCCCGCGATATCCGACCGCACCCAAAGGATCACCCGCGTGTCGTCGGTCGGGGCGCCGGACTCGCGGAAGAGCCACCAGCGCAGCACGTCGGGCAGGGCGGCCGGGGTTGCCGACGGGATCTCCCGCCGCTCCAGGCCGAAGTCGGCCCCGAAGTAGTCGGCCGGCAGCGCCGGAGGGTCGTCGGCAGCGGGGGTGATGACCACGTCGGCCGTCGTGTTGGCCGGCAGCGCCCCGCCCACCGTCAGGTCGTCGACGCCGCGCAGATACCAGCGCAGCACCGGCGAATCGACGAGGCTGACCACGGTCAGGTCGCGCGTCGAGTTGGTCGCCTGCCACGCCAGATTCTCCAGCAGGCCGGTCATGACGCGCACTTCGTCGCTGGTGCCGGTGGTCACCCAGCGCTCGCGCGGGTCGTTGGCCCCGTGGCGGCTCAGCTGCCAGGCCACGCCCCACTGCCACACCAGCAGCAGCGCCGCCAGCCCGGCCAGCGCCCCCCGCCGCGCCGATGGGCTGTCCCAAGCCATGGCCAGGATGACGGCCATGCCGGCCAGCAGGAAGGCCAGCACCGCCAGCGTCAGCAGCGTCGCGTTCGACCCGGTCAGCAGGTTCATCCGCACGAAGCGCCCCATGGCCACCACCAGCAGCGCCCCCAACCCCACCAGCGCCACTGCGGCCGGCCACGACGCCGGCCATGACGCCGGCCGTCCGGCGAAGCGCTCCCGCTGGGCGGCCACGGCGGCCGAAAGCACCCCTACCAGCACGTAGCCCGGCAGCAGGACGACGGCGACATTGCTCATCTCGCCCGGCTGCAGCAGGGCCACGGCCAGCGCCCACCCCAGCCAGAGCGACAGGAAGCGGCCGCCCCGCCGCCCGGTGGCCCATGACCACACCACGGCCGGAACGCCCAGCGCGGCGACGGCCGGTTCGTAGCGCAGCAGCGCCAGCAGCGGCGAGGCAAGCGCCGACCAGCTGCCCGGCAGCCCAAACTGCCCCAACCACGCCGGCAGCAGCCGCAACGCCGCGCCGATGCCTTCCAGGTGCAGCAAAAAGCTCGTCGAAATGAGCACAAAGGTGATCGCCGCGGCCAATCCGCCGGTCCGAATGTAACGCACCCTTGCCCGGCTGCCCTCTTCACCCCACGCGCCGCCCATCCACACCCCGGCCAGCGCCAGCCCCGCCAACCCGCCATAGAACAGCGGCGAGCTGGCCAGCCCCAGGCCCAACGCCACGCCCGCCGCCACCGCCCAACGCCGCCCGCCGCCGAACCGCGGCGCGGCCAGCCGCGTGCCCGCCACGGCCAGCACCACGAGCGCGAACAGGGCAAACGCGTCCCCGCCGGCCACACGCGACACCGCCACCAGCAGGGGCGACACGGCCATGAACAGCCCCGCCGCCAGCCACACCAGCGGCCGCACGCGCCCCCGCCACAGCCACACGGCCAGCACCGTCAGCACGCCGAAGAGGGCCGGGGCCAGCCGCGCGGCCGCGTCCCCGTCCCCGCCGAGCCCCATGACGAGGTTGGTGAAGGTGAAGTAGGCCGGGCTGTCGACGGGCAGGGCCGGCGGGCGGGCGGTGTTGAACTGCCAGTTGGCCAGCGCCGCCGCGGCCTCGGCCGCCGAGAGGGGCAGTCGGGCCAAATCGCCCAGCCGCAACAACGCCGCCAGCCCGCCGATGAGCAACATCAGCCCGTCGGCGATGGTGAAGGCGGCCAGACGGGCGGGCCAACGAGAGGCGCCCGCGGGCGGCGCGAATTCGGCCGCGTCGACGGCGGGCGGGGTCACAACAGCTTCTTCGATTGCTCCCGATTCGGAGGCGGGTGGGTATATCCTGGCCATATTATCGTGCGGCGGGTTGCCAGCGGTAGATGGTAACCCGCTCATTGCTGAAGGCAACCGGCAGCGCGTCGGCGAACTTTTGCATGCCCGCCGGGCCGTACTTGTCTCGCTCCAGGTCGCCGACGTAGATGAAGGCCACATCGAACTCGTCGAGCAGGAAGCTGACCAGCGACAGGTCGCGGGCGGTGTAGATCTGCTCCACGATCGGCTCGCGGCGGCCGGGTTCGGGGTGGTCGCTGCCGCGCCACTGCCACTCGTGGCCGGGCCAGCCGAGCAGGGTGGGCAGGCCGGTGTTGGCCGAGACGCGGCCGAAGCCGCTGTACTGGCCGCCGACGGCCTCGAGCACCACCGGGGGCGGGCCGCCGCGCGCTTCGACCTCGGCCAGCAGCCATTGCAGCGCCTCGTACTCCAGCGGGTTGTGGCGGGCCAGCCACGCCAGCCCGTCGAGGGTGGCCGGTTGGCGTTCGCGCGGGGTGCCGTCGGCGGCGCGGGCCGGGCCGCGGTACTCGTCGGCCCGCGAGCGCACGGCATAGACCGGGAACAGCAGCGCCACGGCCAGCAGGACCACATACCCCACCGTGGCCACGGCCGCCGCCGCCCGCGAGCCGTTCCCCCGTCGCGTCGCCCATAGAGCGTCGAGCGCATAAACGGCCGCCACGCCGAACATCGCCCACGCCTGATAGTAGAACTTGAACGTCGTGTTCAACCGCACGCCGAAGTTGTCGCGCAGGTAGACGAACTCCGGCCCCAGCGTCAGCAGTAGCCCGGTGAGGATCAGGAGCAACACAAACGGCGTGGCGGAAGGAGAGTGGGAGAGTAGGAGAGTGGGAGATTGGGGGACTTCCTCTCCGGGAATCTGCCCAATCTGCGGATGATTTTCTTCTTCTTCCGCTTCAATCTGTGAAATCGCGGCTGAGGACAGGCCGAGCGGTTCTTCCTCTTCACTCATGGTTCTCAGCGCCATCACCACGAGCGCGAGCAGCCCGGCGAGGTAGAGGACGAGCCACGGCGAGGCCAGCCGCGCGCCGAGGACGGCCGGCAGCAGCGCCACCACCGCCCGCACCCCCCAGCCCGCGGCGAGTGTCCCACCCGGGTGGGGCGGCAGCGCCACACCCAGCTCGCTCGCCAGCCCGGTGATGCGCCCCGTGTCGACCCCGGCGGCCAGCAGCCACGTCCACAGCAGCATCACCAGCAGCAGCGCGCCGACCAACCCCGCGGCCGCGGCCACGCCCGTCCGCCAGTGGCGGAAGCGCTGCCGCGCGGCCGTCGCCACCAGAAAGACGGTGATCGCCAGCAGCGGCATGCCGAAGATGACCAGGAATTGGGCCAGCCGCGTCGGCCGCATCAGGAACGGCAGGATGAACGGCGGCCCGGCCTGCGAGCGGAAGCCGAGGTAGAACGGCAGATAGAGGACCACGGCCGCGGCCACCAGTGCCGCACCCAGCAGCGCCGCCCGCCCCCACAGCCCGCGCGCCGTCCCCGCCCGGAACCAATGCCCCACGAAAAACGCCCCCACCACGAGGAACAGGTGAATGGCCACATCCCACGTGTTGAGGAACGACAGACCGCCGAGGACGACGGCCGTGAAAACCCACAGCGGCAGCGGCACGCCGGACTTGTCAGACACGAGATACGAAATACGAGATACGAGCGACGAGCGACGAGAGACGAGTGACGAGTGAGGAGCGCTGCTCTTTCGTATTTCGAGCCACCAGGCCAACGCCACCGCCATGCTGAGGAAGGCGAACGGCAGCGCCAGCACGTGGGGGTGCAGGTCGCCGAGGACGAAGCTGAAGGCCGGGATCTCGACGATGGGCTCCAGCCCTTCCTCGGCCCGGCCCGAGAGGTGGTACTCGTGGATGACGCGCGACGTGCGCCACCACCACCAGCCCGTGGTCTCGTAGCGGGCGGGCTCGTCGGCAACGGCCGGGCCGTTCACGTCGCGCACGTCGAGCCACGCCCAAAAGCCGTCGGAGCCGATGCCGTTGCCGTGCAGCAGCTCCAGCCCGATCTGCAGATTCCCGGCAATGGGCACGGCCAGCGCGGCGATGACGCCCCATAGCAAAGCCGTTCGCGTGATCAACGACGGCCGCCGCACGCGCTCTTCACTCGTCACTCGTAACTCGTCGCTCGTCACTCTCCGCAAGGAGACAAGGTTCACCACGACCCCAAACGCCCCCACCGCCGTTCCGGCCACGATCCAGGTGATGGCCAGGTTGAAGGCCACGGCCGCCGGCACGAGGGCCATCTGGGCCAACAGCGCCACCATGACGTAGCCGAAGTAGTAGTAGCTGATGGCGTAGCCCGACAGCCACGGGTCGAGCGGCGGGAAGGTGGGGCTCTGCAGGACGCCGTTGAGGAAGGCGAACTCCATCGGCTTTTCGGTGGCGCTGATGGACGGGTTTTGGGCGCGCACCCAGACCCACAGGGCGAAGACGGCCGCGAACAGCAGCTCGGTGACGATGACGGCGCGGCGGTTGTCGCCCAGCCATTGGCGCAGCGCCGGGTCGTCGCTCGGCCGCCGCCGGTAGGCCAGCCACGACACCCCGGCCACGGCCAGAACCGCCAGCAGGATGCCGCCGCCGTTGTTGGCCGCGAAGCCGAGGCTGTTGGCCAGCCAGAAGAGCCACGCCACCAGCAGCAGCCCGGCCGGCCGCGCGAACGCAAAGCCGCGGTCCGGCAGCGGCCGCAACAGCGTGTAGACCAGCGGCAGCGCCGCCAGCCCCAACGCGGTCAGGGCGGCCCAGAAGCGGAGGGCGGAGAGGGTGTCGGTCATGGCAGTAATCAGTTTTCAGTATCCAGTTTTCAGTATCCAGTTTTCAGTATGTCAGTATGCCGGTTCGAAACCGGGTTTTTCAGAGGGTCAGGCAACCGGGAGAGCGACGCCGCCTGTTTCCAGTTGCGCCTCTCCCGGTTGCCTGACCCCTACACCTGGCCGCAACGCTGAGATGTAGGGGGCAGGCAACGGCGAGATCGATTTGTCATGCAGAACCCCTTGTCTCGCCGTTGCTTGACCCTCTAGAGGGTCAGGCAACCGGGAGAGCGACGCCGCCTGTTTCCAGTTGCGCCTCTCCC
>CAYNOL010000202.1:5859-5970 GCA_964398825.1 uncultured Ardenticatenaceae bacterium
GACCCCTACACCTGGCCGCAACGCTGAGATGTAGGGGGCAGGCAACGGCGAGATCAATTTGTCATGCAGAACCGCCTTGTCTCGCCGTTGCCTGACCCTCTTCGCCCATCG
>CAYNOL010000203.1:0-5953 GCA_964398825.1 uncultured Ardenticatenaceae bacterium
TCCAGCACCCGCCCAATCTCCACCGGCAGTTTGTGCCGGGCGGCGGGGTTGGGCAAGACGGTCGTCCCGGCCGCGCGGCGCAGGGCGACGGCGCTGAGGCGGGGGTATTGCTTGCGGAAGTCGGCCGCGTCGGCGAAGCCACGGCGGGAGAAATAGTCGTCGTGGCGACGCTCGTCTTTGGCGTCGGCCAGCCGCCGCAGCGCGGCCGTGGCGGCCATGACGTCCTCGGCCGTCGTCTCCCCCTCGTCGATAAGCCACAGCACGTTGATGATCCCCGCCGGCATCTGCCCCACCTTGTCGCACAGGATGCTCATCAGCCGGGGGACGCGCGCATCGTCGTCGCCCCCCTCGCCGCCGCGCAACCGCCGCACCTCGACGTTGAACGGCGTGTGGGTCTTGTAGGTGACGGTGAAATCGGGGCCGCGCTGGCGCCGGGCGGCATAGGTCTCGTAGGCGACGGCGAAACTCGCCTCGCGCAGCAGCGCCGCGGCCGTGGCCAGCTCGGCCCACAGGTCGGCGTCGCTGCCGGGGTGGCGGGCGTTGCGCAGCTTGGCGCGGATCTTGGCCCGGTATGTCGTCGCAAACGCCTGATACCGCCGCGACCCCCGCACCCACGCCTCAAACTCCCCCCGCCAGGCCGGGCGACTCTCGCCGAAGATTTCCACGATTAGGGCGTCGATTGCGGACATGGAAGGGATGAAACCACAGATTACACAGATTACACAGATTAAGGAGAAGAGATTGGGAGACTTGGAGACTGATGGTCGATTGATTCAGTCTCTCAGTCTCTCAGTCTCTCAGTCTCCTCTTAAAAATCTGTGTAATCTGTGGTTAGTCTCTTCTAGAAAGGCCAAATCACAGGCGCCAGCAGCAAGGTCACGATAAAGAAAATCAGTGTCAGCGGCGCGCCGACTTTGAAGTAGTCGGTGAAGCGATAGCCGCCGGGGGAGTAGACCATCAGATTCGTCGTCGTGCCGATGGGGGTCATGAAGCTGGCCGACGCGGCCACGGCCACGCCCATCAGCAGCGGGTGGGGCGAGACGCCCAGCGTCTCGGCCGCCGACAGCGCGATAGGCGCTACGAGGATCGCCGTCGCCGTGTTGCTGATCGCCTGGCCGAACAGGGTCGTCACCAGGAAGATGCCCGCCAGCACCGCCACCGGCGAGATACCGCCCAGCGTCTCCACCAGCGCCCCGGCGATGAGCTGCGTGCCGCCCGTCACCTCCAGCGCCGTCGACATCGGGATCATCGCCGCGATGAGCACCACGCTCTGCCAGCCGATGGCCCGGTACGCCTGCTCCATGTTGAGGCAGCCGCCCAGCACCATGGCCACGGCGGTGATGATGGCCGCCACCACCGTGGGCACGACGTTGGTCACCATCATCACCACCATGCCCGCCATGGCCAGCACGGCGAACACCGAGCGGGGCGTCAGCTCCACCACCTGCCGCGACAGCGCCTCGGGGCTGCCGACGACGACGAAGTTGCGCGGCTCGTTGCGCAGCAGGGCGATGTCGTCCCAGCGGCCGCGCACCAGCAGCGCGTCGCCGAACTGCAGCGGGTCGGTGGCCTTGCGCAGCTGGCGGTCGCCGCGCCAGATGCCCAACACCTGGACGCGGAACTTCTCGGCGAAGCGCATCTCCGTCAGGCTGCGGCCGATGTAGTTGGAGCGCACGGCCAGCAGCACCTCGGCCATGCCCACCTCCGACGACAGCAACGCGGCCGACAGCTTCTCGGCGTCGCCCGTCACCGGCTCGACCGACAGCCCGAAGTCGGCCGCGGCCTGCTCGATGAGCTCCGGCCGCCCCTTGGCCAGCAGCCGCGCCCCGCCCAGGATGACCGTCTCGGGCCCCGGCATCGCCTCGGCCACGGCGTTGGGGCGCAGCAGCTGGTCGCGCACCTGCCGCCGCAATCGGCGCAACCGGGCGACGGGCGACTCGCCGGCGCGGCGGCCGTTGGCGGGCGAGCCCCCGGCGGCGTCCCCGATGCCGGGGCCGTTGCCCGCGACGACTCGCAGCACCGTGACGCGATAGTCGCGCCCCAGCGCCGATTGCCGCAGCGTGCGCCCCGCCAGCGGCGACTCGGCCGGCACGTTGAGCGCATAGAGCCGCTCGTCGAGGCCGAAGGTGTCGGCCACCTCGCCCATGGTCTTCTGCAGGTCGTCGGGCGGGCGGCCGGCGTCCCGGTCGGGCAGCAGGCGGCGGCCGATGAAGTAGAGGTAGAGGATGGTCAGCCCCACCAGCGGCACGCCGATGAGCCCGAACTCGAAGAAGCCGAACGGCCGGTAGCCGGCGTTGCGCAACAGGTCGGTGACGACGATGTTGGGCGGGGTGCTGGTCAGCGTCAGCACGCCGCCGGCGTTGGTGACGAAGGCCAGCGACATCAGGTAGTGGGACGGGCTGCTGCCGATGCGCCAGGCGGCGGCGATGACGGTGGGCAGCAGCGTGGCCACGGTGCCGGTGTTGCTGATGAAGGCCGAGACGGACGCCGTGCCGATCATCATGACGATGAGCAGGCGGCCGGCGCTGCCCGCGGCCGCGCGCGACAGCATGGAGCCCAGCCACGCCGTCACGCCAGTGCGCGACAGCCCCTCGCTGACGACGAACAGCGCGGCGATGAGGATAACCGTCGAGTCGCTGAACCCGGCCAGCGCCTGCTGCGTGCTGACCACGCCCGTCAACACCAGCGCCAGCAACGACAACAACCCCACCAAGTCGGCCCGCAGACGGCCGTGGACGAAGAGGGCGATGGTGGCGGCGAGGATTAGGAAGGTTAGGAGCATGGCAATTACGAATGAAGAAGGAATTAGGGATTAGGGATTGACGATTGGCCAATCGCCAATCTCTAATCCCCAATCCCTTCCTACTATAGCGCAAAGGTCGCAGAGTGGCGCGTTGGCTACAGCTCCAGCCGCTTGAAGCGCCACAGGGCGATGGCGACGAGCAGGGCGCACCAGGCGGCCGTGGCCGCGATCGGCACCAACATCGCCACGGGAACCGGCGGCCCTTCGGCGATGACCTGCGTCACCTGCGACAAAATCCACGGCGACACCCAGACCAGAAAGGCGACGGGCGACATCGCCAGCACATTGAGCAGCACCAGCCCGCCCAGCAGCGTGCCCAGCGCCACGCCCAGCACGGCCGAGCGGTTGGTCGTCAGCGTGCCCATCATCAGCGTCAGCGCCAGATAGAAGAAGGTGTGCAGGGCCATGACCGCCAGCGCGGCGGCGAAGATCAGCAGACTGAACCCGCCGGCGATGGTCAGCAGCACATAGGCCACCAGCCCCGGCAGGAGGATCAGCACCACCAGCATGCCGATAGTGTGGGCGGCCAGCTTGGCCAGCACGAACGCCCGGCGCGAGATGGGTTTGGTCATCACCCATTCGGCCGTGCCCAACTGGATCTCCGACGTCAGCGCGTCGCCGCTGAGCAGGATGACGCCGACGGCCAGCGCCAGGCTGCCGATGGCGAAGAAGCCCTGCAGCCCGCTGAGGATCGGGTCTTCATCGATCAGGGCGGGATCGTCCACCGGCAGCGCCGGAATGACGAACAGGAAGAAGGCCAGCAAGCCGTTGAGGATGAGCTGCCACAGGATGCCCTGGACGAGCCAGCGTCGGCCGCCCCACCAGGTTTGCAGCTCCTTGCGCAGCAGCGGGCCGAAGCCACTGCCGCCCTCGCGCCGCACCAGGTCGGCCGCTTGTTCGGGGTGTTGGTTGATCTGCGCGCTCACTGTGAATTTCCCTCTACCAGATTGACGAAGACCTCTTCCAGCGCGAAGCGCCGGCGAGCGAATTCGGTGACGACGACCTCGGGGTGGGCCAGCACGGCGCGCAGCAGTTGCTGCTCGGCTGCGTCGGGGTTGGAGACGGTGACGCGCCAGACGACGCCATCACCGGCCGCGTCGCCGTTGGCCGGGCGGGCGGCTATCTCATCCTCGACGGCCGTCACCCAGGGCAGGCGGGCCACTTCCTCGCGGACCGGGGTCGTCGCGCCGCGCAGCGCCAGCCGGTAGACGGTGCGGCCGTCGTCGCCCAACAGTGCCTCGATGGGCTTGTGGGCCACCAGCCGGCCGTGGTCGAGGATGGCGACGGTGTCGCTGATCTGCTGCACGTCGTTGAGGATGTGGGTGGAGTAGAAGATGGTCGTGCGCTCGCGCAGCCGCTCCATGATAGCCAGCACGTCGCGGCGGCCGAGCGGGTCGAGCGCCGCCGCCGGCTCGTCGAGCACGAGCAGGTCGGGGTCGTTGATCTGCGCCTGGGCGATGCCCAGCCGCTGCAACTCGCCGCCGGAGAAGCCGCTCACCGGCCGGTCGGCGCGGCCGGCCAGCCCCACCAGCTCCAGCATCTCGCCCACGCGGCGCTCGATGCCGGCCGGCGTGCCGGAGAAGAACAGCCCGGCCGTGAAGCGCAGCACCTCGCGCGCGGTCATGGTGTCATAAAAGCGCGGCTGCTGCGGCAGATAGCCGATGCGGCGGCGAATGGCCAGGCTGTCGGCCACGATATCGAGGCCGAAGATGCGCCCCTGCCCGGCGCTCGGCCACGCCAGCCCCAGCAGCATCTTCATCGTCGTCGTCTTGCCCGCGCCGTTCGGCCCCAAAAAGCCGAAAATCGTGTGGCGCGGCACGGCCAGGTCGAGCGAGTCGACCACGGCATGGCCGTCATAGACCTTGCTCAGGCCGTTTGTCTCAATCACCAACCCATCGTTGGCATCCATAAGCTTCTCCATCTATTCGGCCGCCATCGAGCAAGCACGCCCCACGGCTCGCGCGGACACTGTATTTTTAGGAACGAGTTAAAAGGGCAACGTTTACCAGAGGCAAGCGGCCGGCGAGCCGAACCAGCACCCCGACACACTATGAGAGGCGGCTCCCTTGCGGGAGATGATAGGTAACTGGAAGAGGTAAAGCAAGGGGCATCTCAAAACCGGGTTTTCAGGGAAAAACCCGGTTTTGGGGGGTGTAATAAATGAATCGCCCCCGCCATTCGCCCAATCTCCCCGCCGTAGTAGCTGCCGCCGGCGAAGTAGTACGGCGCTTGCTCAAGGGCGCGTTTGGCGGCGGGGGCGGTCAGGCCCAGGGCGGCGGCCGTGGGGATGTGGCCCAGGTACCAGCGGCCGGAGCGGCTGATGGCTGCGTTCTCATACTGGTAGCGCAGCCAGCGACGGCCGCACACCCGGCAGGCCAGCACCGTCGCCTCGGCGTAGTGGCTGTCCATGCCCAGCTCGCGCTGCGGCGAGAGGTGGCGGCCGGGGGCGTCGAGGCAGGCGCAGGGCGGCGCGGCGCGGGCGGCGTGGGCGTGGGCCACGCGCGGCGCTTTGGCGTCGGCGTCCCGTCGCGCCCGCCCCACCACCCCGGCGAGCAGGTCGTCCTGCTCCGGCGGAACGTCTGCGTGGCTGACGTAGCCCAGCATCTCCGGCCGGTAGAAGGTGACCAGACGGCCGCCGGGCGCGGCCACGACGTCGAAGTCGCCCGCGTCGGTGCCGGCCTGCACCGGCCCGTAGCGCGCCAGGAACGCGGCCGCCCGCGCCGCCGGGTCATCGGCGCGAGTGCCCTCTACCTCACCGACAACACACGTCCCATGGCGGAACAAAACCCAGGTGGTGTAGCTGTCGGCCAGCAGCGTGCACCAGAAGTGGATGGACATTTGAGTTGCGGGTGAAGAGGAGATTGGGAGAGTGCAATGTCCCGGTCTCTTAATCTCTGAGTCTCTTTTCCCCAATCTGTGTAATCTGTGGTTACTCCCCGTCCCCATTCATCGCAAAGATGTTATTGGCGATGCCGAAGACGTTGGCCGGGTCGGCTGCGGCCTTCACCTCGCGCAGCAGCGCCACGCCGGCCGGGGTCAGCGTCTGGGGGATGAAGTCGCGGCGCAGCTTGCCCACGCCGTGGTGGTGGCTGATGGAGCCGCCGTGGGCCATGATCGTCTCGCGCATCTCGTGCTCGATGGCCGCGAACA
>CAYNOL010000204.1:0-5914 GCA_964398825.1 uncultured Ardenticatenaceae bacterium
GGTTGGTTGTCGGGGCGGACGCGGGGGGAGTGGGCGCGCGCGGCGCTCGGCGCGGCCGTCGTCGTGGCCGCCGTCCTTGGCTGGCAGTGGCTCCGGCTGGCCGAGGCGCGGCCGACCGATACGCTCATCGCCCTGCAGTGGGCCAACATCGGCGGCATCCGCCCGGCCCGCTCATGGGAGCTGTGGTCCCGGCTGGCGGACATGGCGCATTTGTGGCAATTGGCGCTGGGGTGGCCGATGCTGGCGGCCGTGGCGGCGGCTCTCGTCGGCTTGTGGTGCGGGCGGGCGGCGCGGCCGGTCGAGTGGACGCTGGGGCTCTTCCTGCCGGGCTACGCGCTGCTGCACTGGTTGTGGGCTGTGCCGGTGTGGGATCGTTACTGGCTGCCGGTCTTGCCGTTGGCGGCGATCCTTGTGGGGCGCGGCGTCTCGGTGCTTATGGCGATCGTCGCCGCCCGGCGGCCGTGGCGCTACGCTGTGACCGTGGCAGCGGCGCTCCTGCTGCTCGCCCACCTGCCCGTGGGGTTCGCGGCCCGCAACGGCCGCTACCCGATCGGCGGCTCCCCAACGGCCGACGGCGGCGCGGCCGAAGTCGCCGTCCTGCTGAGAGATGCCCCATACGGCACTGTCCTGTATGATCACTGGCATAGTTGGCAATGGAACTACCACCTGTTCGACGGGCGAGTGTACGTGAGTTGGTTTCCCCACGCTGAGGCGCTGCTGGACGATCTGGCCGTGTTCGCCGGTCGCGGCCCGGCGCGCTATGTGGCCCTGCCGAACTCGGCGGCGGCGTGGCCGGTGGCGCGGCGGTTACTGGAGAGCGGCTACACGTTGGAGCGCGTGGCCGGGCAGAGCGACGCGGCCGGCGTGACGTTGTTCCGCATCGTCGCGGAGGCGGCCGAATGAGCGCTCCCCTCGTCCGGCGGCTGGTCGTCCACCTGGGGCTGGCGGGGCTGATCCTGCTGTTCGCCGACAAAATGGCCTTCAGCAATCTCATCCTGGCGCGCGGCGACACCTTCCTCTACTTCTACCCCTACTGGCAGGCGGCGGCCGACGCATTGGCCGCCGGGCGCTTGCCGCTGTGGAATCCCGATATCTTCATGGGCGCGCCGTTCGTCGCCAACAGTCAGGTGGGCTTCTTCTACCCGCTGAACTGGCCGGTGTGGCTGCTGTTGTCCACGCCCGCCGCGGTCAAGGCGTCGATTCTGCTCCATCTGTTCATCGCCGGGGTGGGGGCGTACGTGGCCGGGCGGCGCGCGCTGGCGCTGGGGCGGCCCGCCGCGTTGCTGGCCGCTGCCCTGTTCGCCCTCGGCGGCTATCTGACGGCGCAGGTGGAGCACGTCAATCAGCTGCAGGGGTTGGCCTGGCTGCCGTGGCTCTTCGCGGCCGTGGCCCCGCTGGTCGAGTCTCGCGCGGACAGACCGGGTTGGCGGGCGCTGCTGCCGCCGGCCGCGGCGGTGGGGGCGCTCTTCGCGCTGCAACTGCTGGCCGGGCACACGCAGACGGCGTTCATCAGCGGCGCGGCCGTCTCGCTCTGGCTGCTGCTCCACGTTCTGAATGTTGAACGGGAAAACCGTCCGGCAGACTTATTTCGCGCGGGTAGAGTCGTCGCCGCGGGGGTGGCGCTGGCGGCGCTGCTGGCGGCCGTCCAGCTGCTGCCGACGCTGGAGCTGACCGGCCAATCGAGCCGGCAGGGGGGGCTGCCGCTGAACGAAGTCCTGTCTTTCTCGTGGCATCCGCTGCACCTGACCCGCGCCTTGCTGCCCGCCTACGGCCAAGCGCTGTTCAGCGAGTACGTCGCCTTCCTGCCGCTGACGGCGCTGGGGCTGCTGTTCGTCGGCGCGTGGGCGTGGCGGCGCGAGCCGGCCGTCCGGCCGTGGCTGCTGCTGCTCGGGGTCATGCTGGTGCTGGCGTTGGGGCGCTTCACCCCCGTCTACTACCTGCTCGGCCGCCTGCCCGGCTTCGAGCTGTTCCGCGCCCCCGCCCGCTGGCTGGCGGTGGCCTCGTTGGCGGCGGCGCTGCTGGCCGGCTATGGGTGGCAGCGGCTTTCCGACTTCGCCCGCTCCGATGGCGAACGGGTCGCGGCGCGGCGCGAGCTCATCCGGCCGCTGCTCGGGTCGGCGGCGTTGGTCGTCCTGCTCGTCGTCTGGGGTTTCGCCGCCGGTTGGCTGGCCCGCTTCGTCCCCGCCGGGGCAGAGGCGCCGTTCGAATACCCGGCTATCGCCGCACTGCTGGGTTGGGCGATCGAGTTCGCGCTGGCGGCGCTGCTGGCGTGGATGCTGCTTTATGGCCCGCGATCACGCGCCCACCACGCGGCGACGGGCGTGGCGCTGCTGGCCGTGGCCGTGTTGTGGGCCGGGTCGCGCGGCTTGCCGTACAATCAGTTGACCACGCCCGAAGCGTACTTCGACCTGCGGCCGCCCCAGGCGCGGCTGTTGGCCCTGGCCGCGTGCGCCGTACCCGACGAACCGTGCCCAGCGCCCCCCGATCGCTTTCTAAGTCTGTCGGACATCTTCTTCGATCCCGGCGACCTGGCCGAGATCGAGAGCATCTACGCCGATCAGCTGGACGAGGCCGCGATCTATGACTACGTCGTGGCCGTGAAGCACAAAGAGGTGCTGTCGCCCAACTTGTCGATGATCAGCCGCCTGCCCGCGATAGACGGCTTCGACGGCGGCATCCTGCCCCTGCGCGTCTACTCCGAGATGATGCAGCTCATCCTGCCGCCCGACAGCGCCACCACCGACGGCCGCCTGCGCGAGTACCTGCCGGCCGCGCCCGACCCCAGCTGGCTGGGTCTGTTCAACGGCCGCTACCTGATCACCGACAAGACGGGAGACGTGTGGTACGACGGGGTCCACTTCGACCGGGAGCACGCGACGAGTGTGGACGGGGAGCCTGTCGCCATTCCCGACGTGCCCCCGTTCGAGGCCACCGAGCTGTGGCTGCTCTCGACCGGGATGCCGCCGCCGGTGGAGGTAGATGTCGCTGGCGAGGTGTGGCGGCTCGCGCCGGAGCCACTGGCCGCACCCGATCTGTACCGGCTGTCCTTCCCTAATGCATGGACGGCCGAGGCGATCCGCCTGCTGCCGTGCGGCGACGAGGGCGCCTGTGTCGCCAACGCCCTCACGCTCGTCGACGGCCGCGACGGGGCGTTCCAGCCGCTGGCCCTGCCACCTTACCGCCTTATCTTCTCGGGCGACGTGAAAATCTATGAGAACCCGGCGGCGCTGCCCCGGGCGTTCGTCGTGCATGAGTGGCTGGTAGCGGGCGACACGGCCGCGGCCGTGGAGATGATGCGCGATCCCGCCTTCGATCCCGCACGCGCCGCGGTGGTCACCGGCGACGTGCCGTTCGCCGCGGTGGTCACCGGCGACGTGCCGTTCGCCGCGACCGCCGCGCCGGGGCGTGGGACGGCCGAGATCACGTCCTACGAGCCGGAACGCGTCGTCGTGAGTGTCGCCACCGACGCGCCCGCCCTGCTGGTGCTGACCGACGCCCACTACCCCGGCTGGCAGGTGACCCTCGGCGGCGAACTCCAGCCGCTGTGGCAAGTCGACGGCATGTTCCGCGGCGTGTTTTTGCCCGTGGGGGAGCACGAGGTGGTGTTTCAATACCAGTCTCGTGGAATTCGGGTCGGCGCGGCGCTGTCGGCCGTGGGACTGATCGGCTGCCTGATCGTCGCTCTGGCGAGCATCGGTCGGCGTCGCAGAAGGAGCAACGTAGCTTAACCGCACATCAAGGGACGTGCATCCCGCGGCCGGATTCGCTATGCTAGGGGCCCGTGGAATGTTCAGCGATTATTCAACCTGGGTAGCCGGTGTCTAGACAACTCATTCGCGCCATCACGATACTCTTTCTGCTCGCCACGGCGGGTTGCAGCCTGCTGGAGCCGCAGCCGGAACTGGTTATTCCCCCACCACCAGAGCAGACGTTGGAGCCGCCCACGCCCGAACTGCTCATCCCCAACGCCGCCGGCCAACTGGTGACGGACCCCGTCAGCGACGTCGTGCCGACGGTTGACCCGGCGATTGAGGCGCTGATCACCGAAGTCTCCCAGCAGCAGCTCATGGCCTACATCCGCCAACTGGAGACCTTCGGCACGCGCAACGCCTTCAGCGACACCCAGTCGGAGACGTTCGGCATCGGCGCGGCGCGGCGCTGGATCTTCAACGAGTTCGTGCGCGTGGGCAACGGCCGCCTGACGGTGGAGTTCCAAAACTTTCCGCTGACCTACCTGGGCTTTTCGGCTGAGCAGGCCAACGTCGTGGCCACGCTGCCGGGCAAGGGGGAGGGCACCGGCATGCTGGTGCTCATGGCCCACTACGACAACCGGACGCACAACATTACCGACGGCAACAGCCGTGCCACAGGCGCCAACGACAACGGCTCGGGCATCGCCCTGCTGCTGGAGACGGCGCGCATTATGAGCTCGCGCGACTGGAACCAGACGATCGTCTTTCTGGCTACGGCGGCCGAGGAGCAGGGGGCGTTCGGCGCGCGCTACTTCGCCGAAAACGCCTTCCTCGATTCCAAACACATCATCGCCGCGCTCAATTACGACTCGGTGGGCGGCCGCACGGGCATTCCGCAGCACGTCCGCCTCTTCGCCGTGGATTACAAGACCTCAATCCACGGCTCGCTGGGGCGCTACTATGAGTACGTCGGCGGCCTTTACCTGCCTACGTTCCCGATCGCCATTTATGACGCACTGGATCGAGAGGGGCGCTGGGGCGACCACCGGGAGTTCGTGCGTGTCGGCTTCCCGGCCATTCGCGTCATCGAGTCTGTCGAAGACCCTGATCTCGTCAACTCCAACCGGGATACGTGGGATTTGATCGATTACAACTACCTGCAGCGCGTGGTGCAGTTGAACGTGGCCGTGGCTGCCAATCTGGCCGGCGGCCCCCACCAGCCCGCCCCGCCGATCATCGCCTCGATGGCCGAGCCGGGCTCCTTTCTGCTGACCTGGCCGGTGTCGCCCGACGCATCCGGCTACGCCATCTCCTTCCGCCCGGTTGAGTCCGACTTCTATCCCACCTTCCGCTTCGTGCAGGCCCACAACGCCGGCAACGTGGCCCTGACCGGCCTGGACCCGAACATGACGTACGCCGTCAGCATCGCCGCGCTGAACGAGCGCGGTCTGGTCAGCGGCTTCTCCGTCGAGCAGTTCGTCGGGCCGGGGGCGACGGCCGTTGACCCCGGCGCGGTCAGCGTCAGCCAGCCGTAGTCGTGGTCTAGGGGCCGGCGTTCAGCAGCATCGTCAGGTAATAGACCCGCTCCAGGATCGGCCCCGCTTCCGCGAAGTCGGCCGGGCGGGGCTGGCCGTGCTCCTGAATGATCGCCGGGATCAGCTCCAGCTGCCGCACCCCGTTCTCGTCCAGCCAGACGTTGAGGATCGCCGTCTCCGGCGGCCCATCGATGTTGAACAGGAAGTTACCCAGACCGTAGGCGATGACGCCGCCGTTGTAGTGGTGGATGCCCTGCAGGATGTGGGCGTGGTGGCCGACGACGAGATCGGCTCCCGCGTCGACGGCGGCGCGCGCCGCGGCCACCTGCGGCTCGCTCGGTTCCTCGATGTATTCGTAGCCGCTGTGGAGAATGACCACCACCAGATCGACGTCGGGCCGGACGGCAGCCACATCGGCGCTGACGCGCTCGGGGTCGGCCCAGGCCAAGCCGGGGGCGTCGGCCGTCGCCGCCCAGCTTTGCGTGTCGAAATGGGTGCTGGCCTCAATGGGCACGTGGACATAGCCGAGGAAGGCCACCCGCAGCCCGTTGATGTCGGCGATGTGGGGGGCGTGGGCCGCCGCGTCGTTGGCGCCGCCGCCGACGGTGGCGACGCCCGCCGCGTGGAGCAAGTCGATCCCCTGCAGCAGCGCTTCCGGCCCGTAATCCTGCGCGTGGTTGTTGGCCA
>CAYNOL010000205.1:0-3059 GCA_964398825.1 uncultured Ardenticatenaceae bacterium
CCACGTTGTGGCTGACCAGGTATTGCGCTGCCGGGCTGTTGCGCGAGATCGCCCCGGCGGGGGAGATGTGGTCGGTGGTGGTCGAGTCGCCCACCTTGACCAGCACGCGCGCGCCGGTGATGTTGTCGATCGGCTGGACGTCGCGCGTCAACCCCACAAAGAACGGCGGCTCCTGGATGTAGGTCGAGGATTCGTCCCACTGGTAAAGCTCGCCCCCGCTGGTGGGGATGCGGTTCCACATCTCGTTGCCGGTGAAGACGTTGCCATACTGCTCATCGAACATCTCCGGCGTCAGGGCCTCGGCCATGACCGTCTTGATCTCCTTGTTGCTGGGCCAGATGTCCTTCAGGTAGACCGGCTGGCCTTCCTTGTTGGTGCCAATCGGCTCGTTGTACATGTCCAGGTCGGCGCGGCCCGCCAGCGCATAGGCTACGACGAGGGGCGGCGATGCCAGGAAGTTGCTGCGCGTCTCGGGGTGGATGCGTCCCTCGAAGTTGCGGTTGCCGCTCAGCACGGATGAGACGACCAGATCCCCCTCATGGATCGCCTGGCTGACTTCCTCGGGCAGCGGGCCGGAGTTGCCGATGCAGGTGGTGCAGCCGAAACCGACGATATGGAAGCCCAGTTGTTCCAGATAGGGCAGCAGGCCCGAGCGCTTCAGGTAATCCTCGACGACGCGCGAGCCGGGGGCCAGGCTTGTCTTGACGTAGGGCGGCACGGTCAGTCCCGCCTCAACCGCCTTCTTGGCCAGCAGGCCGGCGCCGAGCATCACGCTGGGGTTCGATGTGTTGGTGCAGCTGGTGATGGCGGCGATGACCACGGAGCCGTGGCTGATCTCCGATGTGTGTCCGTTGGAGACGACGGCCGTCTTCTCCAACGCTTCCTCGTCCAGCCCAAAGCCGCGCGGCCCCACCGGCGCCACCAGATGCTGCCGGAACGTCTCCTTCATGTGCTTGAGCGCGATGCGATCCTGTGGCAGCTTCGGCCCGGCCAGGCTTGGCTCGATCGTGCCCAGATCCAGCTCGACGACGTCGGAGAACTCGGGGTCGGGCGTCTCGTCGGTGCGGAAGAGGCCCTGCTCCTTGGTGTACCGCTCCACCAGGTCAACCAGCTCGGCCGAGCGGCCGGTGTTGCGCATATAGTTGAGCGTCTCGTCATCGACGGGGAAAAAGCCCACCGTCGCGCCATACTCGGGGCACATGTTGGCGATCGTCGCCCGGTCGGCCAGCGTCATGTTGGTCAGGCCGGGGCCGAAATATTCGACAAACTTGCCGACGACCCCCTTCTTGCGCAGCAGCTCGGTGATGCGCAGCACCAGGTCGGTGGCCGTGGCCCCTTCGGGCATGCTGCCGGTCAGGCGCACGCCGATGACTTCGGGGGTCAGCATGTAGATCGGCTGCCCCAGCATAACCGCCTCGGCCTCGATGCCGCCGACGCCCCAACCCAGAATGCCCAGGCCGTTGATCATCGTCGTGTGCGAGTCGGTGCCGACGAGGCTGTCGGGGAAGGCGACGCGGTCATCTCCCTCGGGCTGCAGCATCACCACCTTGCCCAGGTACTCCAGGTTTACCTGGTGGACGATGCCCGTGGCCGGGGGAACGACGCGGAAGTTCTCGAACGCGCTCTGACCCCACTTCAGGAACTCATACCGCTCCCGGTTGCGCTCAAACTCCCGCTCGGCGTTGTAGAAGAGGGCGAAGGCCGAGCCAAACTGGTCAACCTGCACCGAGTGGTCGATGACCAGGTCGACCGGCACGATCGGGTTGATGCGCTCCGGCTTGCCGCCCAGCCGAGCCATGGCCGCCCGCATGGCCGCCAGGTCGACGACGGCCGGCACGCCGGTGAAGTCTTGCAGGATGACCCGGCCGGGCTTGAACGGGATCTCGAATGGCTCGGCCATTTGCGGCGACCAGCCCGCCATCCGCTCCACATCCTCGGGCATTACTTCGTAGCCGTCGGCCGTGCGCAACAGCGCTTCCAGCAACACCTTTACAGAGAAGGGTAGCCGGTCAATATTTCCGAAGCGCGATAATTTGTCCAGTTTGTAATAGTGATAATCGGTGCCGCCCAGTTTGGCGCGCGCGCCAAACGTGTTAAACAGTTTCTTTGTCATGATTCTCCTCAACTATGACGATCGTTGTGCAACCTTGCACGTAAGTATGCACAAGTCGTTGTAGATCTTTACACCTTTCTGCCGGTGGAATCCGTATGATATAGTAGAAACTTCATTATATCCGATTTAATCTTTAGAGAAACTCGACCGTTTTCTTTTTGAAACGAACTGTTTCATGGTAACGTCGATTGACCGAAGCGGGGCCGCCCCGGCCACGTGCCAGGAGCGCCCTCTGCAACAAAGTGAATTATGACGATCAACGACTCTGCAACAGTGACCCTGAAGCAACCGCCGCGCGCCGCCGGCGGCGGCCGCGAAGAGATACGAAACCCGTTGCGCTTCTTCATGTGGCTGACCCAAACCTATGGCGACGTCGTTCAATACCGCTCCACGGTTGAGAACGCCTATCTCATCAACCACCCCGATTTCGTCCGCCACGTGCTGCAAACGAACGGACAGAACTACAACAAGGACACCTTCCTCAACAAGTATATGCTCGAATCGCTGACCGGGCAGGGTTTGCTGACCAGCGAAAACCCGCTCTGGCGGGAGCAGCGCCGCCTCATTCAGCCCGCCTTCCACCGCCACAGCCTGGCTAAGTTCGTGGAGTTGATGGGGGCGGCCGTCTCACGCTCGGTGGCCCGGCTCGACACCGCCGCGAACGAGCATCGCCCCGTCGATATCGCCGCCGAGATGATGCGCCTGACGCTGGAGATCGTCACCGAGTCGCTGTTCACCTACGACATCACCGACCGCGCGGCCGAGATCGGCGAGGCGATGAACACGATGACCACCATCGGCAAGCCGCGCCACCGCAAGGTGCGCGAGGCGATCGAGCTGCTCGATCGCACCGTCTACGCCATCATCGAGGAACGCCGCCTGCATCCCCACCGGGAGCGGGACGACCTGCTCAACATGCTGCTCGACGCCCGCTACGATGACGGCA
>CAYNOL010000205.1:3159-5910 GCA_964398825.1 uncultured Ardenticatenaceae bacterium
CTCTACCCGTCGGCGTGGTCGATCAGCCGCCGGGCGCTGGGCGACGACGAGATCGGCGGCTACCATATCCCCGCCCACTCCATCGTCGCCATGAGCCCGTACACGATGCATCGCCACCCCGCCTTCTGGGGTGACCCGGAGCGTTTCGACCCCGAGCGTTTCGCGCCGGAAAAAGTCGCCGCGCGGCCACGGTACGCCTACTTCCCGTTCGGCGGCGGGGCCCGGCAATGCATCGGCAATAACTTCGCCCTCATGGAGAGCGCGGTCATCATCCCCGCCATCGCCGGCCGCTTCCGCCTGCGCCTCGTCTCCGACGAGCCCGTCGAAGGGCACGCGCTGGTCACCCTGCGGCCGAAGGGCGGTATCCCGGTCAATGTAGAACGCCGTTGAAATAAACGAAGAATTGGCTACGGTTAATGCGGGCTGATCTAAAATAAAACCGTCAAAATCCGTGCCAATCCGTGTTAAAAATATTCAGGAAAAACCATGAAAGTACTGTTCATCGGCGGCAGCGGCATCATCAGTTCGGCAAGTTCGGCGCTGGCCGTCGAGCGCGGCATCGACCTCTACCTGCTCAATCGCGGCCAGACGACCCATCGCCCGATACCTCCCGCGGCTACCGTCCTCACGGGCGACATCCGCGACCGCGCGGCCGTCGCCGACGTGCTGGCCGGCCACACCTTCGACGTCGTCGTCGACTGGGTGGCCTTCACCCCCGACCACATCGCCACCGACCTGGCGCTGTTCCGCGGCCGCACCGGCCAGTACGTCTTCATCAGTTCCGCCTCAGCCTACCAGAAGCCGCCCGCCCGCCTGCCGATCACCGAGGAAACGCCGCTGGAGAACCCGTTCTGGGAGTATTCGCGCAACAAGATCGCCTGCGAGGAGATGCTGACGGCCGCCCACCGCGACGACGGCTTCCCCGTCACCATCGTCCGCCCGTCCCACACCTACGACAAGACGCTGCTGCCGTTCCGCGGCGGCTACACCATCATCGACCGCATCCGGCGCGGCAAGCCATTGCTCGTCCACGGCGACGGCACCTCCCTATGGACGTTGACCCACCACCGCGACTTCGGCCGCGCCTTTCTGGGGCTGCTGGGCCAGCCGCGGGCCATCGGCGAGGCGTACCACATCACCAGCGACGAGGTGCTGACGTGGAACGAGATCGCCCGCCTGCTGGGCGAGGCGGCCGGCGTTGAGGCGCGCATCGCCCACGTCCCATCGCAGACGGTGGCCCGCTTCGATCCCGACTGGGGCGATAGCCTGGTGGGTGACAAATCCCACTCCTCTATCTTCGATAACAGCAAAATCCGCGGCATCGTCCCCGGCTTCGCGGCCGAGATCTCGTTCGCCCAGGGGGCGCGGGAGATCATCGACTGGTACGCCGCCACCCCCACCGCGCAGCAAGTCAACGCCCACTTCGACGCACAACTCGACCGGATCATCGCCGCGCAGGAAGGCGTCCGCCCCACCTGACGCCGTTTTGCCAACCAACCCCGCCGGGGATATGCTTACGGGCGATGAATCCGTTCCATTGGCTTTTCGACAAACTGTATCCACTCATCCGCTTCGTCTATGAGCGCGTCCAGGGCCATCGCTGGTTCGACAAAATCGCGCCCAATCTGTGGCTGGGCGGCGCACCGACCTACGAGCGGGATTACCAATTCCTGCTCGACAACGACATCACCGCCGTACTCGACATGCGCGCCGAGCGGGAAGGGGATCGAGCGTTCTATGACCGCCACGGCATCAACTACCTGCGCCTGAAGGTGCTCGACGCGCTGGTGCCGCCGGATGAGTATCTATCCGAGGGGGCGGACTGGATCAACGAGCAGATCGAAGACGGCCGCCAGGTGCTCGTCCATTGCGCCAAGGGGCGCGGCCGCTCGGCCACGCTGGCCGCAGCCTACATGATGCGCCACGGCGACCTCACGTTTGACGAAAGCAGCGCCAGGATGAAGGAGATTCGGCCGCTGGTGAAGCTGGAAGATCGCCACCGCCGCCGTCTCGAAGCGTGGCACCAGAAGCAACAGACCGGCGAGAAGCAACCGTGAGTTCACCCGCGACTCTTCCCGCCGGCCGGAGTCTGGCCGTCGCCCAACGCTCGTTGGGCGATCCGTCGCTGCGCTACCCCCTCTTCCCGCCGCTTGTCGAGGGCTGCCCACAGACCAGCACAGCCGAACTCCAATACCCGCTGGTCATCGACTACGACTACGACCGCGTGCCCGACGACTTCTTCGAGCGACTGCCCTTCGCCGGCATCGACCGCTGGGCGGAGCTGCTGCCGCCCTTGGCCGACGGCCTGTCGATGGGCGAGGGGGGCACGCCGCTGGTGGCCGCACCCCGCCTGGCCGACTGGGCCGGGGCCGCTGTCGAGGTCTATATCAAGGATGAGAGCAAGAACCCCACCGGCAGCCACAAAGACCGCCTGAACCTGTGCACCGTCAGCTCGGCCGTGCTCAACGGCGCGCCGGGCGTCGCCGTGGCTTCGTCCGGCAACCATGGTGCCGCCGCGGCCGCCTATGCCGCGCGCGCCGGGTTGCCCTGCGTGCTGTTCATCACCGAGGGCACCGAGCCCCACCTCATCCGCATGGTCACCGCCTATGGCGCGGCCGTCGTGCCGCTGCCCCGGCCGCTGCGCCGCGTGCTGATGCGCGAGCTGGTGCAGCGCGCCGGCTACATGCCCACCAGCAGCATCACTGAGACCCACACCGGCCACCCGTTCGGCCCCGAGGGGTACAAGACCAT
>CAYNOL010000206.1:0-5908 GCA_964398825.1 uncultured Ardenticatenaceae bacterium
CACCAGCGGCAGCCTGCCGCCCAACCCGGCCGAACTGCTCGGCTCGGCGCGCATGGCTCAAATCCTGGCTCGGCTGGTTGAGTCGGCCTCGGTGGTCATCATCGACAGCCCGCCGTTCGTCGTCGCCGATTCGACGGTGCTGTCGGCCAAGGTCGACGGCGTGCTGCTGGTCATCCAGCCGGGCAAGACCCATGCCGAGGCGGCCAAGACGATGCTGGCCCAGCTGGATCGCGCCGGGGCGCACGTGGTTGGCGTCGTGCTCAACCGTGTCTCGCGCAAGACCAGCAGCTACTACGGCTATTATCGGTATGAGAACGAACCGATCTACGCCAACGACACGGCCGGGCCGGAGCACGGCGGCGAACCTCGCCGCAAGGGGCTGGCCGCGATGTTCAGCGGCGGTGGCGACAAGAGCGTGAACGGCAATGTGGGCAAAGAGGCCGTTTCCTGATCTGCAAATAATCGACAATGACCGGCGGGGTTGTGGAATGGGGTGGAGTTCACGCCCATTTCACGACCCCTTCACCGGTTTTCTATTCGAGAGAGAAGAGACGACTGGTATGATCCCCATTGGCGACAGAGTATCAGCCGTATAAAACCATTATTTTTTTGAACTCCTCGTGTCTTCTGGGGCGAGCGAATTCATAAACGGAAGTTGATTTATCATGCAATCGAGCGAGCCGTACCGGACAGACTCATCCAGCGAGCCGCAGGCCAACGCCGCGGCCGACGCCAATCGCTGCCCCTTCCTGGGCACGTTGGGCGATCCGAACACGTCGCTCGATTTTGCCTCAGCCACCCACCGCTGCTTCACTACCCATTTTCCCGTTCCCGTCAGCTCCGTCCATCAGGAAAATTATTGCCTTTCGTCCAACCATACGGCCTGTCCTGTTTATCAGCGGCAGGCTAACCGCGCCTCTGCGCCGGCCGTGCCGCTGGCGCCTCGGGGAGCGGTCGGGGCGGGGCTGCTTGAATGGCCGGAGGACAGTCAGACGGCGGAGCCGGTCGCGGCCATCGCTTTGGCTCCGGTTGCGGCCCCAGTAACGGCGCCGGCCCCCGCGCCTCGCAACGGGCTGAAGTTCAACTGGGATGAGTCGGCGCATCCGGATTTCCAGAACGACATGCAAGTGGCGATGACCCGCCGCCCGGCACGACAGCTCAACGCCCGACCGGTCATCTACGGGCTGCTCCTGCTGGCCCTCATCCCGATTGGCTGGTGGTTGTGGAGCAATGTCGGCGCCGGGTCGCGCAACACGTCCGACGTAGTGCAGGGCTCCATCGTGACGATGCCGACGCTGAGGGCTTCCTCATCCGCGGCCGAGGGTTCTTCCTACGACGGCGGCAGCCTCGCCGGCATCCCGCCCCAGACCGACGTGGGCGACGCCACACCCCCGGCCGACGGCTCCAGCGCGGCCGGCGCGCCGGCTGCGTCCGCCACCCCGGCGGCCACCAATACACCCACCGACCTGGAACGAATCGCCGCCACAGCCACCGCCCTGTTCGCCAACGCAACGCCGATCGTGGAATGTGTCGCGCCGTCGTGGTGGGTGTCTTACGTCGTCGAAGAAGGGGACACCATCGAGGCGTTGGCCGCCGCGCGGGGGATGTTGCCCGAAGAGGTAATCGTCCCCAACTGTTTGGCGGGGCCGGAATTGCAGCCCGGCATGGTGCTGTTGTTGCCGCCTGTGGGCGTCATCGCCGTCGGAACGGAACGGGCAACGGTGAGCCCTTCGTCGACGGCTTCGCCCACGCGCCCCACCCGCTCGCCCATTTCCCCGACGCGCGGCCCAAGCATCATCCCGACGATTGGCCCACCCACGGTGATCATCATCACAACGCCCAATGTACTGGTGCCCGATCCGCCGGACGACCCACCGGGCCCAGGCCCGCGGCCGCCCGGCGTCCCGACCTCGTCGGCGCTGTCGACCGCGACACCGCCGCCGGTCTACACACAGACACCGGTGACGACTTCCACTCCGCCGCCGCCGGAAACGGCCACCCCGCCGCCGGTGGAGACGGCCACGCCAACTCGCGGCTTGCCCACGTGGACGCCACCGCCGACCGTACATCCATAAGGCAGGGTTCGCTCATAAAACTGCGCTTGTCCGCCGCGGGTTGTGACGGCGTCACGCGAATCGAATAGCACATCATCAGGGAAGTCAATGGACAAAACGTTTGGCGGCCGCCAGAGTCTCCACGCCACAAAACTCAACTTCAAACACCTTGATCTGTTTGTTCAAGTGGTCACTGCCCCGTTTTTACTGGCGCCGTCCTTCTTTCGCATCACGCTGGTGGTGCCGGCGCTGCTTCTGTTGCTGCTGCCCTACATTACCCGCCTGGTGTTCGGGCGGCCGCTCTCGCAGCCGTCGCCCGCCAATTTGCCGGTGGCGGTGCTGGCTTTCATCTTCATCCCACTTGCTTTCGTCACCAGCCCCGCGCCGTGGAGCGTCGGCTGGGAGCGCCTGACGGTGTTGGCCTGGTCAATCGCGCTGTTCTTCATGCTTGTCAATCGGCCTGCCTCCGCCCGACGTGGGAGTTCTCGGACGCGCTTCAACGGTTCAACGATAGGGTATTTGGCGTTAGGACTGTTGGTGGCTTTGGTCGGTCTGCTGGGGATGCGCAGCGTTGACAAGCTGTTCACCTTGCCATGGACGGCCGTGCTGGTTCCCATATTGGGGTTGGAACAGGGATTGCCGACGAACGAGATCGCCGGCGTGCTGACCCTTTTCGCGCCTTTTGTGTTCGCCCTGGTCTATGGTTGCGCCATCACCGGCCGGCGGCGGCAGTTGCTCTTACTGCTTCCGGTGGCGCTGCTCATGGCGGTGGTGCTCGTCCTCGCCCAGTCGCGCACCGGCCTGGTGGCCGTGGCCGCGGGCACGTTGATGGCGCTGGCGATATCAGGCAATTTCGGCCGCAAGTGGTTGATCGTCGGCCTGGTCACGGCCGGGGTGGGGCTGGTGGTCCTTCGCCTGACACCGGCTCTGCATTGGTTCGTCTTTGCGGGAGCCAATTCGTGGAACAACGTCATCGGTCCGCGCTGGAGCATCTGGCAGCAGGCCGTCACCGCCATCCGCGACCAGCCGCTGTGGGGCATGGGGTTGGGCGTGTTTGGGCAGCTGGCTCGTTCGATCTACCCATTGTCGGAGCCGTCGACCGTGCTGATTTTGGAAGACGCCCACAACCTCTATTTCCAAACGGCGCTCGATTTCGGTCTGGCGGGGTTGTTGGTCTTTGTGGTGGCGTTTGGGGTGGTGTTGTTCTCGGCCGTGCGGTTGGCGCGCGCTCGTCCGGCGGGCACGCTGTCGCGGCTGTGGGCGGCCGGGCTGGCGGGGGCGCTGGTGGCCCACGCGCTCTATAGCCTGACTGACGCCGTGGCGCTGGGCACGCTGGCCGGGGTGCCGCTGTGGTATCTGTTCGCGCTGGTCATGGGCGCGTCACGCGGCCGGTTGCAGCCGCAGTGGACGAACGGCGCCAAAATTGCCTTTGTTGCGGCCGTCTTCGCCGTGATGGGGATGTCGACGCTGGCGATGTCGACCAATCGCGCCGGCCGGCTGGCGACGTCGGCCTATCTGGACGAGGGCGTGGATTTGCCGGCTGCCGCAACCCGGATCGGGAGCTTGGCCGAGCGGGATTGCCGGGCGCGCTGGTACGAAGGGGTGGTGCGGCACGAGGCGGGGGACGTCGGCGGCCGAGCGGCCGCCTGGGGCGACCTGCTGGGTTGCACCGACGCCTACATCCCGTACATGGCCGTGCTGGCCGCGGGTGACGCGACGCTGGCGCGGCTGGCCATCGACGCACAGCCGGGCAGCCCACACGGGTATTTCTGGCTGGCCCCGACGCTGGCCGCCGGCGAGCCGGACGAGGCGATCGCGCTCTACCGGCAAGGGCTGACGCTGGCGCCGGGTGACGGCCACCGCTGGCTGGCGTTGGCCGAACTGCTGGAGCCGCGCGACCCGGCCGCCGCACTGGAGGCGTACCTGCAGGCGTGTCTGAATGGCGACCCGGGGGCCAACGGCTGTTTCCGCGCCGGCCGGCTGGCCGAGGAGAGCGGCGACATTGCCTCGGCCATCGCCTACTACCGCCTCTCCAACTGGGAAGACGCCCACCGCATGGCCGCCGACCTCGAACGGGAGCTCGTTACTCGGGAGCCTTAAGAGGAAGGAACCACAGATTTCACAGATTTTTAAGAAGTTATTTATCCGCAGATTGGGCAGATTATAAAGAGGGATTAGGGATTGGAGATTGGCGATTGCCCAGCTCCAATCGCCAATCTCCAATCCCTTCTTAAAAGATCTGCCAAATCTGCGGATTTTTCTTCTTCCCAATTCATGTAATCTGTGCAATCTGTGGTTTCTATTCTTCAATCTTCGTTCCTCTTCTATAATCGACAGCATGGCGGTTTTATCGGCATCCAACGTCGGGCAGTCGTTCGGCGAATACGACGTCTTTAGCGGCGTCACTGTCAGCATCCCCCGCGACGGCAAGATCGGCCTGGTGGGGCCGAACGGCGTGGGCAAGACAACCCTGCTGCTCATCCTGGCCGGGCTGGCCGCGCCGTCGAGTGGCCAAGTCCATGTAGCCCGCGGCACGCGCGTTGGCTATCTATCGCAGCAGTCATCCGACGCCTTCATAGGCCACCCGGCCGAGCAAACGGTCTATATGGAGATGGAGGCCGTCTTCGATGCGCTGAAGGGTATGGAAGAGCGTCTGCGCCGCATGGAAGCGGAGATGGCGACCGACGCGGCCACCGACGAGCTGCTGGAGGAGTACAGCCGACTGCAGATCCAGTACGAGCTGGCCGGCGGCTACGACTACGAGACGCGCATCCGCATGGTGTTGACCGGTCTGGGTTTCCAGTCCGACGCCTGGAGGCAGCCGCTGTCGCAACTGAGCGGCGGCCAGAAGACCCGTGTGCTGCTCGGTCGCCTGCTGCTGGAGGCGCCCGACCTGCTCATTCTCGACGAGCCGACCAACCACCTCGACGTGCAGGCGATCGAGTGGCTGGAGAACACCCTCGCCTCGTGGCCGGGGGCCGTGCTGGTGGTCAGCCACGACCGCTACTTCCTCGACCGCGTCGCCAACACCATCTGGGAGATGAGCACCGCCGGCGTCGAGAGCTATCGCGGCAACTACAGCGCCTACGTGACGCAACGACAAGACCGCTGGGAGCGGCTGCAGCGCGAGTACGACGCCTTCCAGGAGCGGGTGGCCAAGGAGGTGGATTTCATCCGCCGCAACATCGCCGGGCAGCGCACGCAAATGGCGTGGGGCAGGCTGTCGCGTCTCAGCCGCGAGATCGAGGCAGTGCGCGTCGGCGGGCTGGGAGCGATCAGCGATCTGAGCAGCAAGGGGTGGAGCCAGATCGCCAGCGAGCTGGATTTGCGGCGGCCGGCGGCGACGCTGGCCGAGCTGCAAGAGGCGATCAACGCCCTGCCCGCGCCCACCCGGCCGCCGGTGCTCAACATGCGCCTCAACGCCGCCTATCGCAGCGGCAACATCGTCCTGCGCGCAGCCGATCTGATCGTCGGCTATCCGGGGCGGCCGCTGTTCACCGTCGACGAGCTGGAGCTCCACCGGCTGGAGACGGCGGCGCTCATCGGCCCCAACGGCACGGGCAAGAGCACCTTCCTGAAGGTCATCCTCGGCCGTCTCGACCCGCTGGCGGGCAAGCTGACGCTGGGCGCGAGCCTCAAGGTAGGCTACTTCGCCCAGGCGCAGGAGGCGCTCGACCCTAACGCGACGGTGCTCGACGAACTGCTGCGCCACAAGGAGATGCTCATTAGCGAGGCACGCAACTATCTGGCCCGCTACCTCTTCCGCGGCGACGAGGTGTTCAGCCGCATCAGCACCCTCAGCGGCGGCGAGCGGGCGCGGCTGGCGCTGGCCATTCTGGTGCTGGAAGAGGCCA
>CAYNOL010000207.1:0-5881 GCA_964398825.1 uncultured Ardenticatenaceae bacterium
GTCGCAGGAAGCGATAGGGGACATAATTGCCCAACTTTAGCAACTCGCGTCCGACGTGGGTTGACAGGGCTAGCTGTTCAACGGCCGCCGCCTTGACTGTCGCCGGTTTGGCATCAACCTCAAGTCCGGTGGATTCCAGGAGTTGTTGCGTCAGGTTGCGGAGTTGGTCTTGTTTGCCGAATGAGAGCAGGTAGTAGTTGGCTGGATACCAGACAAAAGCCACCATTTGGGCAAGCAGGTCATTCATCGGAATGAGCGGCGCTTGGCTCGTCTTGATATGCTCAAGAATGGCGAGAAACCAGAAGAACTTGTACGAGTTGGTGACGTCGTTAAAGCTACCGGCTAGGCGATCTACGGTGATTTCAAAAGTTTGCGGCAGCGGCGGGTAATCCATCGTACGTTGGATTCAACACATGACATATAGTAGGAGAAGCAACCTCAAAATCGTCAATTCAAGCGAAAGCGCACAGCACTTTTATCACCAAACGAATCACTATGTTGCGGAAGCTCATTCGGATCCCAGAACATGACGTAAGCTGGTATTGCATCTACCGGAAGTAAAAAAGGGATTGTTTGAGAATTAGCACTGAAGCCCGGTTGCAGCATATCGTTACAGCCTACGTTGCCCTCTATCGCATATAGATCTGCGATTTCTGCACGGCCCGTATCGTCGAATTGTCGGCCTCGGTCATCAAAAAGCGCTCGCCCCCAATCAAACCTGCAATAAATGTCTATACTTTCCCGACCATCATTGATGATATCAACGGTCACAACGATGAACTTGCCTCCCTCAGGAGGAGTCGCTAGACCCCCGTAGCGAAGCGGAATTGATGGTGTCTCCTGCCAGCTCGATACTATATAGATTTGGCTGCCATCCCTGCCTTCGTCTCCTATACTTAGGAGTTCTCCAGCAGGTGTGGCAGTTGGAGCTGGCTCCCTAGTTGCTTGGACGGGAACTGGGGTTGAAGTTACCTCGACTAAGCGGGTGACTTCAATCGCGATAGGGACTTCCACAGTTACTGGAACTTCTACTGTTTCCTGAACTATTTCTATCCTGGTTTCGATTACCGTTACAGTCTCAGGTTGATTGCCCCCACATGCGGTTGCGATCAATATAAGCGCAGAGAATATAGCTGTTAAAATTAAGCGATACATGATGTGGCCTCCTAATCGTCCACTGTATCGAATCCCTGTTGCACGTAGTGCATCATTAGAGCCAGCTTGGCCAGCGTCGATTCAGCTAGTTAAATAACCATCGACGTAGAGCGCCGAAAAGTAGCGCGGCTCGGCGAAGATGTAGCGCTCGATGGCATCCCAGGCCGGCCGCAAACCCAGCGGGTCATCGGCCGGCGGCGGCACAAACACCCAGCCATCCCCCACGCCCGGCCGGTGGAGCCCACCCGCCCGCAGCACGCTCTCATACATACTGCGCTCCGGCGGAAACCCCTCGATGCCCAGCCGCAACCGCTCGCCACGCCGGATCATGCCCTCGATCAGATTGCGCCGCGCCGCCGCTCCCTGCGACGACAGCACGCGCCGGTTGATCAGCTCGTTCCACAGGCGCGGCCCATCAGGATACAGTTCATCGGCCACGGCCGAAAGCAGCATCGACAAACCCCGCCCCGCCTTGTTCGTCACCTCGCGCCCACGATGGAACCAGCGGCCGCCCTGGCCGCCCGCCATCTGCCCCGCCGTCAGCGTGCGCTCGATCTCGCCGCGGATGAGCGACTCGACGGCATGGAGCCGGGCCCGCAATTCGCGCCGCGCCACCGGGTCGTCGCGCAACTCCGGCGTATTCTCGGCCACCCAATGCAGGGCGCGCAACTCGTGCGACAGGTCGCTCAATCGGCCGGCGCGCTGGGCCACCCCCACCACCACATGGCCCACGGCCGCCGGCGGGCCGTTGCGCGCCCACTCGACAAACGCCTCTCCCTCGCGCGGGCCGGTCGGCAGGCATAGCAACACGCTGCCCCCCGCCCCCGGCGCGATGGCCGCCAGGTCCACCGTGTCGCGCGTGTGGGCATCAACATAGGTCGCCGAGAAGTAGCGCGTCGTGCCCGTCTCATAGCTGTGGCGGCGAGCCACGATCGACCGCGGCGGCAGATAGGCGCCCACCGCCTGGGCCAGACTGAACATCCCCGTCAGATGGGATTCGGCCTCCTGCAGCCGCTCCTCCAGATCCACGTCGCTGCCCTGCCAGACGGCATAGGTGCGATTGAAGCGCCGGAACACGACCAGCGACAGCTTCTGCAATCTTTTCAGCGCCGCGCGCACCTGCTCTGCCGGTCGGTCGGGCCCCACCAGCGCCGCGAACAGCTCCGGCTCGGCCGCGCCCAGCGGGCTCACCTCGCCCAGCCAGTTGATCAGCCCCACCGTCTTCATCACGTCCCGTTCCAGCGCGCCCAGCTTGTCGCCGGCCTGGTCCAGCCGCTCCAGCGTTTCGGTGATGAGTCGCGCCCGCAACGAAGCATAGAGCCGCCCCTGAAAATTGGCCGCCAGATAGTCGAACAGATCCGCCAGCCGCACCGTGTCGCCGGGGGCGTGGCGCTGCAGAAACTCCTGGAAGCCAAACGGCTCGTGGGACGCCAGATAGGCGAACAGCGAGCGCTCGTTTTGGGCCAGCCGGCGGAACAGATAGGGCAGCGCCACCAACGCCGTGGCGTGCAGCGGATAGGCGCGCGCGGCCAGAGCGGCGAACGCCTCGGGGTTGAGCGTGGCCGGCCGCCAATCAGAATCGACGACTTTCGGCAGCTCCTCGCCTATCCAGCGCGCCACCGCGGCCGAATTCGTCGCGCCATTCAAATCCAGCGCCCGCGCCAGCAGCACCATCTGCTGCACCGGTGGCTCCTGGAAGGCCACGTCTTCATAGCGCCCCTGAACCTTGCTCCACTCCCGCTGGGTAGTGGCGTCTAGCCGACCGGCATAGCGGTCGAACGACTGGTGCAGGATGCCGATGAACAAAAGAGGCATGTCGCCACTGCGGCCGGCGGCCTCGGCGATCTGCTGCAGCACATATACGTCGGCCGTCTCAGGATGAGCCGCCACGTGCTCCAGCGCCTTGCCCATCTCGTCGAAGACGATGACCACGCCGGAGTAGCCCAAATCAGCCGCCGCTTGCCGTGTCCGATCCAGCAAGTTAATGAAGGCCTGGCCGTCGCCTGCGGCATGGGATTCATCATATTCGGCAAGCATGGCCGCTACGTCGGGCCTGTCGGCATATGGCTTGAGAGCTCTCGCCAAACTGCGGCGAATGCACTCCTCAATCGAAGCGCGAAAGCCTGTGATGGGCACGGGCAATAGGCCGCGCGTCGAATCCAGCTGCCCGGCGCGATGAACCTTATCTGCCAACAGTCGATCCTCAGCCCGCAGCATGGCCTCGGCCGCGGCGTGGGCCGGCAAGCGCGCCGCCAGCAGATTCATCAGAAAAAGGCCGAAGTACGATTTGCCCGAGCCATAGGGGCCGGTCACAGTCCAGGCTCGGGTGGGGTGATTGCCGCCGAATCGGTCGATCATGCGCCCCAGCACTGCCCGCGCCTGCTCGGTCAGCACATAACTGTCGGCCGCTGCGCCCCGGCTCAGATCGCTCTCCAGACTGATCGACCGGACGCCACTCGGCCGCACGTGCACGAGAGAGGCCAATGTTGGCTCAGTCACTCTGTTGCTCATAGTAGCGATCCAGTAGATCGAGGGAGTAGCTATCGAACTGGTCGGGGCCGACACCGTGCAGATAAAGTTGCCGCAGCCCGGCCGACTCCTCCAGCCGTATCGCGCCGTTGGTCAGCGGTTCCAACGCCTCCAGATATTCTACAACGCTGCTTTCGTCCAGCTTGAACACCTGGCCGGGGCTGCCGGCGTCGTAGATGCAGGCGTCGACCGAAAGCGTTCGCTGGGTCATGTCGAGCCCGCGCAGGAACTGTAATAGGGCATACCCGAAGACAGCCGTGGGCAAAGTCGCCTTGGGGCCAACGCTGAAGCGGTAGAAGCCTTCAGATACGTTAAGACGGATGAGGTCCAGCTCAGCCAGCGGACAATCGAGGCTTTCCTCCAAGATAGTTGGGCCTTTGCCACGGGCCAACGCCCCCGCATACATACGCAAACAGGTGTCGACCTCGCGCTCGACCATGGCCGGCGTCGTAGTGATGCTCAAGCGATCTAGTTGATGGTTGATGAAGTTGCCGAGCTGGGATTTTGAGAACTCCAATTCGTAATAGTTGTTGAATGCCACATTCCAGACCAGCGCCTTTTCCCAATTGGTGACCAGTTGCCAGTGGATGAGCCACAGCGTGCCCGGATCTTCCAGGTAGGGATCCCAACCGCCTCGCAACAGCAAACGCTCGCCAAGTTGGGTCGGCGCCAGCGGGCGGGTTCGTCCCACCGGCTCGCCCTCCTCTACCATGCCGGTGGCCAAACACCAGTGGCGGATGGAGCGGACCATATTCTTGCCAACGCCCAGCTCAACTAAGCCTTCGTTTTTAGTGAAGATCAGGGGATCATGATCGACGGCATCGACCCCTTTTTTGAGCCAGCCGTGGCGAAAGACGAATTTTTCGTGGCCGCCGAAAGATGGTTTTGATTTCAGTGCCTGGTTGTCCATTAAATAGGCCTACAAATCCCGGTTGACAAGACATAAGGGCGCAATGATAGCCCTACTTCGGAATCTAGTCAGCGATCTGCGCCGCCCCACTCCTCCCTCGTCACTCCCCACTCGCCCCCCATTTCCCCAACCGCTCAATCGCCCCATCCATCATCATCAAAAAGCGGTCGTCGATGGTCCATTCATAGCCGCTGCGGTCGGTGGCGGTGGTGGCCAGCACGGGGCGCGGCGGTTCGGGCGTCTCGTCGCGGCGGCCGGGCGGCAGCCGGCGCCACTCGTCGTGGGCGCGCCAGACGCCGGGCAGCACCCGCTTGCTGTAGTCGGCCAGCTCGCCCCCCAGGAAGCGCCGCCACGCCTGCAGCGTCGCCATCACCTGCCCCTCTTCCACTTCGCCCAGCACGCGCCCCAGCAGCCGCAGCTCCTGCTCCAGCTGGATGCGGTCGATGCGCTCCATGCGGGCCGTGGGGTCGTCGAGCCGCTGCTTGACGATCTGGAGCCGCTGGCGGATGAAATCTAGTTCGTTGCTCATGGGGTGTCCTCTCCCCCTACCCTACTGGGGGAGTAGCTTTTTATCAAATTAAAACTATGCGAAGCGGGTGCGAGGGGGAGAGGGTGAAAGGGTGAAAGGGTGCAGGGGCGCCCCCTTTCACCCCTGCTCCCTTTCCCCCCTGCTCCCTTTCAGGCTGCCTGAGGCCCACAGGCTGCTGGGCCCACAGGCTGCTGGGCCCACAGGCTGCTGGGCCCACAGGCTGACAGCCTATACTACAGCTTGGGCGACAGAGGCAACCTGAAGGTTGCGGTACAGCGGCCGCTCTTTAATTCGTAATTCGTAATTCGTAATTCGTAATTTTCTTCACCGCACCACGCGGCGGCGGACGACGGCCACTTCCGTCTCGGGGCGCAGGCCGTCGTCGTAGAGGGCGATCATGTGCTCCACGAACCAGCGCGCGGTCTCGGCCTGGCTCAGGCCGGTCTCGGCGGCGATCTCCTTCAGGCGGTCGATGCTCTCCGGCGAGAGGTAGGCGGTGTAGCGGCGGTAGTTGCCGGCCATCGACTTGGCGCCGGTGGCTTTGGCGGCCGCCTTGTGGCTGACGCTCTCCAGCCCGGTGCTGAAGCCGCGCCCCCGCCCTTTCGGCCGCTTGGCCGCTTGTTGTTCGATTTGGTCGAGGAAGTCGAGGTTGTCGTCCATTTTTTAGTGTCCAGTGTCCAGTGGTCAGTGGTCAGTGGTCAGTGGTCTAGTTACCCGACATTTTTCAAAAAGAGACGATAGCCACGATTCCTGTTAAG
>CAYNOL010000208.1:0-5851 GCA_964398825.1 uncultured Ardenticatenaceae bacterium
CGACCGACGGCCGCTGCGTGGCGATGACCATGTGGATGCCCGTGGCGCGCGCCATTTGCGCCAGCCGGGTGATGCTGCGCTCGGTGTCCTCGGGCGCCAGCATCATCAGGTCGGCCAACTCATCGATGACGATGACGATGTAGGGCAGCTTCTGCGCGTTGGCGTCGCGGCGGATCTTCTTGTTGTACTCGTTGATGTTGCGCGCGCCGGCCGTCGAGAACAGCTTGTACCGGTTGTCCATCTCGCGCAGCGCCCACTGCAGCGTGCCGATGACGCGATCCATGTCGACGACGACGGGGGCGGCCAGGTGGGGCACGCCGTTGTAGCCGGTCAGCTCGACGCGCTTGGGGTCGACCATGACCAGCCGCAGATCGTCCGGCGTGTTCTGCAGCAGCAGGCAGGCGATGATGCCGTTGACGCACACCGATTTACCGGAGCCGGTGGTGCCGGCGATGAGCAGGTGGGGCATGGCCGCCAGGTCGGCGACGATGGGCTGCCCGGCCACGTTCTGCCCCAGGCCGACACGCAGCGGCGACTTCATGCGCGTGTACTCGCTCGACTCCATCACGTCGCGCAGCGAGACGAGCGCCTTGGCGCTGTTGGGCACTTCGATGCCTACGTACCCCTTGCCGGGCACGGGGGCCTGGATGCGAATGGAGCGCGCCGCCAGCGCCAGCGCCAGGTCGTCGGCCAGGCTGGCGATCTTGCCCACCTTGACCTTCGTCCGCTTGCCGCCGCGCATCACCAGATAGTTGGGCTCGACGCCGAACTGGGTGATCGTCGGCCCCTGATTAATCTCCACCACGGTGGCCGGCGCGCCGAAGCTCTCCAGCGTGTGCTCGATGACCTCTACCCGCTCGCGAATGGACGCGCTGTTGACGTCGATGTCAGTGCCCGATTCGAGGACGTCGGGGATGCGCGGCAGCGTCCAGACGGAGCCGGGGACGTGGGGCACGACCGGGGCATCGGCGGGAATGAAGATCGGCTCGGGCGCGGGTTTCGACCCCTTCTTCGCCTTCTCGCGCAGCGGCTGCCTGGTTGGTTTGGCGGCGGGTTGCTTGCTCTCGGCCGCTTCGTCTTCGGGGATGAGGCGCAGTTGCGGCGACGGCTCGGGCTGCGGCTGCGGCGTCTCTCGGCCGGGGTTGATGCGCACGGCGCGCGGGGCGGGCTCGGCGCCGGTCGACGGCCGCGGCTCGCGCCCCAGCCAGCCGGCCGCCTGGTCGCGCGTGATGCCCGTCACCAGCACGCCCCCGGCCACGCCCAGCACTACCAGCGTGATGACTGTGCCCAGATCGCCCAGCAGCCGGGCCAGCGCCGTGGCGACGAGCGAGCCGAGGTAGCCGCCGCCCCGTCCGGCCGCGGCCACGTCGTAGAGCGTGCCATAGACGGGGTCGCGCTGGTAGACGATCATCGAGGCGATGGCCAGAAAGACGAGGAAAAGAATGGCCAGACCGAGCAGCCGGAAGTGGGGCAGCTGCGGCTCCTGCTCCATGCCGCGCAGGACGAGGTAGATGCCGATGCCGCCGGTCAGCAGCGGCACGGCGACGCGGCCGAGGCCGAACGCCAGCGCGGCCAGCCCCGACAGCCATTGGGTGAACTGCCCCTGGTTGGGCGACAGCAGGCTGAGGGTCAGGACGGCCGTCAGGAACAGGACGATGATCCCCGCCAGCAGGCTGCGCTGACCGTCGTCGAGGCGGGGCGCACTTTTCGTCGCGCGGGGCTTGGCCGCGGGCTTGCGGGTCGTCTTGCGCGCGGCCGGTTTGCGGGGCGTGGTCTTGCTGCGCGAGCCGCTCTTGGGCTTGCTCGTGGCGCTGACCTTGCTTGTCTTGCCGCTTTTCTTGCCTGTTGCCATAGCTCAAATGTTCCCGGCAGTCATTATAGCATAGCCATAACCGATGGCCTAACGGGGGAGGGGAATCAAAGAGCGCACAGATTTTTTGGAAGGGATTAGGGATTGGCCGTCGCCAATCCCCAATCCCCAATCCCCAATCGCCAATCCCCAATCTCCTGCTCCCTTGCTTGTCGCCCCGACACACGCCACAATCATAGCTATGAAACGATTGCCGCTGCTCGTCCTGATGCTCGCCGTTTTGGCGGTCGCTGCGTGTCGATTTATGCCGGGGGTGGCGCCGAGCGCGGCCACGCCGACGACGGCCGTCACTGCCGCCGCGCCGGCCACTCAGCCGCCGCCGACGAGCGCCCCCGCCAAGCCGGGCGACGCGCCGCCGGCCACGCCGGACGAGAGTGCTCGGTCGGTCGGGGATCCCGCGCCGGGTGCGGCGCCGATCTTCGACGTCGATCCGGTCGATCGCGCCGTCTTCGCCGCCGGGCTGACGGCCGCCGGGCAGGGGGCGCTGGGCGGGTTGGGGGGCGCGCCGGTCTATCACATGGCGATCACCATTGACGATTCGATGAGCCGCGTGGTCGGGCAGCAGACGCTCTTCTACACCAATCTCGAGGACGTGGCCCTGACCGAGATCTACTTCCACCTGCATCCCAACACCCTCAACGGCCGTATCACCGTGTCCGACGTGGTCGTCGACGGCGCGCCGGTGGAGCCCGCGGTCGAGGGGGACGTGCTGCGCGTGCCGCTGCCGGCGGCGCTGGCTCCCGGGGACGCGGCCGTTCTCAACATGGCCTTCCAGACCGATGTGCCGAGGGAGATCGGCCGCAACTACGGTGTGCTGGCCTACTACGACGACATTCTGGCCCTGGCCCACTTCTACCCCATGGTATCGGTCTATGACGATGAAGGGTGGAACGTCGCCGCGCCGGATATTCAGGGCGACCTGACCTACAGCGACGCGGGCTTCTACCTGGTGCGCGTCACCGCGCCGGGCGACGTGGTACTGGTGGCCTCGGGATCGATCCTCAACACGAGCAACGACGGCAGCACGCAGATCGTCGAGTACGCTGCCGGGCCCACGCGCGACTTCTACCTGGCCGCGGGGGAGTTCATCGAAGTGAGCCGCGATGTGGGCGATACGATCATCCGCAGCTACGCCCCGGCCGAGCTGAGCGACGGGGCGGCGCTGGCCCTTGACGTGGCCGCGGCGGCGCTGGCCGAGCACAACGAGCGCCTGGGGCCGTATCCCTACAGCGAGCTCGACATCGTCACCACGCCGACATCGGCTCTGGGCATCGAATACCCCGGCCTCATCGTCGGCACGACGAACATGTACGACGTAGGCGCGCAGACGGCCGCCGGCGTCTCCTACGCGGCCGTGCTGGAATCGACCACCGCCCACGAGGTGGCCCACCAGTGGTTCTACAATCTCGTCGGCAATGACCAGCTGGACGAACCGTGGCTCGATGAGTCCGTCGTCTCCTACTCCACCTACCGCTATTACGTCAGCCGCTACGGGCAGGACGCCGGCGACGCCTACTTCCAGACCTTCTATGGCCGCTGGAACGGCGTCGGCCGCGAGGCGATCCCCGTCGGGCTGCCCGTAGCCGCCTACGACGGCGTCGAATACGGCGCCATCGTCTACGGTCGGGGGACGATCTTCGTGCGCGAGCTGGAAGAGACGCTCGGCCGCGAGACGTTCGATGCCTTCCTGCGCGATTATGTGGCTCGATTCGCCTGGGAAGAGGCGACCACGGCCGACTTCCGCGCGTTGGCCGAGACGCATTGCGGTTGTGATCTGGAACCGCTGTTTGCGGAATGGGTGTACGAGTGATAAAAGGAGTGGGCAAACAGCTTAGGGCGGCCGTGAGCGAGTAAAAATACTCAGTAAAAATGACGTGCAATGCTTATATACGGCGCGTCAAATGATTGCTATACTTTTTCCATATCGCGGATAGGGTGTGCGCAGTTGAACATTGTGCTACATCCCAACCGACATCGAAGCAACAACGCAACCTCACCGTCGCCACCACATCCTATCTCGGATAACAAAGACCGGGCCAAAAGCCCGATTTTTGTATTTACGGCGCCTACTGCAACAAATGCTCCAGCAAGGCCGTTAACCCCAGCAGATAGCTGCGATGACCGAAGCCGGAGATCTGCCCCACGCAGACCGGGGCGATGACCGATTGCCGCCGGAACGCTTCACGGGCGTGGATGTTGGACAGGTGCACCTCGACGGTGGGCAGCCCCGCGGCGGCGATGGCGTCGCGCAAGGCGTAGCTGTAGTGGGTCAGCGCTCCCGGGTTGATGAGGATGCCGTGCCCCCAGTTGCGCGCGTCGTGGATGGCGTCGATGAGCACCCCCTCGTGGTTCGACTGCAGAACGCGCAGTTCAGTATTCGTCTTGTGCGCCTGCTCGACGAGCATCTCGTTGATCTCAGCCAACGTCCAGCGACCGTAGATCTCCGGCTCGCGCTGGCCCAGCAGGTTCAGGTTCGGTCCGTGTAGTAGCAGAATGCGCATGGGTTCCTTTTTTTCAGGGGTCAGTATTCAGTAGGTCAGCAGGTCAGTCAGCCGGCTGCCAGGGCCAATCTCCAATCTCCACTCTCCACTCTCCCACCCTCAACCGCCTCACGCCCGACACGCCTCCAACGTCGCCATCACTGCCTCAGCCGGGACGTCGTCGTGGACGAAGACGTGGCCGATGTCGCGGAGCAGCACGAAGCGCAGACGGCCGCTCTGCTTCTTCTTGTCGCTGCCCATGGCCGCGAACAGCGCCGGGGACCCAAGCGACGGCGGGATGTGGGTGGGCAGTCCCAGCCGCGTCAACGTCATCTCCACCAGCCGCGGCAGCGACGGCGGGCACTCCCCCAGCGCGGCCGACAAATGGGCGGCCGCGGCCAGCCCCATGGCCACCGCCTCGCCGTGGCGAACGGCGTAGCCCGACACCTGCTCGATGGCGTGGCCGAAGGTATGGCCCAGGTTGAGCACCGCCCGCCGCCCCGCCTCGAACGGGTCTTCCTCGACCACGTCCCGCTTGACGCGAATGGCGCGGGTGATCAGCGAATGCAGATCGGCCCGCAACAGCCGATCCGACGCCAGCCGCCCCGGCTCGAAATGCCACTCTTCCATGACCAGTCGCTGCCACAGCACCGGATCGGCGATGAGGCCGTGCTTGGCCACCTCGGCCAGCCCGGCGGTGAACTCCGCCGCGGGCAGCGTCGCCAGTGTGTCCACGTCGGCCAGCACCAGGTGCGGCTGCTTGAACGCGCCGACGAGGTTCTTGCCTTGCGGCATATCGACCCCCGTCTTGCCGCCGATGCTCGAATCGACCATGGACAGCAGCGTCGTGGGGCAGAGGACGAACTGTACCCCGCGCAGATAGGTGGCGGCCACGAACCCGGCCACATCCCCGACCACGCCGCCGCCGAGGGCGACGATCGTCCCGTCGCGGCCGAGCCCCGCCGCCAGCAGGCCGTCGTACAGCTCGCGCACGGTGTCGAGCGTCTTGTGCGGCTCGCCGGCGGGCATGGCGAGAGTGGGCAGATTGAAAAAACCGGGTTGTTCGGCGTAGAGCGGCCCCACGTTGCTGTCGGTGATGATCGCCGCCGGGCCATTGCCGATTAGCTCCAGCGCGCGGCCGAGCAGCCCCTCGCCCACGATGACGTCGTACTGCCCGGCGGGGTGGCGCACCGGGATCGTCTCGCGCAGGCCCCCGGCCAGCAGTGCGGCGATCGCCCCGGCCACTTCGTCCGGCGTGCGGCCGCTGGTGTCGACGGGCCGGAAGCGGGCATAGGCGGCCGCGCGCCGCTGCAGCAGCGCCCGCACCCGCGCCCCCGGATCGGCCACGTCCAGCAACGGCCGCGTCCCGGCCGTCGCCGCCACACGGCTGAGGATGTCATCCGGCTCGGCCGTCAGGCAGAAGACGGGGCCGGTGGCTCCCAGCGCGGCGGCGTTGGCGGGGTCGAGCATCATACGGCCGCCGGTGGCGATGACCAGCCCG
>CAYNOL010000209.1:0-3556 GCA_964398825.1 uncultured Ardenticatenaceae bacterium
AGCTCAACCCCGACCTCGTCGGCGGCGCGCCACTTTTGGGGGTCAACGGGGTTGTAATTATTGCCCATGGGCGTTCCAATGCCCAGGCGATCCAGCAAGCGATCTGGCAAGCGCGGCGCGTGGCCGAGATGCAAATCGTCCAGGCCATTGCCGGCCGCATCAGCCGGTAAACAGGAAACAGTATGAATAACGAAACCACCGACGCGCGCGGACGACCGCGCGTTGTCATTACGGGAATGGGGATGCTCAGCCCTCTGGGCAACACCGTTGAGGAGAGCTGGGAGAACATGATATCCGGGCGTTCCGGCATCGGCCCCATCACCCAGTTCGACGCCAGCGAGCTGGCCACACGCATCGCCGGCGAGGTTAAAGGCTTCTCCGCCCGCGACTACATGGACTTCAAAGAAGCCCGGCGCATGTCACGTGCCTCGCAACTGTCCGTGGCTGCGTCGCGCATGGCCGTGGCCGACGCCGGGCTGCCGGAGCATGTGCCCGACCCCGACCGCACCGGCGTGCTCGTGGGCACGGCCGCCGGCGGCATGGAGCGGGCGTTTGAGGAGATGGACGCGTTCAACGCGCGCGGCCCGCGGGCCATCAACCCGTTCGCCATGACCATGTTCCTGTGCAACATGCCCACCCACCATGTCAGCCTGACGACGGGCGCGACGGGGCCGATCAGCACCACCGTCGCCGCCTGCGCCACCGGCACGCAGACCATCGGCGAGGCGGCCGAATACATCCGGCGCGGCGCGGCCGACCGAATGCTGGCCGGCGGCGTCGAGGGGCTCATCCATCCCTCGGCCATCGCCGGGTTCGGGGCCATGCGCGCCCTGTCTACCCACTACAACGACTGCCCCGAGCGCGCCAGCCGGCCGTTCGACAAGGACCGTGACGGCTTCATCCTGGCCGAAGGCGCGGCCGTCGTCGTGCTGGAGCGGCTGGACCACGCGCTGGCTCGCGGCGCGCGCATCTACGGCGAAGTGCTGGGCCACGCCTCGTCGTCCGACGCCTTCCACGTGGCCGCGCCCGACCCCGAGGCCCGCGGAGCCATCCGCGCCATGCAGTGGGCGCTCGACGACGCCGGATTGACCCCGGCCGACGTGGATTACATCAACGCCCACGGCACCTCGACACCGGTCAACGACGTGACCGAAACCATCGCCATCAAGCGCCTCTTCGGCGAGCGAGCCTACGAGGTGCCCGTCAGCAGCACCAAGTCGGCCATGGGCCACGCCATGGGCGCGGCGGGGACGATCGAGTCGATCTTCACCGTGCTGGGCCTCGGCCGCGGCGTCATCCCGCCGACGTGGAACTACGAGACGCCCGACCCGGAGTGCGACCTTGACTACGTGCCCAACGCGCCTCGCCCGGCGGAGATCCAGGTGGCGCTGAAGAACTCGTTTGGTCTGGGCGGCCAGAATGCCTGCCTCGTGCTGGGGCGGTATAACAATGGCGCGGAAGAATAAAATCAACAAGACCTGACAGGTGGGCGCGCGACGCTACTCACTGCGCCCACCTGTCAGGTCTACGGAACTAGCTAACTATCTATGGTTGTTTTACGTGACGAAAAACGAATCGCTCAGCTGGCCCGGCTGGCCCAGATCTTGAGCTTTGCCGGATTGGGCGCGCTGGTTGCCGGACTGCTGTTCGTCTTCCTGTCTGAGGATCCCAACGTCTTCTACTACCAGCTCATCGCGCTGGTGGTGGGGTTCACGCTGTCGCAAATCGGGCTGCACTTCGCCCACCGCTATCTGCGGCAGCCGCGCATGGACGAGACGCTCGACAAGGCGGCCGGCAAATTCGCCAAGCGGGACGGCCGCCTCTACCACTACCTGTTGCCCGCGCCCCATGTACTGCTGCTGCCCGCCGGCGTGGCCGTGCTGACGGCCAAATTCCAGAACGGCCGCATCAGCGCCGAGGGCGATAACTGGCGGCAGGCGGGGTTGGGGCTGCGCCGCTTCTTCGGCCGCGAGACGCTGGGCAACCCCAGCCGCGAAGCCGAAGCGCAGACGGCCAAGGTGACGGCCTTCATCGAGGAACACGCCCCCGCCGCGGCCGGCGTGCCGGTGTTCCCCATCATCGTCTTCACCTCGCCCAACATCGCCTCGCTGGAAGTGAAAGAGTCGCGCATCCCGGCCGTCCATGCGTCCAAGCTGTCGGGCGCGTTGCGCCAGCGGACGATCAACCTCAAGCCGATGCCGCGCGAACAGTACGACGCCCTGCGCGCCGCCTTCGACGCCCGCGCCGAGCATCTCATCGAAGCCCAGGTGGACGACACCGAGGAGTAGCCCCGGCCGCCGCGCCGAGAAGAGGACGCCCCAATGCCCTTGCCGACCCGCGCTCTGCTCGATAACGAACTGAACGACCTCAACCAGTCCGTGCTGGCCCTCAGCAGCATGGTGGACGAAGCGATCGGCAACGCCATCGACGCGCTGATGACGAGTAACGGCGAGCTGGCCGAGAGCGTCATCGCCGGCGACGCCGAGGTCAACCGGCTGCGCTTCCACATCGAAGAGAAAGCCTACGTCATCCTCTCCACCCAGCAGCCGCTGGCGCGCGACCTGCGCACCGTCATCGCCGCCATCCACTTCGCCATCGAGCTGGAGCGCATTGGCGACCATGCCGCCGGCATCGCCCGCATCGTCCAGCGCATGCAGGAGATGCCCCGGCAAGTACTCTTTGACCCCAGCGACGCGGAAGAGCCCGCACGGCCGATCTTCGAGACGGTGTCGGTGGAGACGGCCGAGGACGACGAGAGCCTGCCGCTGCGGCTGAAGATCTCCCGCCTGCCCAAGATGACCAAGCGGGCCCGCGACATGTTGCACCGCGCTACCGAAGCCTACATCGAGCGCGATGTGGAGAAGGCCAACACCATCGTCAAGCGCGACCGCAAGATCGACTCCCAATATCGCAAATTCTTCGCCGAGGCGATGTCGGAGATGATCAACAAGAACGTGGCCGAGGTGCCGACCTACCTGCTGTGGATCGCCCATAATCTGGAGCGCATCGGCGACCGCACGACCAATCTGGCCGAGCGCGTCATCTTCATGGCCACGGGGCAATATACCGAGGTATTGGAAGAGTACGATTAGCAGAAAGGGGCCGGTCAGCCCCCGGGGGAGAGGGTGAGGCACGGACAAGTGGGGCAGTTCGGCGTTGCTGAGCGGCGGCCGAGTTGCGGCTACGTCTGCCACATCTGAAGGCGCGAACAAAGTTGACAACCAACCCTTGTGCCTTTAGAATTCCAACCCCAGAAGCCCAATTTCACTGGGCATTACTGTTTGTGGGAGAAATAAACGCCTGGGAGGTGATGATAGAAAGGCTGTAAAAACGCTACTAGGAGAGAATCCGTAACAGTTCGTCGTTTGTTGAGCGCCCGGAATATTCCGGCAACCATGTCGAAGGAATACTGAGACATCACGTTCAAAATAGAATAGAGGAGAAGAATAATGAAACGTCTGTCACTGCTTTTAGTCCTGCTGCTCCTGTCAGCCTTCGCGCTGGTGGCTTGCCAGCCGACCGGCGGGACCACGACCCCGGCCCAGGAAGAAGCTCC
>CAYNOL010000209.1:3656-5740 GCA_964398825.1 uncultured Ardenticatenaceae bacterium
GAGGCTCCCGCCGAGGAAGCCCCCTCCGGCGAGACCGGGGCCGTGGAATGTACTGACGAAATCGGCTGCGTCGAAGTCGCTGCCGGTGACCCGATTCTGATCGCGTCGGCGCTGGTTATCTCCGGCCCGAACGCTGACCTGGGTCTCGACTCCCAGCGCGGTGTGGAAATCGCCATCAAGATGCGCGGCGAAGTGCTCGGGCACGCTGTCGAGCTGATCGCTGAGGATGACGGCTGCAACGCTGAAGGTGGCCAGACGGCTAGCGCCGCGATCACCGCCAACCCGCAAATCGTCGGCGCGATCGCCACGAGCTGCTCCGGCGCCGGTGTGCCGTTCTCCCAGAACGCCTCTGCGGCCGGCTACGTGACGATTTCTCCCTCTAACACCGCCCCCGGTCTGACCGACCCCGACCAGGCTTTCCATCCCGGCTATCTGCGCACGGCCCACAACGACCTCGTCCAGGGCGCGGCCATGGCCGACTACGCCTATGACGTTCTGGGTGTCACCCGCGCCGCCGCCATCCACGACGGCGACCCGTACACCGAGGGTCTGGCCCAGGCCTTCTCCGATGCCTTCACCGCCAAGGGTGGCGAAATCGTCGCCTTCGAGGCCGAGGCCGCCGACGCGACCAACGTTGAGCCGCTGCTGACGTCTGTCGCCGCCAGTGACCCGGAGTTCATCTACTTCCCGGTCTTCATCCCCCTGGGTTCGCTGATCACCAATACCGCCGCTACCATCCCCGATCTGGAGGGTGTCTATCTGGCCGCGGCCGATGGTGTGCAGTCCCCCAGCTTCCTGGAGAACGTTGTCGGCACGGGCGAGGGCATGGTTGTCTCCGGCCCCGATCTGGCCTTCAGCAACACCTTCTACCAGGATGAGTTCCTGCCCATGTACGAGGCCGACTACGGCACCGCCCCGACCGCGCCGTTCCACGCTCATGCGTATGACGCGACGATGATGTTGCTCAACGCCATCGAGCAGGTGGCCCAGCAGGACGCCGACGGTAATCTGTTGATCGGCCGCCAGGCGCTGCGCGACGCTCTCTACGCCACCTCCGGCTTCGAGGGCATCACCGGCACGCTGACCTGCACCGAGTTCGGTGACTGCGCCGACCCGCGCATCGCGGTTAGCGAGATCCAGAGCGGTGAGTTCGTCCGCGTTTGGCCCTAAGCTGATGCAGTAGTTTGAGTGGTGGGCCGGCCTCCTGTTCAACGGGGCCGGCCCACCATTGTCTGTTTACCAGCATAGGCTCCGTTAGAGTTGGCGACTTCCACCTCCGGAGCCTATTGAGTATCAGGACCATGACGCCGGTCATCCGGCACAAGTCAGGAGGCTATCCATGACGTCAAGCCAACGCCTCAGGAACCTCGATTGGATCAGTCTGGCTCTTTGGATTTTTCGAGCAGTCATTATTGTTCTTGTTATCGTCGGCACCGTGCGCAAGCTCTTTTTCGGTGTCGGCACCGTCTATGACGCCAAAGACTGGATCGATTTCACCGCTTCGGGGTTGTCTCAAGGTGGTCTCTACGCCCTCATTGCGCTGGGCTACACAATGGTCTATGGCGTGCTGTTCATGATCAACTTCGCCCACGGCGAATTTTTCATGGCCGGCGCCATGACATCCACCATGCTCGTGGCCGGCACGCTCAGCCGCTCCGGCTTCATGAACGAGCAACCCATCATCTATCTCATTGTCGTCATCTTCGCCTCGGTTCTGACGTCAATGGCCGTCTCGCTGCTGACGGAGCGCATCGCCTACCGGCCGCTGCGGCGCGCCCCGCGCCTGGTGCCGCTCATCACGGCCATCGGCGCGTCCTTCTTCTGGCAATACTTCTTCCGTGGTCTGTTCGGCGGCGACATCAAGCCGTTTCCCGTCCCGGCCATCCTCGACGGCCGCGTGGCGATAGGCGGGGTAGAGTTCCTGAAGGTGCGTATCGTCGTCTTCGTCGCCTCCATTCTGGCCCTGATCGCCCTTTACCTGTTTGTGATGAAGACCAAGACGGGCAAGGCCATCCGCGCGGTGGCCGAAGACAAGGACGTGGCGACGCTGATGGGCATCGATGTAGACCGCACCATCGCCATCA
>CAYNOL010000210.1:0-5739 GCA_964398825.1 uncultured Ardenticatenaceae bacterium
GTGGTGTTGCAGCAGGTCATGGACGCGATCATCAGCCTGACCCGCGCCGAGCGGGCCATGTTGCTGCTGAAGAACGGTGAGGAGCTGGAGTTCAAGATCGCCCGCAACCTGTCGCAGGAGACGCTCGACGACGCCTCTTCGCAGGAGATCAGCCACAGCATCGTGCGCGAGGTGGCCGAGACAGGCGTGCCGATCGTGACGATCAACGCCCAGGAAGACGAGCGCTTCGCCTCGCAAGACAGCATCGTCAGCTACAAGCTGCGCTCGATCCTGTGCGCTCCGCTGAAGTTGAAGGGACAGACGATCGGCGTCATTTATGCCGATAATCGGGTGGCCAGCGGCATCTTCAGCGACGCCGACCGGGATTTGCTGGCCGGGTTCGCCGACCAGGCGGCCGTCGCCATCGACAACGCCCGGCTGTTCCGCGAGGTTGTGGACATCAAGCAGCTCATGGACAACGTCTTCGCCTCAATCGCCAGCGGGGTCATCACCATCGAGGAAGATGGCCGCGTGGCGCTGATGAACCGTGCCGCCGAGCGCATCCTGGGGGCGGGGCAGGCGGCGCTGCCACAGCGGGCGACGGCGGCTGAACTGGCGACGTACGGACTACCTCTCGAATCGCTGATCGAGCAGGTCATGGCTTCGGGCCACACGGCGAGCGTCGAGTACGACGTGGCAGGCTCCGATATGGCTGCCGGCGATGCATCCGAGACGCCCACCACGATCAACTTAACCGTCTCCCCGCTCCACACTGTCGAGAACGAGCGGCTGGGCGGCGTGGCCGTGGTGCTCGATGATGTTTCGGAGAAGAAGCGGGTGGAAAGCCTGCGGCGCTATCTGCCGCCGGCGCTGGTGGATCAGGTGCGTGACCTGGACGCCGCCCAGAGGCCGCAGCGCCGGGCGATCACCGTACTCTTCGCCGACATCCGCGACTTCAGCCGGTTTGGGGAGCATGTCGATCCCGAAGAGCTGATCGACATGGCCAACGGGTTATTCTCTGAGGCGGTGGCGGCCATCAGCGCTCACCACGGCCTAATCGACAAGTTCATGGGGGACGCGGTCATGGCCCTGTTCAACACGCCGCTGAACCCGCAGCCCAACCACGTCGATCTGGCGATTGATGCGGCGCTCGACATCCAGGCCCGGCTGGTCGCTTACCACCGCTCTTTGCCGCCGGAGAAGGTGCTCCACTTTGGCATCGGCATCCACACCGGCGAGGCGGTGGTGGGCAACGTGGGCAGCGAGCAGCGCAAGGATTATTCGGCCGTCGGCGACGTCGTGAATCTGTGCAAGCGGCTGCAGGAATTGGCCGGCCACGACCAGATCATCATCAGCAACGACGTGTTCGACTGCGTGCGTGGGCACGTGCTGGCCGAGTCGATGCCGCCGGTGCAGTTGCGCGGCCGGCAGTCACAGAAAGAGATCTTTCGCCTGTTGGGCCGGGTGGGCTAGTTGTTTTCGGCCGCCACGGGGACGGGTGGCAGCTCCTCGGGTGGCAGCTCCTCGGGTGGCAGTTCTTCGGGTGGTGGCGGCGGCGGGAATTCGTCCTCGGGGAAGGGTGGCAAGTCGAACAGCTTGCGCCATGTGTACCGTCCGAGCACCTTCAGCGAAGCGACGATGGGCGCGGCCAAAATCGCGCCGAGGATGCCGGCCAGCGACGCGCCCATGAAGACACCGACGATGACCAGAATGGGGTGTAAGTCCAGCGCCCCACCGACGATCCTGGGAACCAGGATGTTGTTTTCCAGCTGCTGGATGATGATCATCAACCCCAGAACGACGAGCGCGAATTGCCACGAATCCAGCCCCATGTAGTTCGTCGGCTGGAAGAAGGCGACGAGCATGGCGACGGCCGTGCTGACAACGGGGCCGATCGTGGGCACGAACTCCAGCAAGCCGGCCAGCAGCGCCAGCGCCAGCGAGTTCTGGACGCCCAGTAGCGTCAGCCCCACCCAAACCACGACGAAAATGACGATGCCCAGGATGATCTGCCCGCGCAGATAGGCCCGCCACACGCGGCTCAGCTCCGGCAGCAGCCGCTCGGCGTCGTCGCGATACCCCGGCTGTTGGGCCACGCTCTTGACGAAGTTGCCCAGGTTCGGCAAATCAGTCGCCATGTAGAGGGAGATAATGAAGATCGTGATGACGTTGAAGACAGTGCGCACGGTCGACGTGGCGACACGGCTGACCAGCGACGTCGATTGGGAGACCAGCGGGTCGAGGAAGCCCAACAGCTGATCGGTGATGCGATCCCAGGGCACAAACGCCGGCTGGATGTCGATCGGCCCGATTGAGAACGGTTCGGTGCTGGTGACGAAGTTGTTGATCGAAGTGCCGACGGACTCGATGAAGCCCGGCAGCTGGGCGATCAGATTGGCGAGCTGCTGGAACGAGGCCAGGCCGAGGGCAAAGAAGCCGCCCAGCACGGCCAGCGCCAGCGTGATGTATACGAAGACGGTGATGATTCCGCGCCGGATCGATAGCCGCGCGTCCAGGAAATTGATGACCGGCTCCAGCAGATAGCCCAAAATGGCGGCGATAACCACCATCACGATTATGGAATTGAACCGCCCTGTCAGCCACAGCGCGGCGATGAGCATGAAGATCACCACAATGACCTTCGTGGTTCTGCTCCAGTACGGCGACTGGTGAGAATCCGGTGAGTATGGATTCAGATTACTCATCGTCGCATGATCATACGAGTCAAGCTGTCGTAAAGCAAGGGACGCGGCCGAGCCGTCACGCGCCGGAGGGCACGGGCAGCGGGTCGGGCGACGGCAAGTGGGGTTTGATGGGGCGGTTGCTCTCCTTGCGGGCAATGAGCAGAATGTAGGCGCCGCCGTCCATATCTGCCTCTTCTTCGTAATACGGTCGCACCCACCGCTCTGTTGGCCCCAGGCTGCTGCGCCATGGCGCGACGATCCAGTTGCCGGTCAGCGCGTGGAGGGCAGCCGAGGGCAAACCCTGCACGTGGCCCGCTTCCAGCGCCCGCAGCGCGCCGCGCGAGAAGTAGTACTGCCACCGCTCAATCGAGAACCCCGCCGTCGCCAGCCGTTGCGCCCACGTCTGGGGCGAATCGGTATGGGCGTGGCGCGAGATGAAGTTGAAGAAGCGGCGATACCGTTCGGCCAGACCGCCTAGGCGAAGTTGCTCGAACACGGCCGCGCCGCCCAGATACTCCGTGAAGAGGTGGCTGGGTGTAGTGATGAGGAAGCGCGCGCCGGGTCGCAGCACGCGGCTGATCTCGTTCAGCACGGGCTGGATGTCGGGGATGTGCTCCAGCACCGAGTTGCTGAAGGCGCTGGCGAAAGTGTTGTCGCCGAAAGGCAGGTTATCGCCCAGCGCTTGCAGGGGAAGCTCGTAATTCCCGGCGCGCACGGCCTTGTTCAACGGCCGCCACCACGGATCGATGCCCGCGGTGATGCGGCGGCCGGGCAGGGCCACCTGGGCGAAGTTGCCGTCGCCGCAGCCCACGTCGAGAATGGGATCGGGCAGCTCGATCTGGGGATAGAAGCGCGCTTCCACCGCCCGCAGCAGGGCGCGGAAGGCGGGCAGCGTCTTGAGCTGTTGCCAGAGCAGGTCGTCGGTGGCGGCCTGGGTCATCGGGGCTCCGTCTCCCGCTCGGCCGCGTCGCGCATGGCCCGCAGACGATCGTAGGCGGGCGGCTCATGGGCTTTCGACGGCCGCTCGCCGCGACACAGCGCCTCGAAAAGGCGGACATACTCGCGTGCGGTCTGGGCCGGCTCGAAGCTGTCGGCGATGAGGTCGGCCGAGCGCTGGTAGCCGGCCCGGTCGTCGAGGATGCGGATGATCGCCTCGGCCAGCGCGTCGGGATCGCCGATCTCCGTCACCTCGCCCATGCCGGTCATCGTCACCGGCTGGCGCACGCCGGGCAGGTTGCAGGCCGCCACCGGCACGCCGTTGCTCATCGCCTCGATCTGCACCAGGCCGAAGCTCTCCGTGCTGTTCAGGCTGCAGATGCACAGCAGATCGAGGCTGCGATAGAAGGCGGTCAGCTCCTCGCCGTGGAGCGTGCCCAGCAGCTTGTAGTGATCCTGATACTGCTCGAACAGCGGCGCGAGACGGGCGGCGTAGGCTTCTTCGCCGATGATGTTCTTGTATGGCCCCGCATGGAGCACCAGCGCGTCGGGGTACGCCTCCAGCACGCGCGGCAGGGCGCGCAACAATACCTCGACTCCCTTCTCAGCCGCCAGCCGCGCCGAGATGCCGATGATCGGCCGGTCGCCCGGCGCGTGGGCGGCCCGGAACCGCTCGACGGCCGCGTCTGACGCCGGGTCAAGCGCGATCGGCGGCGGAATGATGGCGAGCTTGCGGTCGATGAACTGGGACAGGTAGGGGGAGTGGGTGGCGTAGTCGCGCGTGTAGGTGACGACGGCGTTGGCCAGCCGCCCGGCGGCCTGATTCTGGAACTGGACGACCCGGTCCACCATCTTGTTGAACGCCCCCACCGGCAGCTGCAGGTCGCAGTGGTAGGTCAGCACCACCGGCTTGCGCAGCAGGCGGCCGCGCAGCGCCAGCCCCGGCGCGTCGAATTGGGGCAGGTGCAGATGGAGCACGTCGGCCTGGCGCGACAGCTTCCATGCCATCGGGCCGAAGTCGGGCATGAGCACCCCCTTGCTGACGCGCATCGCCACAGGGATGCGGACGACCTTGACGCCGTCCAGCACGTCGTAGCGGGGCAGCTCGGGGTCGTACTGCGAGGTGAGCACGGTGACGTCGTGGCCCTGCTCCACCAGAGCGCGGCTCAGCCGTTCGACGTAGATAGTCAGGCCGCTAACCCACGGCCGGTAGTAAGTCAGTACTTCGAGAACCTTCATAAGATTGTGAGTGATCCGCCTGAACCTCAGAGTATATACACAGCAGGCGGCAGGCCGGCGCAACCACAGATATCACCCGGAACGTCCGATTTATCTGAGCCGGGCACGCGCCGTCCTGCTAGGCTATATTGGCTTGTAGGAGTAGGGATATCCTGAAACGGAGTATACACAAGGAGTCAGCCTCGGGGCAATTCAGACGATTCATACCCTCTCAGGGAATCTTTGCCTTCGTATCCCGGACATTTGATGGGTCGGTTATTGGAGGGTCGCTATTGAGTAAATATCCCTACTAAAAGTTATGACATTCGTCAGCCTGCAATGAAGGTGTAGGAACTTGTATACTGCCGGTATCAACGCGCGTTCGCGGTAGAGGGGCTACCCGAACGGCGCACTGTTTCCAGTCCGCGATGGCTCCTGCATAGATCACACGAACATCGCGGCCAGTCGGTCGGGGGTTCAGCCATGTCTGCTTTGTTCCGCTTGCCTCGCGCTGTCGTTCGTCTCACTCCCACCCGTGTATTTGGACTGTTCTTTCTGGTCCTTGTTCTGGCGCTCGTTGCCACGCCCACCTCATCGCAGGATAGCGACAGTGAGCCGATCTAGGAGGAGTCTGCGCCATGCCAGTGGGCGACGCTAGACGTAACCGTTGCATCAAAGGGTGAGCTAGCAACCGACATCGGTTTACAATCGTCCCTGCCCATCACTATTGTCAACAACGGTACTATTCCTGCCATCGGTGTGGTCGCTGCCATTGAGGGCGGCAGTTCCCTGATCGGGACGCCGGTACAGACAGGCGATCTGCCTCCCGGACAGTCCATCAGCCTCGACCTGCCATTCACTGTCTCTCCCGCTCGGTCTTTCCGCTGCCATACTCCGTCCGGGTAACGGCTGAGAATATACC
>CAYNOL010000211.1:0-1358 GCA_964398825.1 uncultured Ardenticatenaceae bacterium
TAGCGCGCCAGTCGCCCAGCTCGTCCTGGTCGTAGGAGATGATGGGTTGCTGCATGGGGGGGATTATACCCCGGTTGGGGGTTTAATCCGCCTGGAAGTCCTTCTCCCCCGCCCGCACCGGCACCTTCAACCAGTTCTCCATCGGCGGCAGCGGGCAGGAGTAGGCGGGCGAATAGGCACAGTACGGGTTGTAGGCGTAGTTGAAATCCACCTCGAACGCATCTTCGCCTGTGGGCAGCAGCCCCGGCCGGTGGTTGTCCAGATAGCGGCCCGCGCCGTAGGTCTCTTTGCCGCTGGTGGCGTCGCGGAAGGGCAGGAAAAACTCCTCGCCGGCGGGGTCGCTGTAGATGGTCAGGCGCGCCGGCTGGCCGTCGACGTCGAACTCAAACGTCCCCCAGCGACGAAACGGCCGCGAGTCGCCGGTGCTGGTCTCCATCTCGATGAGCGGTTCGTCGTCGGGCAGCCGCTCCACGCCCACGTGCATGACGAGCGTCGGGTTCTCGTCGTAGTAGTCCAACCCCCGGAAGCCGTCGCGCAGCTCCTCGGGCAGCGGCGATTGGGGGTGGAACTGCATGAAATCATCGATCTGTTCGCGGAAGTTCTTCAGGTGTGGGTTCATGAAGAGATTTAACCACAGATTTCACAGATTTTCACAGATTCTTTAAGAGGGTTTATCCGTAGATTGGGCAGATTTTAAGAAGAGATTGGGGATTGGAGATTGGAGATTGAACTGGAAACCGAGTTTTTCAGTTCAGTCCCTAATCCCTAACCGCCCCCACCCCCACCTGTCTACACATCGACAGCAGCGGGCAGGAGAGGCAGCGCGGCCGTTGGCCGGTGCAGATGTGCTTGCCGAAGGGGACGAGGAGCTTGTTGATCTCTACCCAGTATTCGCGGGGCAAGACTTGCTCCAGTTCGAGCATCGTCTTCTCCGGCGTGGGGGCGGCCACGTAGCCCCAGCGGTTGGTGACGCGGTGGACATGGATGTCGACGCTGATCCACGGCTGGTCACAGGCGATGCCCAGCGCCAGATGGGCGCACTTGACGCCGACGCCGGAGAAGGCCAGCATCACTTGCTCGTCGCATGGCAGCTCGCCGCCGTGCTGATCGACGATCTGTTGGGCGATGGTGTGGATCTGGTACGACTTGCGCTCGTGGAAGGTGCTGGGGGTGATCAGTGCGTCGATCTCAGCGGGCGTCAGTTGGGCCATTTCGGCCGGCGTTCGGGCCCGGTCGAGCAGGCGGCGCGAGATTGGCAACGACTCTTCGTCGCGGGTGCGGATGGAGATGATGCAGGCGACAAGCTGCTCGAAAGGCGTGGCGTAGCCCAACTCCGCCAGCTCGAACATGGCCGCCTT
>CAYNOL010000211.1:1458-5660 GCA_964398825.1 uncultured Ardenticatenaceae bacterium
CGGAAGGAGCGCGCGCGCAGGGTGCCGACGATGCCGTAGGGCAGGAAGATGACGATGAGCATGAAGATGATGCCGTAGATCAGCGTCCATGACGAGCCGAACCATCGTTCCAGCCAGTAGCCGAGCAGCTGGATGATGGCCGCGCCGAGCACCGGCCCCACCAGCGTGCCGATGCCGCCGATGAAGGTCATCGCCAGCACGTCGATGGTGCGAACGAGCGACAGCATCGACGGCGTCACGCTGACCATATAGAGCGCCGACAGCGCCCCGGCCAACGCCGCGAACACGCCCGCAGCCACGAACGCCACCAGCTTGTACCAGAACGTGTTGAAACCGATCATCGTCGCCCGGTTCTCGTTCTCGCTCGCGGCCACCATGACCTTGCCGGTGGGAGAATCCACCAGCCGTTTGATGACCAGGAAGGCGACGACGAAGAAGACGAGCGTCAAGTAATAGAAGCGCGTGCGGTGGTCGGTGGCGCTCAGCCAGCCGGGGACGGGGAAGCCGTGGAGCCCGTCGTCGGCGCCGGTGTAGACGCGGAAGTCGCCCGCCTCGGCCAGGATGTAGAACATCTCGGCGAAGGCCAGCGTCACCATCGCCAGATAGACCCCCTTGACGCGCAACGACAGAATGCCGAACACCAGGCTCTGCACCAGGGCTACGACGATAACCGCCAGCAGGGCCATGCCGAACGACCAGTTGAAGTTGCGGCCGATGAGGATGGCGATCGCATAGCCGCCCGTGCCGAAGAACATGGCGTGGCCGAACGACAGGATGCCGGTGTAGCCCAGCAGCAGGTCGTAGCTCATGGCGAAGATGGCGAAGATGAGGATCTGGATGATCATCCCCTGCCAGAACTTGGCCGCGCCGGTCTCGGCCTGCTCCATGAGCCCGCTCAGACCGGCTCCCTCGGGCGCGCCGCCGCCGATGAACAGCCCGGCCAGCAGCGGAAAGGCCAGCAGCAGGCCCAAGCCCAGCAGGTAGGGCCACCACTCGCCCGCCCAACGGCGAACGGCGGAGCTTTGGCGGGTTGGTTGGGTGGAAAGTGTTTCGTTCATAATAAATTGCGAAAAGGGATTGGAGATTAGGGGTTAGAGATTGGAGACTCAGAGACTGGGCGACAGTGCCATACAGCCCAATCTCCAATCTCTAATCCCCAATCCCCAATTAGTCCTTCTTCCCAAAAATACCTGACGGCTTGATAAGTAACACCAACGCCATGATCAATACCGTAGAGGCGCGGGCGATGGCCGGGCTGCCGCGGATGACTGTCTCGACGAACGGCAGGTCGATGCCCGAGGCGACGAAGTGGTCGCCGAAGGCGCGAGCCATGCCCAGGATGAGCGTGCCGATGGCCGCGCCGATGAAGCTGCCCATGCCGCCGATGACGACGGCGATAAATGCCTGCAACTGGTAGATGGCTCCCATGCCGGGGAAAACGCCCAGGTAGGGCGCGGCGATGACCCCGCCCATGGCCGCCAGCCCCGAGCCGAGCGCGAACACCAGCGTGAAAATGCGCCGCACGTTGATGCCCAGCGCCTGCACCATTTCACTGTCCTGAACGCCGGCGCGGATGATCATGCCCAGCCGCGTGCGCCGCAGCATCAGCCCCACGCCGACGAACACCACCACGCCGATGAGGATGATGAACAGCCGGTAAGTGGGGAAAGCGCGACCCAACACGTCGATTGACTGGCAATGCTCGCTGAACCAGTTGATGATCGTGTCGGAGCGACAGCTCTCGCCGAAGAGCGTCGGCGGCGGCATCGGCGGGTTGGCCTCCTCGCCGAACATCGCTTCGATGAGGTCAACGCCGGCGATGCTGAGGCCGAGCGTCAGGACGAGCTGCGTCACCGGATTGCCATAGAACGGCCGGATCAACCCCGTCTCAATGGCAACGCCGCCCAGCGCGCCGGCGATCGTGCCCATGATCATCGCCAGCAAAAAGCGCACGTCGGGCGACAGGGCCAGCATCCACGTCTCGCCCGGGTCGCGCACCAGCAGCAGGACGATGCCGACGACGGCGGCCACGCCGGCAATGAGCGCGGTCTGCCAAACCGGCCGCAACGGAACCTCTTCCAGCCGGTCCTTGGGCGTCAACAGAATGCCCAGCGGCACGCCGGCCAACGCCACCAGCAGCAGCCGGCGAGCCATATCGGCCAGCGGCTCCTGCGCGTTGGCAGTCGTCACTGCTCCGCCAACGGCCGTCAGGTTGAACGCATTGAGCGCCCGAATGGGAAAGCCGCGCAGAGCGAAGAACAGCACGACGGCCGACAGCAGCAGCAGACCGATGGTCACCAGCCGCCGGGTGCGCTTGTCGCTGATCCGCGGCCAGAAGGCGCGGCCGAGGTGTTGCGACAGCATCATCGCCGCGATGAGGACGAAGAAAATAGGCAGCGTGTTGAACAGCAGACGGGGGTTCAAATAGGTTGCCAGCCCCACATACGCTCCCAGCACGAACAGCACGCCATGGGCGAAGTTGAGCACGTCCATCAGGCCGAAGATGAGCGACAGGCCCGAAGCCACCAGGAAGTAGAGCGATGCCAGGGTCAGGCCCGACAGCATCACCGACACCCACACCCGCGTCTCCATCGTCTGGATGGCCCCGCCGAAAATAACGATGACGGCGGCCAAAATGATTAATGAGGTGCGGTTATCACGCAAAAACGTACTCATAGTCGCTCCCTATGCCGCTCCAAGATAGCGTTGAATCGTCGCCTCGTCGTGGACCAAATCGGCCATCATGCCGCTGCGCACTGAGCGACCGGTCTCGATGATGGTGTACCGATCCGCCAGATGACTAGCCATGATGAAGTTCTGCTCCACCAGCAGCACGGTGGTGTGCTCCGACAGTTGGCGAATGGCATCCATCATCTGCTCGATGACCACCGGAGCCAGACCCTCGCTCGGCTCATCGATGAGCAGCAGCTGGTTCTCCGGCACCAGCGCACGGGCCACGGCCAGCATCTGCTGCTGCCCGCCCGACAGGTTGCCGCCGGGCAGCTTGATGAGCCGCTTCAGGTCGGGAAAGAGGCCGAAGATGAGATCCTCGCGCCGCTCCAGATCGCCCGACTTACGCTCGGCGATGCGCAGGTTCTCCTCCACGGACAGGTCGCGGAAAATGGCGCGGTGCTCCGGCACGTAGCCGATGCCCTTGGACGCCGTGCGGTAGGCCGGCTGCCCCTGAATCTCCTTGCCGTTGAAGACGATGGAGCCCACGCGCGGCGGCGTCAGCCCCAGGATCGACTTCAGCGTCGTCGTCTTGCCCGCCCCGTTGCGCCCCAGGAGCACCGTGATGCTCCCGTCGGGCACTTCGACGGAGACGCCGTCGAGGATATGAAATTGGCCGATAAAAGTCTGGATGTTCCGAACTTCCAGGACGTTGGTTTGCGGTGTTGCCATTTGCTTCACTTCGTCAAATCGCCGTAGAGGTCTCCCAGATACGCCTTCTGGACGGTGGGATTGCCGGCGATCTCTTGTGGCGTGCCCTCGGCCAGCAGTTGTCCCTGGTGCATCACCGAGATGCGGTCTGATACGTTCATCACCAGGTCCATCTTGTGCTCCACGAGGATGATCGTCTTGTCACCCGAGGCCCGCACGTTTTGGATGACTTCCATCAGCATCGGAATCTCCTCGCGCGCCATGCCGGCCGTCGGTTCGTCCAGCAGCAGCATGTCGGGATCGGACGCCAGCAGAATACCCAGCTCCAGCTTGCGCTTGCCGCCGTGGGGCAACAGGCGCGCCGGCAGTTGAGCCTGTGGCGATAGCCCTACCTGCTCCAGGATCGCCGCCGCCCGCTCCTCATAGAGGCGGAAGCGGCGGTGGTGGTGCCAGAACTTGTAATTGTCGTGGCCGACGGCTTGGGCCGCCAGACGAACGTTCTCCAGCACGGTCAGATTGGGGAAGACGTTGGTGATCTGGAAGGAGCGGCCGATGCCGATGTGGGCGCGGCGATGGGCCGGCATATCGGTGATCTCCCGCCCCTTGTAGTACACCTTGCCGCTGCTGGGACGAATGTTGCCGCTCAGCAGGTTGAAGAAGGTGGTCTTGCCCGCGCCATTCGGCCCGATGATGGTGTGGAGCGAGCGGGCCTTGACACGCATGCTCACCCCGTCGACGGCCACCAGCCCCCCAAATACCCGCGTCAACCCGTTCGTTTCCAGAATGTACGTCTCGTCCATATCGAACAACACCCTTTGGTC
>CAYNOL010000212.1:0-5652 GCA_964398825.1 uncultured Ardenticatenaceae bacterium
GGGTGGTACTGGGTCTTTAGTCGGGGGAGGTCTTATGTCGCATGTGTGTAACCTTTCATGTGACCAGGTGTCAGGTAATGCAGTGGCGAGAGATAGGCCGTTGAAAGTTTAGCCTCGAAGCCTAACACCACCACCCTCCGTCCCTCAAGGACGGAGGGTGGGTAGTGGAGGGAAGAAATAGCGTTGAACGCTCAGGGTACCCAGTCGGACAACACCGTCAAGACGCGGTTGGGTTGCTGGGGATCATTGCTGGGCAAATGAACCCGAAAATCATGCTTTCCGTCCATGCCTTCATGCATGGAGAATTGCATCGAGATCGTGGTGCTTTCGCCGGGCTCTAGAGCCATCGAACCGATGGCTAGTGGAGGCGGTCAACACCCCTCCGCGACTTCTATATACGGGTCTTCGCTAAATCTCAGTGTCTGGTCGCCGACATTGGTGAGCTGAAAGGAAGCCTCTGCCGGTTGGTTGAATTTCATCACTCCCAAGTCTATTTTTTCCTGGTCCACTCTCAGACTGGGAGCACCTGTGACTTCTACTTCAGCTTTTGGTGGGGCATCCTTCCGCAAGACGAAGAAGACAAGGCCGGCCAGGAGCACGAGGCTTAGGCCGAGCAAATAGGGTACCCAATTCCGTTTCTGCACTTTCGGTTTTTTGGAATTCTGTCTGTATTTTCTTTGACTCATGGTTCATTCTCCAGATCAAATTGAAATGTCCACAAATAATCGACTAACGCCCATGTTTGTTCATCGGTGAAAATCGGCCCCCAATAAGGCATCCCCGTGCCCATGCCACCGCGCACAATCTTGCCTTGGAGAAGCGCCGGACTGGCGGCGAGCATGAGCCGTGGGTCGGTGAAATCCGTCGGACGTTGGGTCATCTCGCCTGGTTGCATGGCTGCATGATCGCCAGCCTCAGAGGGATCGAGGCCATCGGCGAAGACGCCATTGCCATCCCCCTCCACTCCATGACAGGCGGCGCAATTCGCGGTGTACAGTTGCTGACCCACTCCTAGATCTTGCGGCGTCGTGTTGGATCGCCACACAAGAGCCACCATATCCCACAGATCCTGGTCGCTCAGGGACGCGAGGCTTGCTTTTTCCCGCAGCGCCTGCCACAGTTCTACCGGGCTGTGCGATCGGTAATACGCTTGGTCCTGGAACTCATCTGGGATGGCGGCCTGGAGGTTTTCACCACGCCGGGCGGAGGGTGTCAGTTCGGGGACGATATCCGTCTTGTGTGGGGCGTCGATGTCGATGTTGAGGGTGACGTAAAGTGGCGGTTGTACAGGCTCATTCGCTGTCTCCGGTCCAGTCACCTCGATCGTCCCACGCATGCGCCAGTGGTTGGCGCTGCACCAACGCGTGCAATAGAAGGTGTACTTACCCGGCTTGTCGAAGGTTAGAGTGACTTCGGTCACCTCGCCGGGATAAATGTCTACTGGGGGTTGGTCGCTTTGTCCTACCGCAAAACCGTGCAAGACGTCGTCGGAGGTCAGCCGCAGATGAAGGGGTTGACCTGCCTCTACCGTCAGGTTTTCTGGCGTCCAGCCGCCGGTCTCGGCCATGCGGGCATGGAGAATTACGCCGCGATTGCGCGACCACCACGCCCCTAGCGGCAGCGTGACTGCGGCCACTACCAATACAACCAGGATAATTCTCGCGAGCCATTCCTTACGCATGGGTTAACCGACCAATAGCCAAAGCATCATGAACGTGGATGCCAGGCAAAACAGATAGATTGGCAACAAATGACGCTGGCCCGGCAAGGTGTATGTCTTGGGGAGACGCTGCGCAACCTTGATAGACCAGAACAAACCTATCATCAGTAGAGTCACCTGAAGGATTGGACTAATAGTAGATACATCGGGTGACCAAGTGGTATCGGCCGAACCAAAAAGGTTCCAACCCCAACCCAAAGGATCGGAGACAACGGTAAGAACATAATTGAACTTGGGGAAGGCGAAAGATACCGTGAAGGCGATCCAGGCGAACAGGCCCAGGGGGAGCAGCACCTGAGAATGCTCGGCAATGGCCCGCCGCAGAAGATTCCAACTGCCGGGCCGTCCTTGACCCGTCCAGACCGCGAGTGCAAAACCGCCGGGCATAATCACCAGGTTGAGGGCCAGAAATCCCAGGCCATAAACCAACCAGGGCAGCGAGCCAATGGCAAAGGCGGCCGATTTCAAATCGCCCCATGGCCCGGTAAATACTGCTGAAAAGGCCAACGCGGAACCCAACATCACCAGGGCAAGGAATGCCTCATCCAGGCGGCTAGATGGCCGGGAATTTACCTTTTCTCCGGCTAAATCCGTCCCGAACGGGCGGATATTGACGGCCACGTTGTTGGATGGACAGGAACGGAGGCATTCCATACATAGCCCGCATTGAGAGCTATCGCGCAGCGCCACGAGGTACAGCCCCCAGGGGCAACTCTGGTAGCAAGTCTTCACGCTGTGCGCGGCGCAAATAGCCTTATCGACCACCCGCACCTCCACCGGCGCGGTTTTGGCATAGATACCCGAAAACCCGCCGATAGGGCAGACATAGGAGCAAAAGGCGCGCTTTTCGAAGACCAGGCTCAACGCGAACGCCAATCCGAACAATCCAAGCAAAACCCAGGCGGTGAGTCGGGCGTCTGTCAGGGTGACAGCGCTGAACAGGCCGATCAAAAGAAAACCACTGGACTGAAGCCAGGAGCCTTTTAATCGCTTTGGCCAGCGTCGGTTTAGCCCGATGCGCCGGCGGCCTTTCTTCAGAATACCACCCTGCTGTAACCATTCACCCGGCAGGGGAATAGGGCAGACACTGCACCACGCGCGGCCACCCAAGGGGATAAAGGCCAGCTTGAGGGCCGTCCACCAGGCAATCCAGACAAAGATGATGGCAAAGTTGTGACTGCCTACGCGCGAGCCGATTAACCCGGCGACGATAGTGAATACGAATCCAGCTAACGTGAGAGCTCGAAGTAAAAACTGCGGCCAGCGGCTCGAAAGAAGGTGGCGAATCCAGGGGATACGATAAAGATTGATCCGGCGTGGAATGTCGCGCCCGTCTTGCTCCTTCAGGCCTTTTTCACCTGGGACGACCGTTTCCTGCCAGGTGATTTCCTGAACCTTGTTCACTTCCGCGATCCCCAGACGCCTGTGAAAAGCGCCAGCCCGGCCAGCAGCGCCCCGCGCCATAATAAGTCATTCCGACCAACCTGAAGTTTGCCAATCATGAATGGGTGCATGTTGCCGCAGGTGACGGAACAGCGAAAGCGAAATAACCCCTGCTTATCAGCTGTAAAGGACAACCGGGTAATCTGACCTGGGTCGGAGGTAGTCTCAAGATTGTAGCCATCAATGGCTAAGCCATGGACAACATCTGTGGCCAGGAGTTCGATGACCACTCGATCGCCGTGATTGACGGAGAGTACGGCTGGAGTGTAGGCAAACTGGCTGGCCTGGATGCGAAATGTTCTCTCAATGGGGGTTGAAGTGGCTTTTGGTACAGGGAGAAATAGGATGAGAAGAGCCACAAGAGCCACGGCGGCCCAACGGCTCGTCGCCCCCCAATTATTCCAAAGTACGCTCATTGAGTTTCGCCTCTATCACCTCAAGGCATGTTGGAAGGCCCATATTGGGCATACGTCTGATCCACGTAGGCCTTTATTTCACCCACGGTCTTGCCCTGTTCGAGCAGTCGCATCGCGTCCTGGGTGATATCGACGCAAATCGAGCAACCCAAAGCATGTGAGTCGTAATTGATCGTGCCGTCACTCTCAATTCCCGAGACGTAACAGTCGTAGTTGGAAGTGTGGCCCATTGCCCCGCAACCACAGTAGCACGGGAGCTGCTCCATCACGTCCGGATTGGCCACATTGAATTGATAGGATTGCTGGACAGCTACGGGCGCGTTCTTTACATCCATTGGCATGCCGTCAAGTGATGCCATTGCCAAGTTGTGATCCTCGGCTGATGACTGCGCGCCACATGCCGTCAGCAAACCGGAAGAGGCAATCAATAACGCAAATATCAATAGGGTTATACGGCGGGAAAGAGAAGGCATAAGGAGCTCCCCAATTTCAGTTGTTATATTCAAATTATAGAGAGGGCGGGTTCCCGCTGACAGCGCTAAATGGCGTATTTACAGGTTGGTTGCCTGCAGCACAATCTTTCTCTCTTTGAACATCGCAAACATTGGGCCGACCCTCGCCACGCCCTCTGGGAGATAGGAGGAACGGTAGTGCGGAATGCCCAGCCATAAGCTGAACTGCACGGCCGTGCCCCGCGGCACGACCGTGTCACTGAGGGGGACAACAGGCTATAGCTTAACTCGCTTCAACCGCAAAGAGTTCGTCACCACACTGATGCTGGAGAAAGCCATGGCCGCAGCGGCCAGAATCGGATTCAATTGTCGCAGGAAGTCCGGCGCCCAGTCGAATGGAGCCAGAATACCGGCGGCAATGGGTATCAGAGCCACGTTATAGCCGAAAGCCCAAAACAGATTTTCCCTGATGTTGCGCATCGTTGCCTTGGACAGTTTGATGGCCTGCGGCACGCTGCGCAGATCGCCTCGCATCAACGTTACGTCAGCCGCTTCCATTGCCACGTCCGTACCGGTGCCAATGGCGATACCTACGTCAGCTTGGGCCAGCGCCGGGGCATCGTTAATGCCGTCACCAACCATGGCCACCTGGTACCCTTCATCCTGTAACTGTTTCACGTAGTTGGCCTTATCGCCGGGCAACACCTCGGCAAAGACCCTGTCAATTCCCACTTCCCCGGCGATGGCCTCGGCTGTTGCCTGGTTATCTCCGGTCATCATCACCACTGTCAGCCCAAGCCGGTGCAAAGCCTCGACTGCCTCCCGAGACCCATCCTTGATGGTATCGGCGACGCCGATGACGGCGCTGGCCTGACCATCTACCGCCAACCACATCGCCGTCTTGGCCTCGTTTTGTAGCTGGGAGGCTTTAGGGCCGAGGCCGTTCAGAAGGACATTCTCTCGCTCCATCAAACGCAGGTTACCCACGAGAACCAGGTGACCGTCGACCGTCGCGGCAATGCCGTGCCCGGCGATACCTTCGAAGCCGGCCGGCTCGCTCAGAGAAAGCCCCTTATCTTGAGCCGAACTCACAATCGCCGCGCCTAAGGGATGTTCCGAGCCGCGCTCGGCCGAGGCGGCCAGCCGCAGCCAATAATCCCCATTTGCTTGCCCGTTCCGCGCATGGTCGCTCACGACGATGTCGGTAACTGATGGCATGCCCTTCGTGATGGTGCCGGTCTTGTCCAGAACAATGGCGGTTAACTTGTGCGCCTGTTCCAGGGCCGCGCTGTTCTTGAACAGGATGCCGTTCTCCGCGCCCTTGCCCACACCAACCATGATCGACGTGGGCGTTGCCAGGCCCATGGCGCAAGGGCAGGCGATGACGAGCACGGCCACCAGCCTGGTGAGTGCAGGCACAAACTCGCCACCAACCACCCACCACAGCACAAATGTGAAAAGGGCGATACCTATTACAGCTGGGACGAAGTAGGCAGAAATCCGATCTACTAACCGCTGAATGGGCGCCTTGCTGCCCTGGGCCTGTTCTACAAGCTTGATAATCTGCGCGAGGGCTGTCTCGTTGCGGACCTGTGTGGCGTCAAACTTGATCTGTCGCCGC
>CAYNOL010000213.1:0-5624 GCA_964398825.1 uncultured Ardenticatenaceae bacterium
CTGCGCGAGCCGGAGAAGTTCGTGCAGGTCGGCGCGCGCATTCCCAAGGGCGTGCTGATGGTGGGCCCGCCGGGAACGGGCAAGACGCTGCTGGCCCGCGCGGTGGCCGGCGAGGCGGGCGTGCCCTTCTTCCACATCTCCGGCTCCGAGTTCGTGGAGATGTTCGTCGGCGTGGGCGCCAGCCGTGTCCGTGACCTGTTCGAGAAGGCCAAGGCCGCCGCGCCGTCGATCGTCTTCGTCGACGAGATCGACGCCGTCGGCCGCCAGCGCGGCGCGGGGCTGGGCGGCGGCCACGACGAGCGGGAGCAGACGCTGAACCAGATCCTGGTAGAGATGGACGGCTTCGACAACGAGACCAACGTCATCGTCATCGCCGCCACCAACCGGGCTGACATCCTCGACCCGGCGCTGTTGCGCCCCGGCCGCTTCGACCGCAAAGTGTTCGTCGACCTGCCCGACGTGGCCGGCCGTGAGAAGATCCTGCATGTCCACGCCCGCGGCAAGCCAATCGCCAGCGAGGTGAGCTTCAAGGACACCGCCCGGCTGACGGCCGGTTTCTCGGGGGCCGACCTGGAGAACCTGATCAACGAAGCGGCCATTTTCGCCGCGCGCCGCAACAAGCGCACCATCGGCCTGCTGGAGTTCCAGGACGCCTTCGACCGCGTGGTCATGGGGCCGGAGCGGCAGACGCGGGTGATGAGCGAAGACGACAAGATGACCGTGGCCTACCACGAGGCGGGCCACGCCGTGGTCAGCTTCTTCCTGACCAACACCGACCCGGTGCAGAAGATCACCATTGTGCCCCGCGGCCGGGCCGGCGGCTATGTGATGTCGCTGCCCGAAGACCGCGCGCTCCACAGCCGCGAGTTCTTCGAAGACCAGATCGCCATGGCGCTGGGCGGCCGCGCGTCCGAGGAGCACTTCTTCGGCCGCATCACCACCGGCGCGTCCAACGACCTGCAGAACGCCACCCGGCTGGCGCGGGCGATGGTGATGGAGTACGGCATGTCGGACAGGCTCGGCCTGCCCACCTACGGCAACGGCAACAGCAACCCGTTCGTCGGCCGCGAGATGGGTTTCTTCGGCAGCGGCCGCGACTACAGCGAGGAAGCCGCCCAGGCGATCGACGCCGAGGTGAAACGCATCCTCGATGACAACTACAACCGCGCGATAAACATCATCGAGCAGAACCACGACCGCATGGTGCAGCTGGCGACGACGCTGATGGAAGTGGAGACACTGGACCGCCCGGCGTTCGAGAAGCTGATGAACGAGCCTATCCCGTCGAGCAACGGCGTTACCGAACCGGCGGAAGACAAACAGGTGGTTGAGGTGGTGGGAGATTGAGCGACCGGGAGAGTGGGAGACTCAGAGATTAGGGAGTAGAGATTGGAGATTGGATGCGGATGATGTGGATTTTGGGATTGGACCGGTTGCGGGACGATTCCACTGTCTACATCATCCGCGCTTTTTTTTAAATCGGGCTTGGCCCGATTTTTTGTTTATAGAGGCAAGCAGGATTTCGGCTTATGAAGATCGTTACTTTGGATGAGAGCAACTGGCAGGAAGGGCGCGGCTATCGCAAGAACCGGCTGCTGACGGCCGAGGCGCTGCGCCAGCCGGGGGCGCTGCTGCAAGTCGTTGTCGCCCCGCCCGGCACCCACATCCCGCCCCACAGCCACGCCACGTCGGTCGAGGTCTACGTCATCCGCAGTGGCGTCTGCGACTTGGTGACCAACGGCGAACGGTACGTGATGCGGCCGGGCGACGTCATCCTGATGGAGCCGGGCGATGTCCACGAGCTGATCAATCGCGGCGACGAGCCGTTTGAGTTGCTGGTGTTCAAGACGAACGCGGCCGACGGCGATACCAGGTGGGCATAGACTCTCTACCTCGCCGCCACATCCGACAAAATGCTCATGCCGTCGGGACGTTTAGCCGTTCGGTTCCGGCTGTCGTTCGCCCATAATAGAGAGAAGCCACGGGGAGCTGCCCCTGACCACCCACGCCGAAAGGCCCACACAAGGAGACACCATGCGCACAACCAATCTGTTGGAGAATTTGGAATTCCACGACGAGCGCCCTTACGCTCAGCCGCTGTACGTCGACCAGCACGGCCGCGTCATCCGCTTCATGCTCAAGCCCGGCCAGACCATTGAGCAGCACCTGGTTCCCAGCTCCCCGTTCTACGCCGTGGTGCTGCAGGGGCGGGGCATGTTCGCCGGGCCCGACGGCGCGGAGCGCGAGTTCGGCCCCAACGACATCCTGATTTTCGACATGGGGGAGAATCACACCGTCCGCGCGCTGGACGAGCCGCTGGTGTTCGTCGGCTTCCTGCACGGCGTGGAAGGCACGCGGCCGGGGAAGGTTGGCGGGCTGTTGGGCAACGAGTAGGCCGCGCCTACTTGCGCCAGACCGACACTACTTCAACCAGATACGCCTGCGGCGTCACATCCACCGGCTGGAAGGCCAGCGGCCGGTAGCCCATCTTCGTCAGCCGCCTGGCGTCCTTGGCCAGCGCCCCCACCTCGCCGGTGATGACCACGCGCCGCCGGGGGTGCAGCCGCTCCAGCAGCCGGAAGGCGGCGGCCGACAGCCCTTCCTCGGCGCGCTGCAGCCCCGTCCGCAAGACGACCATGTCGACGCCGTCGAGGACCGCGTCGGGCTGCGTCTCCAGCGCGGGAAACACCTCGTCCTCGCTGCCCTGATAGATGCTGATATTGTCGAAGGGGTCGAGGTTCTCGGCCGCGTCGGCCACGGCGTCGGGGTTCGGCTCCACGGCGATGACCTCGGCCGCGTGCTCGGCCAGCGCCGCCGTCAGCCAGCCCGCCCCGGCCGGACTCTCCAGCACCGTATCCCCCTCGCCCACCTCGCCCAGCTCCACGATGACGCGGGCCAGCAGCTCGGCCACGGCCGGGTTGGCGGGGTAGACCACGCCGGGCGAGAAGCGGTACTCCCGGCCGGCAATCGTTCGCAATAGATAGGGGTCGCCGATGAGCGAGGCGGCCGTGCGGTCGGGCAGCACGATGGACACAGAGACGGGGAAATCGACGGCCAGTTGCGGCGGCTCCACGTCCTCGGTCTCCAGCGCGGCCAGCAGCTCCTCGTCGTCGCCCAGCCGCAGCGACAGGCGGCGCAGACCGGGCAGATCGACGTCGAGATCGGGCAGGGCCGCTTCCAGAGCCGGCTCCAGAATGGGGCACTCCTCGACGCGGAAGATGCGCTGCTCGACGGGCGACCAGTAGCCCAAGCCGCCCGCCTGGGCCGGGAAGAGGGCCGTCTCGGCGCGGTAGCCGTACGCCTGCGGCGCGGGCAGGATGGGCCGCAACGAGGGATCTTTCAGGCCGCCGACGCGGGTGAGTTGGTCGCGGACGGCCGCTTCCTTGGCCCGCAGCTGCGTCTCATAGGCCATGTGCTGCAGATGGCAGTTGCCGCAGATGCCGAAGTGGCGGCAGCGGGGGACGACGCGCCCGGCCGCCGGCTCCACGACTTCCAGCAGCACGGCCCGGGCGAAGCCGCGCCGGTCGTCGGGCACACGGGCGCGAACCGTCTCGCCGGGGATGGCGAACGGCACGAAGACGGCCCGCCCGCCCCGCTCGCGGCCGAGCGCCAGGCCGCCGTGGGCCATGTCGGTCAGGGAGAGGGTTAGGTCGGGCATTTAAGCGCTACCGTCCCGCTGTCCTGCGCCCCCGTCCCGGCTTCCCCCGATAACTCGGCACATCCAGCACGAAGAACTTGCAGCGGCGGCCGTCGAGCATGCGCGAGGCCAGGCGCGGGTCGATCTGCTCGATGGGCACGGCCGTGGTGATGACTGTCGGCAGCCGGGCGCTGTAGCGGTAGTTGAACAGCTGGTACAGCTTCTCGCGTGCCCAGGCGGTGGCGCTCTCCGTGCCCAGGTCGTCGAGCACCAGCAGCGGCGCGCTCTTCACCTCGTCGAACCGCTTGTCCAGCCGGCTCTGGCTGCTGGGGCTGAACGACGCCCGCAGATGATCGAGCAGGTCGGGCACGACGACGAACAGCACCGGCTCCCCCTGGTCGGCCACATAGTTGGCGATGGCCGCCGCCAGGTGGGTCTTGCCGTTGCCGTAGGCCACGCTGTTGAACACCAGCCAATCCGTGGGATGCTCGGCGAAGGCCACGGCCTGCTGCAGCGCCCGGTGCAAGTTGTCGGCCTGCGTCTTGGGCAGCTCGCCGTCGCGCAGCACGAACGTCTCGAACGTCTTGTCGGTATGCAGGTTCAGCGTCGACAGATCGGACTGCTCGTCGCCCACGCCCGCGCGGCGGAAGTCGGGCGCGGCGATGTGGACGATCTGCGACAGGCTGGGGTCGACCATGCGCGAGCGCACGCGAATCTCAATCGCTTCCAGGTCGAGGTTGGTGGTGATGACCGTCGGCAGCTTGGCGTTGTAGCGGTAGTTGAGGATTTGGTACAGCTTCTCCTGCGCCCATTCGCTGTTGCTTTGGGTGCCCAGGTCGTCGAGGATGAGCAGCGGGCTGTTGCGCACCTGGTCGAACCGCTCGTCGTAGCTGACGGTCGACTCGGGGCTGTAGGTGGCCCGCAAATGGTCGAGCAGGTCGGGCGTGTTGACGAACAGCACCGGCTGCCCCCCGGCCAGCCGCCGGTTGGCGATGGCCGCCGCCAGGTGGGTCTTGCCGCAGCCGTACCCCCCCTTCAGCACCAGCCACCCCTTGGGGGTCTGGGCGTACTCCTGCGCCAGCTCATATGCCATGCGCAGGTTGCGCTGCCGCGCCGCGGTCAGGCCGTGGCCGTCGGGGATGAAGCTGTCGAACGTGCAATCGGCCAGCGCGCCGATCTGGCTCAGGCGCATCAGGCTGTCGAGCCGCGCCCGCTCCTGCTCGGCCGCGCGGCAGACACAAGCCGTCGCCCGGCCGAACTGCGGGTCGTCGGGGCCCACGTCGAGCACGACATAGCCCAGCCCGCCGCAGTGGGGGCAGTCAGGTTTCCCAATGCCGCCGTCGTCGCGCGAGCCGCCGCCTCCCCCGCCCGGCTTAGCGCTCGACGATGTCGTCATATTCGGGCGGGACTTGCCGTTGAAGGTCCCGCTGAGAATCTCGTTGACCGCGCGCATCTTGTCTTCCTTCCTGCCGCCAGCGCTCCAGAATGGTATGGACATAGCGCCAGCGACGAACGTTGTTGGTCACTGCGATCTTGATCGCGTCTTCAATCCAGTGCGACGGATAGGTGCGCTCCGCCTCGCGCAGCTCCTCGGCGATGATCGGCGTCAGCGCGCCGATGTTCTGCTCGTAGAGCACGAAGATATTCGGCCGCTCCACCATCAGGGTGATGGGCTGCTCGTCGTCGGGCGACGGCCGCCATTCGCCGCGGCTGATGCCGTCGACGGCGGCGCGGCCGCGCTCGGTGTTGAGGAAGTACAGCTCCATCTGCCCGTCGGCCCCTTCCACATTGACCTGCAGGAACGTGCCGCGCGCCACCGCCCGCTCGATGCCGTCCATCAGCAGCTCGACGCCGGCCTGGATGTTCGGCCCGCCCATCGCCCGCAGCAGGATCGCGTCGTTCATGAAGTCGGGCAGCCGCAGATAGCGCACTTCCCCCTCGCGCTGGCCCAGCGCCCAGAAGGCGTAGAGCGTCACCTTCAGCTCGG
>CAYNOL010000214.1:0-5490 GCA_964398825.1 uncultured Ardenticatenaceae bacterium
CCACGTCTCATTCGACAACGTCCCGTCGTTCGTCTACGCGCTGGATCAGACGGTGGACGTGCCCGGCCTCGGCCGCGTGCGCTATGACATCGCCTACGGGGGCGCGTTCTACGCCTATGTATCGGCCGATGAAATCGGCGTCGGCCTCACGCCCGATGACTTCCACACGCTCATCGATCTGGGCAAGCGAATCAAGCGGGCGGTCATGGACGTGGGCATCCCGCAGCACCCATTTGAGCCGGATTTGAGCTTGTTGTATGGGGTGATCTTCGTCGGGCAATCTCTCAATCCCTCACTCTCCCACTCTCCTTCTTCATCAGAGACTGGGAGATTAGGAGAGTGGGAGACCAAGCGTTCGCGCCAGGTCTGCGTCTTCGCCGATGGCGAGGTGGATCGCAGCCCGACGGGGACGGGGGTCAGCGGCCGTGCGGCGCTGCACCACGCCAGGGGGGAGATAGGCCTCAATGAGCCGTTCGTCGTCGAGAGTATTCTGGGGACCACCTTCACCACTGAGGTTGTAGAGGCGACGACGTTCGGCCCCTATGCGGCCGTCGTGCCGCGCGTGTCGGGGACGGCGTATATTGTGGGGCGGAATGAGCTGTTGATCGATCCGGCGGATCCGCTGGGGGATGGATTTTTGTTACGGTAGGCTGGACTCGGGATCGTGTTGCGTACAATTTTGTGTATAACGAGGGCGATGGAGAAAGTGATGACTGATATGGTGCGGAAGCAAATTTATATTCATCGTCGCCAGGCGGACTGGTTAAGTCGCCTGGCTCTCGCGCGTGGCGTCAGCGAAGCGGAGGTCATCAGGCAAGCTATCGACCGCGAAGTCATCAGCACTTCTTCCAGGCCTGCACCAAACAGCTTTGAGGCATGGGAAGCAATCCTCGCATTTATCGATGAACGCAATGAACTCGTGACCGAAGGTGCTCCTTATAACTGGAGACGCGAAGACGCTTATGACGAACGCGAGACACGATTCAATCGATTTGACTAATCATGAGCATTGCACTCATCGATACCGATTTACTGGTCTACCTCTACGATTCGCGCGATCCCGTTCGGCAAGGGCGGGCAAGGCAGATTCTTGATGAGCTAGGAGCACTAGGTATCGGCTGCCTGAGCGTTCAGGTTCTCGGTGAATTTTTCAACGTAGTTACCCGTCGGTTGTCTCCCTCACTCACTGTGGCCGAGGCATACGATCAGGTCGCCCTACTGTCACAAATCTGGAATATATTTGATCTGACGCCCCTTATCGTCCTTGAAGCCGCGCGCGGCGTTCGAGATCACCAGCTTTCTTATTCCGACGCGCAGTTGTGGGCAACCGCCCGCCTCAACCAGATACCACTTCTGCTAAGTGAGGACTTTCAGGATGGTCGATTGTTAGAGGGCGTTCAGTTCCTTAATCCTCTAGTGGATGATTTTGACTTGACTGCGTGGATTTAGGCAGACTTCTCTGGCTTCGACTAAAACCACCTAACCCTCGGCCGCCCCACCGCTCGCTCCTTCCACACTAACCGCCCACGCAACCCCAGCCACAGCGAACGCAACGCGATCCCGCTCAACACTACAACAGTAAGCGGATAAGGCAGCGCCAGGCGGATGGGCACGCCGAGTTGGCGGTAGGGGACAAGCCACACGAGGAACGTCAGCCCGATGCAGACCAGCACGGCCGGCAGCGGCACGCCAATCGGCCGCCCGAGCGCGCATAGTCCCAAATCGAGCCACGGCTTCAGGAACATCACCAGCAGCCACGCCCAAGCGAAGACATAGGGTGCGACGCGGAAGCCAAACGCGGCGAACAGGTTGCGCGACAGAGCCGCCGCTGCCTCGGCCCCGCTGCGATACATCCGGCAGGCGATCAGGTCGGTGATGTGGAGCATTCGCCACTTGCGGCCGTGGGCCTTGACGCGCCGCGCCAGTTCGAGGTCTTCGACGATGACGGCGCGCACGGCCGCGTGACCGCCGATCGCCTCATACGCCTCGCGGCGGAACAGCAGCGCCTGGCCGACGGCCGTTGAGAGCGCCGGCCAGCGCAGCCGGTACCCCAGCGCCAGCGGTGTGAAGCAGTACACCACCCATGAGAAGAACGGGACGATCAGTTTCTCCCCCCAAGTGACCACCTCTTGCCGCGGGAAACCGCCCATCAGGTCGGCCCCTTCCCCTTCCAATGCGGTGACGAGTGCGCGCAGAGTATCGGAGTGGTGGTGGGTGTCGGCGTCGGTGAAGAACAGCAGCTCGCCGTCGGCGCAAGCCGCCAGTTGGGCGCAGGCCCAGTTCTTGCCCAGCCAGCCCGGCTCCAGCGGCCGCCCGGCGAGGACGCGCAAGCGGGGATCGGCCGCCGCCAGCGACTCCAGCACGGCGCGCGTGCCGTCGGTCGATTCGTCGTCCAGCACCAGCAGTTGAAAGTCGGGATAATTCTGGGCCAGCAGCGAGGCGGCGCAGCGGCCGATGTTGTGCTCCTCGTTGCGGGCGGGGACGAGGACCGACACGCGGGGGAAGTGCTCCGGTGGGGCGTGGCGGCGGGCCCGGCGCAGCAGCCAGGCATTGCTGAGGACGATGACCAGCAACACCAGCTGGAAGGCGATGAGGTCGTAGATCAGGTCGTGGCGCCACATGGCACGGTCAGCCGGACAGGCGGCGAGCCAGCCACGGTCGCAGGCGGGGGCGCTGTCGCAGGCCGCCGCGGTGCTTCCAGCCGAGGATGGCCCCCTGCCCGGCCAGCACCGCCAGCAAGAGGGGCTCGGGCATCCAGACCAGGATGAAGATCAGCAGCGAAACCAGCGCCAGCATCACCGCCCACCCGTCGATATCGAGCACCATGCGCCAAAGCAGTACCAGCAGCAGCGCGGGCAGCGACAACTTCCACAGCGTCAGACCAATCCACGCGCCGAAGGCCGGGGCCAGCGCCTTGCCGCCGCGGAAGCGCAGGAAGGGGGAGAAGGCGTGGGCGAGGACGGGGGCGGTGGCGATGAAGACCATCGGCCAGCCGCCGATGCCGGCGCGATGGTAGGCCCAACCCACCGGCGCGGCCGCCTTGCTGACGTCGAGCAGCAGCGCCGCCACGCCCACCAGCGGCCCGGCGGCCCGGAACGCGTTGGTCGAGCCGGGGTTGCCGTCGCCGAATGTTCGCGCGTCCTTCCGCGCGAACAGGCGAGGCAGCCAGACGGAGAAGGGCAGCGAGCCGCAGAAGAGAGCGAGCAAGAACCAGAGCAGAGTCGTCATCGATTAATCCCCATCGGCGCGGAAAGACGGCGGGATAAGGTCGGCCAGGGTGCGTAGCACGTAGGTGGGCTGAATGGGCGACGCCGCCAGCTCGGCCTCACCCGTCGCGCCGGTCAGCACGAGCGCACCCGACATCCCGGCGTCCAGAGCCATGAGTACGTCAGTCTCCAACCGGTCACCGGTCATCAGGCACCGCTCGGGGGGCAGGCCCAACAGCTCGAGGATGGCGTCGGCCATGTAGGCCGACGGCTTGCCGACGACGGCCTCTACCTCGACACCGGTCGACGCCTCGATCGCGGCGATCATCGCCGCCGCGTCGGGCTGGCCGCCGCCGGGCACGGGGCAGTAGCGATCAGCGTTGGTGGCGAAGAAGCGCGCCCCGGAGCGAACGGCGTCGAAGGCGACTTGCAGCTTGTGATAGTCGAAGGTGCGGTCGAAGCTGGCAATGACGGCCGCCACTCCCTCGGCATCGTCGGCCAGCTCATACCCCCGGGCGGCCAACTGGGCTTTCAGCGACGCCTCGCCCACGACGAACAGCCGCGCGCCGGGCATCCGCCGGTCGAGAAAGTCAGCCATGACGAACGAAGAGTTGACCACGTCGGCCGGCGGCGTCGGCACGCCCAACCGTGTCAACAGTTCGGCATACTCCTCGCGCGTGCGCGTGGGGTTGTTCGACAGGAAGACCGTTCGCTTGCCCTGCCCGCGCAAGAAGGCCAGCGTCTCGCCCGCGCCGGGCAATAGCACGTCCCCCAGATAGACCGTCCCATCCAGGTCGAAGATGTAGGCGTCGTACAACTCATCAGGCACGTTGATAGACTGCATGAGAGGGATTGTAGCGCAAGCTTTCCAGCTTGCATCTGGAGACTGGGAGATTGGGGGAGTGAGAGACCGAGAGACTGAGAGACTGACCCACTGACCTGCCGGCCACCGAAAAGCGCCGATCAAAAAAGCCACCTGGAAAACCCGGTGGCTTTTACAATTCGTAATCTACTGCCGATTACGGCACGAGGCGCACCTGCTGTCCCAACTCGTCGGTGTGGGCCACGTAGGTCTGGCCCTGCACATCGACCGTCACGATCCAGCCCGGCGTGATCGCCTGGATGCAACTCTCTTCGGGCCCGCCGAGGCCAAGGCAGCCGTCTCTGAACTCAGTCTGCTCGGCCGAGACCACCTGCACGTCGCCGAGGCCCACGCCCAGCTCGTCGACGAGGAACTCCTGCACGGCGGCCGAGGGCGCGTCGGCCGCGCCGTCGGCGCCGTCGCCCGTCGCGGCGTCACCGGCCAGCCGCACCTGCTGACCCAACTCATCGGTGTGGGCCACATAGGTCTCTCCCTGCACGTCCACCACCACGATCCAGCCCGGGGTGATGACCTGGGCGCAGAGCTCTTCAGGCCCACCGAGGCCGAGGCAACTGTCGCTAAACTCCATCGGATCGGCCTGGATAACCTGCACGTCGCCCAGGGCCACGCCCAGCTCGCTGACGAGGAACTCCTGCACGGCGGCCGAAGGCACGTCGGCCGGGCCGACGCCGGACTCAAGCCCGCCGACCATGCGCACTTGCTGCCCCACCGCGTCGGTGCGGAGCTCGTACTCCTCGCCGCCCGCGCTCAGCATGATCACCCAGCCGGGGGTGATCGCCTGCAGACAGCTCTCGGCCGGGCCGCCCAGCCCGAGGCAGCTGTCGCTGAACTCCGTCGCCTCGGTCGAGACGACCTGAATCTCCCCCTCAGAGAAGCCCAGCTGCCCCGTCAGGAAGGCCATGGCCGCATTGGTGGCGACGGCCGATTCATCCACCGGGGTTTCGCTCCCCGGCTCGGGCGTGGTCTCCGGCTCGGTCCCCGCCGGGTTACACGCCGTGAGCAAGACCAACAGCAGGATCACCAGTGTCGACAGCGTTTTTTTGATTGACATTGTATGTCTCCTTACAACCATCTGTATACGCCTCGCCCGGTCTCACCAGTTGTTTGGGCGAGCGATGACAGTATAACGCCTGCCAACGCTCAAAAGTTCCGCGCGAAGTAGCGTTAATCGAATTGATAATTTTTTGGAAGACGGCTGAGCGCACGGCAACGACGAGACATACAAAAGACCTCTCAAGTTCATTGAGAGGTTTCTCGTAAGCTATTGACAACCGCGCACAAGGGGTTCATCGCTAGTCGGGGAAAAAGAAAAGGGCACAAGTGAATTTGCTCACACTTGTGCCCTGACGGGAGCGACGGGGATCGAACCCGCGATCTTCGGCTTGACAGGCCGACGTGTTA
>CAYNOL010000215.1:0-5451 GCA_964398825.1 uncultured Ardenticatenaceae bacterium
CGCGTCGACGGCCGAGGGCCACTTCTGGGAAGCGATCAACGCCATCGGCGTGCTGAAGGCGCCGGTCATCGTCTCTATCTGGGACGACGAGTACGGCATTTCCGTGCCCAACAAGCACCAGATGACCAAGGGCAACCTGACCGAACTGCTGGCCGGTTTCCAGCGGCGGCCGGGGGACGACAGCGGCTTCGAGATCTTCACCGTTAAAGGGTGGGATTATCCGGCGCTGATCGAGACCTACGCCCGCGCGGCCGAGCTGACGCGCAACGACCACGTCCCCGTCATCATTCACGTCATCGACATGACCCAGCCGCTGGGCCACTCCACATCGGGCAGCCACGAGCGGTACAAGTCGGCCGAGCGGCTGGAGTGGGAGAAGGAGTTCGACTGCATTCGCAAGATGCGCGAATGGATTATCGAGCAGCGTATCGCCCCGCCGGGCGAGCTGGACAATCTGGAGCGCAACGCCGAGAAGGTGGTGGAGAACTTCCGCACCAAGGCGTGGCACGCCTTCATCCGCCCCATTTACGACGAGCGGCAGCGGGCTGTTGACCTGTTCCAGCAGGTGGAAGCGACGTCGCCCCAAGCCGAAGCGATCGCCGCCGTTCGACGCAAGCTGCTGGCCAAGGACGCGCCGTTGCGTCGCGACATCCACACCGCGCTGGGCGAAGTGCTGGTGCTGACCCGCCACGAGCCGCGACATGCCGGCACACCGCTGGCCGCGCTGCTCAACTGGAAAGAGGAGCAGGACAAGGCCAACAAGGAGCGGTACAGCTCGTTCGTCTACAGTCGCTCGGCCGAGTCGGCGCTAAACGTGGCTGAGATCAAGCCGGTCTACAATGACGACTCGCCGCTGGTGCCCGGTTCGCAGATCCTGAACGCCGCGTTCGACGCGCTGCTGGCGCGCGACGAGCGGGTGGTGGCTTTCGGCGAGGACGTCGGCCGCTTGGGCGGCGTCAACCAGACGTGGGCCGGACTGCAGGCCAAGTACGGCAAGCTGCGCGTGTCCGACACGGGCATCCGCGAGGCCACCATCGTCGGGCAGGCGATCGGGCTGGCGCTGCGCGGCTTGCGGCCGATCGCCGAGATCCAGTACCTCGACTACCTGCTCTACGGTCTGCAAATTCTGTCCGACGATCTCGCCTCGCTCCATTGGCGGACGCGCGGCGGGCAGAAGGCGCCGGTCATCATCAGCACGCGCGGCCACCGGCTTGAGGGCATCTGGCACGCCGGCTCGCCCATGGGCGCGGTCATCAACCTGCTGCAAGGAATGCACATCTGTGTCCCGCGCGACATGACCCAGGCCGCAGGTTTCTACAACACGTTGATGCAGGGAGACGAGCCGGGGCTGGTGGTGGAAGTGCTGAACGGCTACCGGCTGAAGGAACGGCTGCCGGCCAACATCGGCGACATCACCGTGCCGCTGGGCGTGCCGGAGATTTTGCGCCCGGGGATGGACGTGACGCTCGTCACCTACGGCGCGGCCTGCCGCATCGCCATCGACGCGGCCGAGGCGCTGAGCGAAGTCGGCATCGACGTCGAGGTCATCGACGCGCAGACCTTGCTGCCGTTCGACCGCCCCGGTCTAATCGTCGAGTCGCTGAAGAACACCAACCGGATCGTCTTCCTCGACGAAGACATGCCCGGCGGGGCGACGGCCTTCATGATGCAGGAAGTCATCGAGAAGCAGGGCGGCTTCCACTGGCTCGACAGCGAGCCGCGCACCATTCCGGCCAAACCCCACCGCCCGGCCTACGGCTCCGACGGCGCGTACTTCTCCAAGCCCAACGCCGAAGACGTGTTCGCCGTCATCTACGATATGATGAACGAGGCCAACCCGGCCCGTTATCCTGCGTTCAACAACAAGGGGGAGTAAGAGTTATGGCATCTCGGATAACGCTGCCGGAAATGGGCGAAGGGGTGATCGAGGGCACGCTGTCCCGCTGGCTGGTGAAGGAAGGAGACCGCGTCGAGCAGTTCGCGCCCATCGCCGAGGTAGAGACGGACAAGGTGACGACGGAGACGACGAGCGACAAGGCGGGCGTCGTTCTGAAGCTGTGCGTGCAGGAAGGGGAGACGATCCCCGTGGGCACAGTACTGGCCTATGTCGGTGAGCCGGGAGAGAGTATCTCCGACAACGGCGACGGCGAGAAGACCCAGCCCGCCCCGGCGGCCGCTCCCGAACGGGTTGAAGCGCGGCAACCTGAGCCGGCGGCCACCCCGGCGAAGGCGCCCACATCCGGCGTCTATTTGGGCCGGATCAGCCCCGTTGTCGGCCGCATCGCCGCCGAGCACGGTGTCGATCTCGGCCAGGTAGTGGGCACGGGGCGCGACGGCCGCATCACCAAGGAAGACATCCTGGCCTACGTGGAGAGCAACGGACGGGCAGCCCAACCGGCGACGGCCGCGCCCCCCGCCGCGAAGCAGGAGCCGGCCGCCCCCGCCCCGACGCGCGACCCGGTTCCCGCCGTGCCAACACCTGCGCCGCTGCCAGCGGCCGAGGGAGCGGTGGAGCTCATGCCGCTGACGAGCATCCGCCGAGCCATCGCCGAGCACATGGTGCGCAGCGTGCAGACCAGCCCCCACGTCACCACCGTGTTCGAGATCGACTTCACAGCCGTGGCCGCCCACCGCGAAGCCAACAAGGATGCCTACACCCGCGACGGCGCGCGGCTGACCTTCATGGCCTACATCGTCGCCGCCACCGTGCAGGCGCTGAAGGCTCACCCGATGGTCAACAGCAGTTGGTCCGACGACGGCATCCTGCTGCGGCGAGAGATCAACGTCGGCATGGCTACGGCCCTGGACGACGGCCTCATCGTGCCGGTCATCAAGAATGCCGACAGCTTGAACCTGTTGGGGCTGGCGCGAATGATCAACGACCTGGCCGACCGGGCGCGGGCCAAGCAGCTGAAGCCGGAAGAGGTAAGGGGCGGCACATTCTCGATCACCAACCACGGCACGTCGGGCAGCCTCTTCGCCACGCCCATCATCAACCAGCCGCAGTGCGGCATCCTGGGCGTGGGCGCGATCGAGAAGCGGGTCAAGGTGATCGACGACGCCATCGCCATTCGGCCGCTGGCCTACGTCAGTTTCACCTTCGACCATCGCATCCTCGACGGCGCGTCGGCCGACAACTTCGTCAGCACGGTCAAAGAGACGATCGAAGATTGGCGCTAGGCGACGGCCGTCGTACCCAACTCATCGAAAAGACCGCGTCGGCGCCGGCGCGGTCTTTTTTTGCACAGATTGAGTGGGCTTTCGGCTATGACGCTATGCCCGCTTCCGCATCCCACTTGGCGCGCAACTTGCCGGGAACGCGGACGGGACGCAGCGTGTTCAGATCGGCGAAGTAGCCGCTCTGGCGAGCGGCGGCGCACACCTGCTCGCCGACGACGATCTCGGCCGCCAGCGTCCAGCGGGTGCGTGACAGCTCGTCCACCCACATGCGGCCGATCACCACGTCACCGATGCGCACCGGCCAGCGATAGTCGATCTCCGTGCGAGTGAGGATAGGGCTGATGCCGGTGCTGATGATCTCCTCAATCGGCAGCACGTCACTGAGGATTTCGGAGCGCAAATCTTCCAACCAGCGCAGATAGACGATGTTGTGGGTGATGTTGGCGAAGTCGATGTCGTAGGTGCGCACGACGATCGGCCGCTCGATGAGTAACGGGCGCGGTGCAGTCATCATAACCACTAGCCGAACCGCCTGGCCAGAAAATCGACGACAACCCGGTCAATTTCGTCCCCCGTGCCGTCCCACCGCTCTTCGAGGTTCTCGCTGCCCACCAGCGCGCGCAACGCCGATCGGCTGGCGTCATCGAAAACACCGCTGACCGGCCCGCTGTAATGGCCGGTGCGGCGCATGATCTCCTGCAGCGACCCGGCCACCCCGGCCAGCGGCACGAGATCGTCGGGATCGACGGCGCCGAAGAAGATGTGGTGCATCGCCACCAGTTCAGCCAGCTTGTCGATCGGCTCGGGGTGGTCGTCCACGCGCAAGTCGAGATAGCGATCATTGTTGCCGCCGTAGCCGCCGTTGTGGCGCACCACGAGCACACCGGCCGCCTGCCGACCGCGGCTGTCACCGCCGGCGGCCTGCCCCGCGGCCAGGGCGGCCACAAGCCAGTCAGCCAGTTCGCCGGAGCCGCGCCGCGCCCGCTCGAACGTTTCGGCCATCGCCTCGACGGTGCCGGGCACGAGGATGTTGCCCTGGCAGGCGAAGCCGTCGCCGACGATATGGCCGGCCCAATCATAACAGCCGTCGCCGGTGAAGGCCGCTGCACGGCCGTGCTTGTCTACCATGCCCACCTGTCGCAGGGGGCGCTGCTCGTCGGCTGCCGTCAGGTGTTCAATCGTCTCGGCAGCGCTCCATCCCTGCTGCATCAAATCTAGGCCGTCGATGCCGTAGGCGACGTTGGCAAAGGATTGTGTGGCCACTGCCCCTGCCCCGGCGCGGGCCCACGAGACGACGGCCGCGCATGCGAGGAATTTTGACTGCACGGCCACGCCCCACTCTTTCGCCTGGGGGTCATAGGCAACGATAGAGAAGGTGGCGACGGGTGTACTCACAGGGTTCACGCTTACTCCTCTTCAGAATCAGGCAGCAGCGCCGCGTCCAATACCTCTTCGATCCGATCAACGAGAATGAACTCTACGTCCTGCCGCAGGTGCTTGGGGATGTCGAGCAGGTCGCGCTCGTTCTTGCGCGGCAGCACAAAGGTGCGGATTCCGGCGCGGCGGGCAGCCAGCGCCTTCTCGCGCACGCCGCCGACGGGCAGCACGCGGCCGCGCAGGGTGATCTCGCCCGTCATGGCCACGTCGCGCCGGATAGGCCGCTCGGTGAAGGCGGAGATGAGCGCCGCGGCCAGCGTCGCCCCGGCTGAGGGGCCGTCCTTCGGCACTGCCCCTTCCGGCAGGTGGATGTGGATGTCTTGCCGCTCGAAGCTGTCGACGGGGATGCCCAGCCGATTTACCTGGCTGCGCGTATAGGTCAGCGCCGCCTGGGCGCTCTCGCGCATCACCTCGCCCAACTGGCCGGTCAGGATGAGGTTGCCCTTGCCCGGCATCAGGTTGACCTCGATGGTCATCAGCTCGCCGCCGGCGGCCGTCCATGCCGCGCCGGTGGCTACGCCGACCTCGTCCGTGTCGGCGCGGGCGTCCTCGGTGAAGCGGGGCGGGCCGAGCAGCTCGCGCACCTTGTCGGCGGTGATGACGCGCGGGAAGCGCTTGCCCTCGGCCACCTGCCGGGCGATCTTGCGCGCCACGTTGGCCACCTCGCGTTCCAGATTGCGCACGCCCGCCTCGCGCGTGTACTCGCGGATGAGCGTCTTCAGGCTGTCTTCCTCGAAGCGATTCTTCTTGTCGGCCCGGCCGTGCTGCTCCAACTGGCGGGGGAGCAGGAACTGGTGCAGGATTCCCAGCTTCTCCTCCTCAAGGTAGCTGGAG
>CAYNOL010000216.1:0-5450 GCA_964398825.1 uncultured Ardenticatenaceae bacterium
TTGCCCACGCCGACCATGATCGAGGTCGGCGTCGCCAGTCCCATGGCGCACGGGCAGGCGATGACCAGCACGGCGACGAGGCGCAGCAGCGCCGGCACGAAGCCCGCGCCCGACAGCATCCACACGCCGAACGTCAGCAGCGCCAGCACGACGACGGCGGGCACGAACCACGCCGCCACCCGGTCGACCACGCGCTGGATGGGCGCCTTGCTGCCCTGGGCTTGCTCCACCATGCGGATGATCTGTGATAGCACGGTGTCCTTGCCCACCTTCGACGCCTCGACGGTCAGCAGCCCCTGCCGGTTGATCGTGGCGCCGATGACGGCGTCACCGATCTTCTTGTCCACCGGCAGGCTCTCGCCGGTGATCATGCTCTCGTCGACCGAGGAGCGGCCGTCGACGACGCGGCCGTCGACGGGCAACTTCTCGCCCGGCCGAACGCGCAAGATGTCGCCCGCCACCACTTCGGCCACGGGGATGTCGAGCTCGCGGCCGTCGCGCACGACGCGCGCCGTCTTGGGCTGCAGCCCGATGAGCTTCTTGATCGCCTCGCTGGTGCGCCCCTTGGCCCGCGCTTCCAGCAGCTTGCCGGTGACGATGAGGGTGATGATGACGGCTGAGGTCTCGAAATAGAGATGGTGGCCCAGCGCGTGGCTGCCGGCGCTCTTGGCCAGCAGCACGGCGACGCTGTAGAAGTAGGCTACCGACGAGCCGAGAGCCACCAGCACATCCATGTTGGCGCTGCCGTTGCGCAGGCTCTTGAACGCGCCGACGTAGTAATCCCAGCCGACGATGAACTGCACCGGCGTGGCCAGCAAGAGGAACAGCCAATCGACCCACAGCGCGTGGGCCCAGTCGCCGATGAGATTGAAGTCGCGCCCCATGCTGATGATGAACAGGGGCAGCGTGAAGAGGATGCCGATGAGCAGCCGTCGCTTCTGGTGGTCGATTTCGGCCTCGCGCGCGGCCGCCTCGGCGTCGACGGGGTCGTCGCCGGCGGCCGTCTCGACCACGTCATACCCCGCCTTGCGGACGGCGGCGACGAGGTCGGCCCGCGTCGTCGCGCCGGGGGCATAACGCACGGTGGCCCGCTCGCTGGCCAGGTTGACCGTGGCCTCGACCACGCCGTCGACCTTGCCCAGCCGCCGCTCGATCGTCGCCGCGCAGTTGGCGCAAGTCATGCCCAACAGCGGCAGCTCGACCTCGGCCGTCGGCACATCGTAGCCCGCGCGGCGGATGCGGGCGATGACGTCTTGCGTCACCGCGGCGGCACCGGCCACGGCCGGGTCATAGTGGACGGTGACGCGCTCGCTGGCGAAATTGACGGCCGCGTCCGTCACGCCGTCGGCCTTCTTCGCGTTGCGCTCCACGGCCGCCACGCAGTTGGCGCAGGTCATGCCGATGACGGGGAGGGTTAGGGTTTGGTCGGTCATATCTATCGTGAAGGGGGGAAAGGGGACCGGGAGGCTATGAGACTGGGAGACTGAGCGACCGGCAATCTCCCAGTCTCTTGGTCTCTCACTCTTTCAGTCTCCCAGCCTCTACTCCCCCACGCCCCTTCCCCTAGCTCAACGTGATCAACCCTTCCGGCGGATAATTAATCTCCACCAGCGTGGTGCGGATCTTCTCCCAGTCGGCCGGGCTGTCCCAGGCGACAGTGACCATCTGGGTCTGCTGGTCAGCATCCACGCGCTCGACGCCGGGGATCTCGCTGACTTCCATCTTGATCGTATGCACACAATGGCCGCAGCTGATGCCGGGCACTTTGAAGGTCTTGGTTTCCATCTTGTCAGGGTCTCCTTTTGTTTAACCGAATCTTGTTAGTGTTCAGTATCCAGTGTTCAGTATCCAGTCGTGACTGAATACTGATTACTGAACACTGCTCACTGATCACTTCTTCCCCGTCACCTCAAACACACTCGTGATCTCCTGCAACATCTTCTCCCGCTCCGTGGCGTCGTCGCCCTGGATGGCGGTGGTGACGCAGGTGCGCAGGTGGTTGTCCAGCAACATGGTGCTGACCTTGTTGAGGGCGGCCTGCACAGCCTGTATCTGCTTGATAACGTCGATGCAGTAGGCGTCATCGGCCACCATGCGCTCGATGCCGCGAATGTGGCCGGCGGCGCTGGCCAGTCGGCGTTGGGCGTCTTGTTGGGTCTGGGGGTTCATCATATCTCTCTTCCTACCCACCCCCCTGGGGGGGGGGATATACAAAGATTATAACACGGGGATTTCCGTTGTCAATGGGGAAACGAGACCCATTGGTCTACATAGATCCCAAACTTTTCACGTGCTCTTCGCTGCGACATGTACAACCGTGGCCTATACTTGCAGCGGGTTGATCTGATTTGACCCAAGGAGCGTGATATGAAACCGATCATCAAGTTAAACAGTCGATCCTTATTCGTGAGCCTCATGGCCGGTCTGCTGCTGGTGATGGGATTGGCGATTCTGCCGCTGGTGCGCGCGGCCGATGTGACCGCCGGCAGCGCGGCCGAGCTGGCAACGGCCATCGATACCATCAACGCCGCCGGCCCCGGCAACCACACGATTACCTTGACGGACGACATCACTCTGAGCGCCCTTCTGCCTGCGTTCAACAACACCGAGGCCACGCGCCTGACCCTCGATGGCGCCGGCCACACACTCGACGCGGCCGGCGTCGGCACCGCTCTGACAGTGCTGGCAAACACGACCGCTACTGTGCAAAACCTGACCATCACCGGCGGCAGCGGCAGCAGCGGCCCCGACGGCCTGTCGGGCGGCGGCATCTTCAACCGCGGCGAGCTGACCGTGATTGATTCGACCATTACCGGCAACTCCGGCGCCACCGGCGCGGGCATCTACACCTTACCCAATCAGTCTGCCACGGCGTCGCTGACTCTCTCTGGCGTCACGCTGAGCGAAAACGAAGCCTCGTACATGGGCGGCGGGCTGGCTGCGACGGGCTTCGGCGGCAAAGTGGACATCGAAATCACCGATTCGGTGATCAGCGACAACAGCGCCATCAGCTATGGCGGGGGCGTGGCCGCCACCGGCCATAGCGGCAGCACGGTCTCGCTCCATATCACTGACACGACCCTGCGCGAAAACGCTAGCCGCTACGGTGGCGCCATTTTCAACAACGGCAACAACGGCGTGACGGAACTAACCCTGGAGCGCGTCACACTCAGCGACAACACCGCCACCAACAGCGGCGGCGGCATCTTTAACAACGGCAACCTGGGCACGGCCGAGGCCACACTGCTCAACACTACCTTGTCCGGCAACAGCGCCGTCTGGTTCGGCGGCGGCATTGCCAACACCAGTACCGGCGGCTCGGCCGAGGTGACGCTCAGCTTTGTCACGCTGGCCGACAATTGGGCCACCTCGGGCGGTGGCCTCTACATCATAAGCGACAGCGTCGAAATGGTGGGTACGCTCGTCTCCGCCGGCACCCAGGGCGGGGCCTGTGCCTTGATCGGCAGCACGGCCATCAACTCCGGCGGTTACAATCTGGACACTGACGGCACCTGCAACCTGGACGGCACGGGCGACATCTCCGAAGGCGAGGCGGACCTGGTGGCGCTGGCTCTCAACGCCCCCGGCACGACGGCCACCCACGCGCTGGGCGTGAACAGCGACGCGCTGCAGCAGGTTCCCGACGGCGTCGGCGGCTGCGGCACGACAGTCACCACCGACCAGCGCGGCGTCATGCGGCCGTCCCCGGCCCCGCTGTGCGACATCGGCGCCTACGAAAGCGGCGAAGGAGGCGTCGACGTGACGCCCACGGCCACGGTGCCCAGCGAGGTGACACCCACGGCCACGGTGCCCAGCGGCGAGACGCCCCCCGCGCCAACGCCGACATCCACCGCCACCGGCACGCCCCCGCCGCCCGACTGCACGCCCCCCTATGCCCCCGCCACCGAGCAGGCGCTCGACGACGCCATCTACTGTGTCAACGAGGCCGGCGCGGGAACCCACACCATCACCCTGGCCGGCGACATCAGCCTTAGCCGCGCCACTCGGCCGCTGGACAACAGCGACGGCCAACTGGTCATCGACGGCAACGGCCACACCATCGACGGCAAATACAAGGGCACCGTCCTGACCGTGTCCGAAGGCACGACGGCCCGGGTGTTCAACATCACCCTCATCAACGGCCAGGCCAGCCGCGGGCCCGACAACAAATGGGGCGGCGCCGTCTACAACCAGGGCGATCTGACCATCGAAAACAGCACACTGTCGGGCAATCTGAGCGATCGGGGCGGCGCCATCGCCAACCACAGCAGCGGCGCGGCCGCCCGGCTGACGGTGAGCGGCTCAACGCTGTCGGGCAATGCCGCGGCGCTGACCGGCGGCGGCATCTTCAACATGTCGAATGATGGGGGCAGCGCCACAGTGGAGGCGCTCAATGTCACCATCTCCGGCAATCTGGCCAATTCGGGTGGCGGGGGGCTCTATAACGCCTCACTCGACGGCTCCGCCACGGCCGACCTGCGATACGTCACCTTCGCCGTGAACAGCTCGACCAACGGCGGCGGCGCCATCCACGCCGCCCAAACCGGCGGCTCGTCGGCCGTCTCGCTGGTGGCGACGATAGTCAGCCATACCCTGGGCATGGGGGCCAACTGCTCGGTCGCCGGCGGCACGCTCACATCCGGCGGCTACAACCTGTCGTCGGACAACACCTGCCAGCTGACCCAGGCCAGCGATCTGCCGTCGGCCAACGCGCGGCTGCTGCCGCTGGCGGTCAACCCGCCGGGCACGACGGCCACCTTCGCCCTGGGCGAGAACAGCCCGGCTGTCAACCACATCCCCGCCGGGCAGGCCGGCTGCGGCATGACGGTGGCGGCCGACCAGCGCGGCGCGCCACGCCCGATGCCCGCCGGCGAGGGCTGCGACGTCGGCGCCTATGAACGCCAAACCACCCAGCCTGAACCGGAGCCCGACGACGACCTGAAATTGATGCTGCCGATTGTGATTCGGTAGGAGCAGGAGCAAGCGGAAAGACCTGACAGGTGGCGCAACCGGCCACCTGTCAGGTCTGGAAGCTCATCGTCTCAGCAACTTGAAAGCGATGTCACGGCCGAGACCGTTGACCCGCGCCAGGTGGATCCATAACAGCGCCAGATTCTCCAGATGGCGCGCCGCCGACAGCCCCCCCGCGTCGACCACCTCGAACCCCAGCTCTTCGGCCAATTGCGCCGCCGCCCCTTTCGCCATTTCGTCATCGCCGCAGATGAACATCGTCGCCGCCTGGCCGTTGTACTGCGGCCGCGCCATGTTCTCCGCGCCGGTGGTGTTAAACGCCTTGACAACCCGCGCTCGCGGCGCCCAGGCGGCGATCTGCTCGACGCCCGACGTGGCGCTGTCAAACATCGGCCGCAGACCGGGGGCGATGGGGTTTGTGCAGTCGATGATGACCTTGCCGCCGATGTCGCCGGCCATCTCCAGCCGCTCGCGGACGG